>JBJMOA010000105.1:0-21493 GCA_045803975.1 Gemmatimonadaceae bacterium
AGGCCGAGCATGAGTGGCCAGCGATATAGCTCGCGGTAACGGACAACGGTGCTTGAACGAACGGGTGCGCGCTCCATTCGATCGATGTAAGCGTAGATATTTTGCAGAGCCGCCGCGTCGCGAGCCCGGAAGTATCTGCCACCTGTCATCGTTGCGATGTTGCTGAGTAGACGCTCATCGATTTCGACAGGCTGATACTCGTACCGCAAGCCACCGCCGGCGTTGCGACCGACAGGTACGGGCGCCATTCCCGCGCTGCCGACACCAATCCCATAGATCTTGATTCCGTAAGCCTCCGCCGCCTTTGCCGCGGTCAGTGGCTCGACGCTTCCACGATTGTTCACTCCATCGGTGAGCAGAATCAGAACGCGCGATTTGCCCGGTGCATCGCGAAGCCTGTTGGCGGCAGTTGCGATCGCATTCCCAATCGCGGTTCCGTCCTCCAGCTGGCCTGCCTGAAGATTCGAGACTGCCTGCATGACGACCGGGTAATCGGTGGTGAGCGGGACTTGGGTGAGTGCCTCGCCAGCGAACGCGACGACCCCGATCCGGTCCGAGGTGCGTCGCGCGATGAACTGCTTCACTTTGTCTTTGGCGACTTCGATCCGGTTGTTCGGACGAAAATCGAGTGCGAGCATCGAGCTCGACAGATCGATCGCCAACACGATGTTGATTCCTTCGCTGGTGTGGGTTTCGGTGTGAGCCCCCGACCGTGGGCGCGCGAGCGCGATGACGAACGATGCAAGCGCGATATTTCTGAGGACGAAGACCGCCGCCGGCACCCAGCCTCCCACGTGCGGTCCGGTAGCGAGTACCGAAGTACGCGAGAAAACGATCGCATCCTTGCGTCGGAACCTGCGCCATATCCACCATGCGGGAAGCAGCAGCAGAAGCCAGAGCGCTTCCGAAGTGTAGAATTCGAATAACCCGAAGACGCTCACGCCGCCCGCTCCTTCGAGGCAAGCGCGCGTTTACCGGGCGCAGACTCTGGGTTGATTCTCGCCTCAACGTGGTCGACAATCCCTCTGAGCGTCCGACCCGCCTCACCAGCGCCTTCGCGCGAAACGTCGGCGCGAGCAAACTTCACGAGGTCGGCTCGGTCGAGCAAGGACGGCAGCTCGCTCTCGATGCCATCGCGCGGCTCCATTGCGCGCAGCAGCTCGGACGTTGTGTCCGAGCGTCGAACACCGGTAACGCGCGCCGCCAGATATTCGCGAGCGACATCGACCATTGCCGTGAAGTATTCTGCTGACCGGCCAGATTCCAGCAGCCGTTGCGCCGCAATGCGCGCAAATTCCTGCTGCGCGCGCACGTACGGGTCTATCGGTCGTTTCGGTCGGTTTCGATAGCGCCGCCACGCCCACCACAGCAGACCGATTGCAACGAGCGCGGCCAGCGCCGCAAGCCACGGCCACCAGTTGAACACCGGCAAAACGATCGCGGGCCGCGCTGGTTTTGGAACGCGCAGAGTGGTATCCGCCGGAAGAACGGATTTGACGAACACCGCGGCGCGGCCGAGTGGTGGGCGACGCTCCTGGCCTTGGAGCGTTACGCGCACATCGGGCATTCTCAGTGGTTGGATCCCGATGTCCCACGCAACAAGGTGGTAGAGCGCGACCGCAGTGTCGCCGAGCATCGAGACAATCTTCTCGCCGCGCAGCTCGATCGGGCGAACGCCATTCTCGGTGGTTGTATCGGGCCCGGCGGGAAACTCGAATCGCACTCCCTTCGGCGCGAGGACCTTGATGAATAGGTTGAACGGCTGCCCAACTACAACCGTGTCGGGGCTGACCCGATAACCCATCTGGACGGTGAGCTCTGGCTGCATCGCGGGCGGCGTTTGCGAGGCGCCCTGCGTTTGCGGCGCTGTCGCCTGGATCAACATGAGCGCGATGCTGAGCGCGATCACCGACGCCAGGCCCTCGTCTCGCGGGCGCGAAAAAATCGAAGCAGCGGTTCGACGACTCCGCCTTCCGTGCGCACGGCCACCTCGTCGATCGCCAGTCGGCGCAGCAGATGCTTGCGCTCTTCCCGCTCGGCGCTGACGCGCTCGCCGTAGACGCGACGGACATTGGGGCTGCTCGTGTCTACCTCGAATGTCTCGCCGGTTTCGGGATCGATAAGGCGTGCGATCCCGATGTCGGGAAGATCACGCTCGCTGGGATCTTCGACGGTAACCGCGACCACGTCGTGACGCTGTGCCAGGAGTTTCAGCGGGTGCGAGATGTCGTCCTCCAGAAAATCGGAGACGATGAAGACGATCGCATGCTGGTTCAGCATCCGCGCGACATAGTCGATCGCGATCACCATGTCTGTGCCGCGCCCCACGGGCTCGAACGCAAGCAGGTCGCGGATGATGCGGAGCACGTGACGCCTTCCCTTGCGCGGCGGAATCACGTGCTCGATACGATCCGTGAAAAGCAGCACGCCGACGCGGTCGTTGTTGCGGACCGCGGACATCGCCAGCACTGCTGCGAGCTCGCTCGCGAGCTCGCTCTTGAATCGCTTTACCGTTCCAAATCTCTCGGAGCCGGACAGGTCCACGATCAGCATCACGGTCAGCTCGCGCTCCTCGATGTAGCGCTTGACGAAGGGTCGTCGCATTCTCGCCGTTACGTTCCAGTCGATCGATCGGACTTCGTCGCCGGCCTGGTATTCCCGTACCTCGGAGAACTCCATTCCCTGCCCCTTGAACACGGACCTGTACTCGCCAGTGAAAACCGAGTTGACCAGTCCGCGCGTGCGCAGCTCGATGAGCTTTACCTGCCGCAGGATTTCCGGAGGTACCCCCATCGGCTTCTCGGCGGTGCGCTTCGGAGGTTCAGCGCGACGCCGGCGAGCACGGAAGAAATCGATCACGGAACTGGGATCGCCTGCAGAATGCGTCCGACGATCTCGTCGCTCGTCACCTCTTCAGCCTCGGCTTCGTAAGTACGAAGCACGCGATGACGGAGTACGTCTGGCGCGATCGCTTTGACGTCGTCAGGCGTCACGAACGCTCGTCCGCGCAGAAACGCGTGCGCGCGTGCGCCCTGCGCGAGCGCCAGGGTCGCACGCGGACTCGCACCAAACTCGATCAGTGGTTTGAGCTCGGCGAGCCCGGCCTGCTCGGGATTCCGCGTAGCGTGCACGATCTCGACGATGTAGTCGACGATCCGCTCGTCGATGTACAGCTCAGCGATGTGCCGGCGCGTGTCGAGGATCTGCCGTGGGGTCGCAACGCGATCGACAGGAATCGGCTCGCCACTGGCCATCCGTCTGAGAACTTCCTTCTCCTCCTCTCGCGATGGATAGCCGACATGCAGCTTCAGCATGAAGCGATCGACCTGGGCTTCCGGAAGCGGGTATGTCCCCTCCTGCTCGATTGGGTTTTGCGTGGCAAGCACCAGGAACGGCTCTTCGAGAATGTGCGTTGTCCCACCGATCGTTACCTGCTTCTCCTGCATCGCTTCGAGGAGCGCGGCCTGAACCTTTGCCGGTGCACGATTGATTTCGTCGGCCAGAATGATGTTGGCGAATATTGGCCCCTTCTTCACCGAGAATCGCCCGTTCGACTGGTCGTAGATCTGCGTTCCGACGACATCCGCGGGTAGCAGGTCGGGTGTGAACTGGATTCGGCTGAACGATGTGTTGATCGTTTCCGCGAGTGTGCGAACGGTCAAAGTTTTGGCGAGTCCGGGAACGCCCTCGAGTAGAACGTGACCGCCGGTTAGCAGACTTATCAAAAGGCGCTCGACCATGTATTCCTGGCCAACTATCCGCCGACCTACCTGCTGTACGACCTCCTGGACGATCGATGCATCAGCGGCTGTAACGGTTTGTGCGCTCACGTCTGGCTCCTCTCGTAGTGTTC
The DNA here is from genome assembly GCA_045803975.1 of Gemmatimonadaceae bacterium. Classification (GTDB taxonomy): domain Bacteria; phylum Gemmatimonadota; class Gemmatimonadetes; order Gemmatimonadales; family Gemmatimonadaceae; genus UBA4720. The sequence continues at coordinate 3,854 of JBJMOA010000105.1, forward strand.
TTGCTCTTGCCGCCGCCCTTGGTGAGCGCGGCGATGATCTCCATCTCGCGCGCCGTCACAGGACGCGTTTTCCCCGATCCCAGTGTACCGAGTTTCACCGGGCCAAACTTCGTGCGCACCAGTCTCTGAACCTCGAGACCGAGCGCCGCGCACAATCGTCTGATCTCCCTCGTCTTTCCTTCGGCGATGGTGATCTCGAGCTCCCACATCCCGCGCCCGACACGCCGCGCCGAAACATCGCGCGGCATCACCAGGCCATCCTCCAGCTCTACACCCTTCATCGCTGCTCGTGCCGCGTCAGCGCCATCACCCCGTACAAGCGCGATGTATGTCCGTTCGAGCTCGCCGCTCGGGTGTGTCAATTTGTGCGCCGCGTCGCCGTCGGTGGTGAGTAGAAGCACCCCTTCGGTCATGTAGTCGAGTCGTCCGACGTAGGTGAGACCCGGTACATCATCGACCAGGCCGAAAACCGTGCGGCGACCTTCCGGGTCGGATCGCGTGGTTAGAATTCCCGACGGTTTGTTGAGAACGATCCAGTATGGTTCAGCCGGTGCCGAAACCGACTTACCGTCGACCGTGATCTTGTCACGCTCGGGATCCACGCTTTGCCCCGTCTGGGCGACAGCTCCATTGATGCGAACGCGGCCGGCGGCGACCAGCTCCTCCGCGGCGCGACGAGACGCGATCCCCGCGCGCGCCAGCGCGCGCTGAATCCGCATTGTTTCGGGCATTCAATCTGCCCGCGGGGGCGCCTCGCCGTTGTCCTTGACAGCAACGCCGCCTGGCGGAGTCGCCTGGCGCGGGGCTCGCAGAGCGATGGCCAATTCGTCCGCGCGCGGCAGCTCTTCGAGATGACGAAGCGCGAACTGCTCGAGGAACGATGACGTCGTTCCGTAGAGCAGCGGACGGCCAAGTCCTTCTCCCCGACCGACGACATCGATCAATCCACGCTCGTGCAGAGACTTGAGGATGGCGCCCGCTCCCACGCCTCTGATCTCTTCGATCTCGGCGCGTCCAATCGGCTGGCGGTACGCGATGATCGCCAGGGTCTCGAGCGCTGCCGCCGACAACCGCTGGGGCCGAGCTGCGAGCTGGGCCCGCTCGATTGCTTCGGTGTACTCGGGTCGTGTAAGAATCTGCCAGCCACCGGCAACTTCGATCAGCTCGACTCCATGCCCATCGGAATCGTAGTGTGACCGTAATTCTTCGAGCGCTCCTTCAAGCGTGCTCTCGGAGTCTTCGGCATGCGCTGCCATCGCGCGCAGCGCGTCGACTGGAACCGGAGTCGCGCTCGCGAAGAGCGCAGCCTCAAGCAGCTTCGCTAGAGGGGTCACGCGTTATCTCGAATGCGGCGAAGGCGCGCGGCTGGCTCAACCGAAGCTCCCCACGTTTTGCGAGCTCCAGAAGTGCAAGAAGCAGCGAGAGCACCTCCCACGGCTCGGCCTTTCTTGGCAGAATGTCCTTCCACTGCGCGTGCGCACGAATCGCGAGCAGCGCACGCACGATGCCGATCGCGCCATCGACATCGAGCGCGCGCGGCACGACATCGTGAATGTGGGGCTTCCGGGCCAGTCGCAGCACGCGATCGACTGCAGACAAAAGCTCGGGCAGCGAGATCGTCAGCGGGCCGGCGACGGGCACCTGCACTGCCTCCTGGGTGTACGCCCGTGCGAAGCGTCCGCGACGGTCTTCGCTGCGGCGCTCGAGGACGTCGACCACTTCGCGCACTTGTTGATATTCGAGGAGTCGCCGAACGAGCTCGGCGCGCGGGTCATCCCAGACATCCTCACCTTCGCGGCGCGGCAACAACAGCTGCGCCTTGATGCGGACGAGGCGCGCCGCCATTTCGAGATAGTCGGCCGCTTCATCGAGCTTGAGCGAAGAAATGCGCGCGAGAAACTGCTCGGCGATTCGCGCAATCGGGATGTCGTAGATGTCGATCTGCTCGTCACGTATCAGCGTGAGCAGCAAGTCGAGCGGGCCCGAATACTCGGCGAGCTCGACGACGAAGACTTCGGACGTAGCCGACGGGGCGACCGCCAGCGAACCGTTTGCTCCGAGCGTCACATCGTCCATTGGCTTGGCAGGATGAACGGGAAGATCGCCCGCGCCGCGAGGTCGTCCAGAAAAAAGACGGGGCTAAACCAGAGCGTAAGCAATGGCCTTCCGAAGGTCAGCAGAAGGATGAGAATGAGCAGTCCCTGCCCGCCGATTCGCTGGTAGTTGAGTGCCCATGCTGGCGGCAAAATGTACTTGAAGACGTGCGACCCATCGAGCGGCGGGATGGGAATCAGGTTGAACGCCAGAAGAGACAGATTGATGACGATCCCGAACCGAAGCATTGCCTGAATGAGCGCGCCGGTGTCGCGCAGTGCGGGCAGCGCACTGCCGAGGTACCCAACCGCGATGATCAGCGGTACGCAGATAATGGCGATCAACAGATTGGTCGCGACTCCGGCGAGCGAGACGATGATGTCGCCGCGCTTGTAATTGCGGTAGTTGCGCGGAATAACCGGAACCGGCTTCGCGCCACCGAGGACCATCCGGCCGCCAGTCGTCACGTACATGAGGAGTGGCAACAGAATCGTCATGAACGGATCGATGTGCGGAATGGGATTCCATGTCAGGCGTCCGAGTGAATACGCCGTCGTGTCCCCTTGCTTGAGAGCGGCGTAGCCGTGGGCGTACTCGTGCGCGACCATCGAAAACAGCAGCATCGGCGCGACGAGGATGAATTGTTGGACTGAGGTGCTCAATGGCTTCCGTGTGGAATGTTCTAGCTGCGCGTAGAAGTTAGCATTCCGGAGCCCGCGTCGGCACCTTTGGGGCGAAGGTCGGTCGTTGACTTAAGCCGTCGCGCCGAGCAAATTTGAGAGCTACATCACAGCCAAAAAAGCCCCGGAGATCAGTTCGTGCCCAATCTTGCTTCAGCGAAAAAGAACATGCGGAAATCACGCGCCGCTGCCATCCGCAACCGCGCCCAGAAATCCGCGCTCCGCACCGCGCTCAAGCGCGCTGCGACGGGAACGGCTGAGGAAAAGACTGCAGCGGTCAAACTTCTGGACCGAGCCGCGCGCAAAGGCCTGATCCACAGGAACGCGGCCGCCCGACACAAGAGCAGGCTCGCGAAGCCTGGCAAATAGTTTCGAACGCTCAATCAAAAAGGCGCCTACTGGGCGCCTTTTTTTTTCGCGGACTTTGCAACGATAACCTGGCACAGCCTCGCTACATGGTAGCCAGCTCTCCGCCGCAGCGCTCGCAGTACCACTCCGTCGGGTAATTCGCCGCACCGCACTCCGGACATTTGAGCGTCTTGTGCTGCTCGGACCGCGGATCGTGCGCGCCCGTGCTCTTCGGAACCGACGGCGGAGTGGCAACAGCCGTCGTGGCCGGGGGCGAGACTGTCCCAGTGCCTGGACGCAGAACCGGAAACTGGTCGAATGGTGAGCGTCCAGTCGGAGTATTCGCGGTAGCAGGCGTTGGACGCCCCGCAGTCTGTTCTACACGTGAGGGAGGGTTGAGCGTCGGCGGCTCGGGGATCGCCGGCCTTGGCACTACGGGCGAGATCGGCGCATTGGCGCCGTCATTCGACGGCTGCCTGCCCAGCGCAATCGCCTCGGCCTGCTTCTCTTTCACGCTCAATGCGAAGATGCGATTCAGCTCGTTCAGCTGACCTTCGATGGCGCTCTTCTCCTTCACGAGGCGCGACAGCTCCTTGTCCCACGCTCCGCCGATTTCCTTCCACTGCTTGTCGGTGTACTCCCCGACAGCAGCGCGCAGCTCGGCTTCCTGCCGCGCCTCTCGCTGCTGATGCTCTTGCCGGCTGATCTCGTCCAGACGAATGGTGAGCGTGTCGATGTTCGCACGCAGCTCGCCCGCACGTTCCGCCAATTTACCGGAGACTTCGCGCAGGCGCGTTTGATAGTCAGCCTGGACTCGCTGATAGACGGAGTCGGAGGTACTCGCGCGCTTCTCCTCCAGCGCGGCGAGCCACTCTTCATACCGTTGGCGCTCTTTGAGCAGCCCGTTGAGCGCGTCTAACGAGACAGGCTCTCTCTCAGCCATCGTACTTCATCCCCTTGCTCGATTCATCCCCTAGCGATCGCGGGCGGAACTCCCCGATCGAAAGACGACCGACCCCGCCACAATAGTACAAGCCGCGCGGCCAACGAGGGTCACTCCGCTATAGGGTGTGTTCCGCCCCTTCGATAGAAAGCGCGTTGGGTCGACCTTCCAACGGAGTCTGGGATCGAACACGGTGACGTCGGCCGCCGCGCCACGCGCAAGCGACCCACCGGGGAGATTGAAAATTCGGGCGGGCGTGCATGACATGCGATCGACAAGCTGGGGGAACGAGAGATAGCCCGTCTCCACGAGATTGGTCACGACGACAGCGAGGGCCGTCTCCAGCCCGACGATTCCGTTTGGTGCATCCGCGAACTCTCGCTCTTTCTCGTCATAGTGGTGCGGCGCATGATCGGTGGCGATCAGGTCGATGGTCCCGTCCTTCACCGCGTCGCGCAGCGCTTCAACGTCGGCCGCTGTGCGAAGCGGCGGATTCATTTTCGCGTTGGTCTCGTATCCGCGGACGCTCTCCTCCGTGAGCGAAAGGTGGTGGGGACACACTTCCGCGGTGACATTGATACCGCGATCCTTGCCCCAGCGGATCAATTCGACAGAACCCTTTGTGCTCATATGCGCGAGATGCACATGTCCACCGGTCAATCGCGCGAGGAGAATATCGCGTATCACCATTATCTCCTCGGCTTCTGCCGGAATTCCCTTGAGTCCGAGCTGCGCGCTGACAATGCCTTCGTTCATCGCTCCGGCGGCCGAGAGCGTTGGCTCCTCGCAGTGATCGATGACCGGGATTCTGAACGTGCGGGCGTACTCGAGGGCCGTTCGCATTAGTTGGGCGCTTGCCACGGGCCTTCCGTCATCACTGACGGCGACCGCCCCGGCCCCGACCATTTCGCCGAATTCCGCGAGCGCCTTGCCTTCCTGACCGACCGAAATGGCGCCGATGGGATAGACGCGTGCAGCACCGGCGCGCTGCGCCTGCCGGACGATGAATCCAACCGCGGCCTGGTTATCCGTCACGGGATCGGTGTTCGGCATCGCGCACACCGCGGTGAACCCTCCCGCTGCCGCGGCCCGCGCGCCCGTTGCAATCGTCTCCACATCTTCACGTCCCGGCTCACGCAAATGACAGTGGACGTCGATGAAACCTGGCGAGACAATGAGATCCGTACAGTCGATCACATCTGCGTCGTCAGGCCCGCCAAGAGAAGCCCCGATTTCCGCAATCGCTCCATCGATGATCAAGAGATCACCCCGTTCCTCCAGCCGCTGGGACGGATCCACCAAGGTGCCGCCGTGCAGGAGGATCGGCTTCACTCTTCCCTTCCCCGGCTGCTTCCGCCTTTCGCCGCTTCCGCGAGCTCAGGTTTTCCCCCGGCGAGCAAATAGAGAACTGCCATCCGAACCGCGACACCGTTCGTAACCTGATCGAGGATCACGCTGTGTGGGCCATCGGCAACATCGGAGTCGATCTCGACACCGCGGTTCATCGGCCCCGGGTGCAGAATGAGAACGTCGCGCTTGGCGCGATCGAGTCGTTCGCGAGAAATTCCGAAGACGCGATTGTACTCCCTCGCCGACGGTATGTAGCCGGCGGTCATTCGCTCGAACTGTAGCCGGAGCACGTTCAGCGCTTCGGCCCACTCGATGGCCTCCTCGATGCGGTCGAAGATCCGCACGCCAAACTCGTCGATCGCATTTGGCAGCAGCGATCGCGGGCCGCACACGGCTACCTCGGCGCCTAGCTTGGTCAATCCCCAGATGTTGGATCTCGCGACACGCGAGTGCAGGATGTCACCGCAGATACAGATCCGGCGGCCCTTCAAGTCGCCGAATCGATCGCGCAGCGTCAGGATGTCCAGCAGTCCCTGCGTCGGATGCTCATGGGTCCCGTCACCCGCGTTGATGACGTTCGATTTAATTCGATCCGCGAGGAATTGCGCTGCTCCGGAGGCGGAGTGACGGATCACGACCATGTCGATCCGCATGGCCTCGAGATTCCGCGCCGTATCGACGAGCGTCTCCCCTTTTGACACGCTCGATCCGGAAGCCGAAACATTGACGGTGTCTGCTGACAACCGTTTTTCCGCGAACTCGAACGAGATCCGTGTGCGAGTCGAGTTTTCGAAAAAGAGATTGACGATGGTCGAGCCACGCAGCGCTGGCACCTTCTTGATCGCTCGCTCGCTGATCTCCTTGAAGGGCTCGGCCGTGTCTAGAATGAGCCGAATCTGGTCGCCCGTCAGCGACTCGAGGCCGAGGAGATCTTTGCCGAGCGCTCCGGTCACGCCGCGGACTTGGGCACGATCACGACCTCGGTGCGCTTATCGAGCTCCGCGACCATTACGTCCACCCGCTCGTCGTCGCCGACTTCGACTTTCTTGCCGACCACGTCGGCATGAATGGGAAGCTCGCGACCACCGCGATCGATGAGAACGGCGAGGGAAATCGAAGCCGGGCGCCCGAAGTCGGCGAGCTCGTCGAGAGCCGCACGCACAGTGCGCCCCGTGTACAGCACATCGTCAACGATCACGACGTGTTTGCCATCGAGGTCCCACGGCAGGTAGGTCGGACCAACGACAGGTCGCGGGCCGACCGTCTGCAGATCGTCGCGATACAAAGTGATATCCAGTGAGCCTTGCGGAACCGCCACTCCTTCGCCGTCGTCGATCATTTTGACGAGACGGTCAGCAAGCTGGACACCGCGCCGCTGTATTCCAACGATGATGAGGTCGTCCGTCCCGCGGTTGAGCTCGACGATCTCGACGGACATCCGCTTCAAGGTGCGCTCGACGGCCCGCGCGTCGAGGACCGTCGTTGTTTTCGTAGCCATTGGTGCACAAATATGGCGCCGCCCGCGCGCTAATTGAAGACATTTTGGTCGCGGCTCGGACTATTTTTGACAGATGCTTGCTGAAATCCTGAGATTGCTGGGCAGTGATCGTTCCGCGAATCAAGTCGCCAAGCGCGAAGTGCTGGGGATCCTGGTGTTCGTCGAAAACACGCGTCCGGACATAAACACCGACGACGTGTTCGGCCGTATCCATCGCTGCCTCGCTCTCATCGAGAAGTACGCTCCCCACCATTTCCGACATCTCAAGCGGGATTTCGCGTACATCGTTTCGAAGCGCTTTGCGTGTCGCGGTGCCTATTTCCATCAACAGCGTGCGTGCCTGGTGGAGCTCACGTTTACCGTGAATCGCACTTTTTCCGACGCCGAAGTAGCGGCGACGATACTGCACGAAGCGATGCACGCGCGCCTACACCGCCTTGGGTTTCCTCTCGAGATGGAGGACCGGGCCAGACAGGAGAGGTTCTGCCGGCGCGCTGAGATCGAATTCGGTTTGCTCGTTCCGGACGGGCGGCGAGTCGTCGAAAGGGCGCAGTGGACATCCGATCTCTCGGACGAGGAGGTCGCTCCTGAAATCGACCCTCGTCTCGCCGCCGAAAGGATCGCCGCGGTGGACCGCGCAGCACTCGGCAATCGCGGCTGACTTCGCGGAAATCTGATCGAAATCACTTGATTTCGATACCGTTTTCCTCTTCGACGATTTTTACCGCTTCGACGTGGTCGGCCTGTTCGCCCAGTCTTTCTCGGGCTTCGTGAAAGCGTTCCGCCGTCAATGAGATAACTGGAGTTCTCACCTTGAGGTCTTCCGCCATTACCGCTGCGATGGCTATGTCCTTCTCGAGCAGGGCGAGGCGAAACGTCCGCGGGAAGGCGCGCGTCAGAACGCGCTGTGGGATCAAATTCTCGGAGCTGTTCGACCGACCACTCGATGCGTTGATGACATCGAGCGCGACTCTTGGATCGACGCCAGCCTTCACGAGAACGGCGAGACCCTCCGCGGTCGAGAGTATGTGGACCGCGAGCAGCGCGTTGTTCACCGCCTTCAGTGCATCGCCAGCGCCAACGGGGCCGGCGTGCACGATTTTTTTGCCGAAGGCTTCGATCACCGGCCGCACGCGATCGAACACAGTGCTTTCGCCACCCCACATGACCGTCAGCGTGCCGGCTTTTGCCGCCGTCGTCCCGCCACTCACGGGTGCGTCGATGAACTCAACGCCGCGTCCACCGAGCTCGGCGGCGATGGATCGTGACGTCGGCGGGTCCCCGGACGTGCAGTCCACTAGAACCGAGCCTTTGCGCATCGCCTCGAGAATTCCGCTTTCACCGTGAATCACGGCTTCCACTTCGATCGATGACGGAAGGCAAGTGATTGCTACTTCTGCATCACCTACCGCTTCCGCCGGCGTCCGCGCAACCCGCGCTTTGTAGCTCCGCGCGAACTCCTCGGATTTTGACAATGTGCGATTCCACACCGTGAGCTCGAAGGGATCACGCGCGAGGTGCGACGCCATCAGCGCGCCGATATCTCCGAGTCCGATGAATGCGACCTTCATCGCTGGCGAGCGAGGGCACTGGCTCGCCCAGCAGTCGCAAGGTTATGGGAGTAGACGATGCGCGATAAATCGGCGATGAGCTTGCTCGACCTGGTGCCGTCACGCACCCCACGTGTCAGAACCACGAGGACATACGGTTTTCGACCGGCCGGATAGACGATCGCCGCGTCGTGAGATACCGCCGTGATTTCGCCGGTCTTATGCGCGACGCGGGTTCCCGCTGGTAATCCGGCCGGAATTTTCTCGTTGAACTCCTGCGCAAGAAGGATGTCGAGCATGTGCCGCGTCGCCGACGGCGAGGCTGCCTTGCCTTCCTGAATTGCGCGGAGGATCAATGCCAGATCCCGTGCCGTCGTCGTGTTGTTCAGTCCTTTGTCGAACGCCTTCCCGTCTTCGACGCCGCGCAGGACCTGGATTCGCTGTGCACCAAGCTCTCGCATCGTTCTGGTCACCGCGTCAGCGCCGACCAACGTGATGAGCGTATTCGTCGCGAAATTGCTGGAGCGGGTGATCATCAGGCGCAGCAAAGTGTCGACGCGTACCCGTTGACCGATACGGCTATAAAGGCTCGAATCGCTATCCGACCCGGGATCGAGCGCGTATGGCGATCCGTCCACGATGGATCCGAATTGGTTGACGAGCATGAGACCCTGGTCCATGCGGAATGAGCCGCGACCGGCGCGCCGAAACAACTCGATCATCACCGGGACCTTCATGGTGCTCGCCGCATGAAAGCTCGTGTCCGCGTTTAGAAAGAGGGTGTCGCTGGAGCCGAGGTCGATGTATGCAATGCCGACCTGAGCACCCGCTTCCTCGGCGATCCGCGCCTGGATTTGGTCGAGCACCGAGTCGGGGCGAGCGCCGATCAGCAGCACCGCAGCCGCGAGGAGCAACATCATTTTGCAGCTCGCTGCATTAGACTCGTGCGGCGGATCGAATTGTGGGATTACCGGCGGCGTGAACCTCGGCCCAGATGCTCTCTTTGTGTTGATCCCGAAGCAGGATCGATCCGACCACGAAGGTTATAAGGGCAACGATGATCGGAAACGCGAGGCCAGCGTAGATATTCCCGGTGCGCGCCACCAGGCTCGTCGCGATGATCGGCAGGAATCCACCGAACCAGCCATTACCGAAGTGATAGGGTAGTGAGAGCGAAGTGTAGCGGATCTTGGCCGGGAACGCTTCAACGAGAAACGCGGCGATCGGTCCGTAGACCATTGTGACAAACACGACCTGCACAAACACCAGCGCAGTCAGCGCGAACGCGTTCACCGGATTCGAGTACAGCTTCATGCCGTGGTAAATCGGTATGTAGAGTGCCGCGGCAAGAAGATTTCCGGCCATCATGATCTTCTTCCGACCAATTCGGTCGGACAGGCTGCCAAAGAACACGAAGAGCGGTGCGCCCAGCACGAGTGCGATCGCGACGCATACATAGGACGTGACGAGGGGCACTTTCAGGACGGTTTGCATGAATAGCAGTGCGTAGAATTGGCCTGTGTACCAGACCACGGCCTGTCCGGCCGCGGCGCCGAACAGAACCGTGAAGAACACTTTCCACCGTGACCACGTGCCAAAGCTTTCCTGAATTGGTGCGCGCGAAGTCTTTCCCGTCTCCTTTAGAATCGAAAAGAGCGGCGACTCGCGTAGCCGAATCCTGATGTAATACGAGATGGCGACGAGGAAGAGTGACAGGATGAACGGAATTCGCCAGCCCCAGGCCCCGAACGCCGTCTCTCCGAGAGCCGCGCGAACGATGAGAATCACCGCGAGCGACAGAAACAGCCCTAGTGTTGCCGTCGTTTGGATGAAGCTCGTATAGTAGCCGCGCCGATTATCGGGCGCGTGCTCCGCTACATACACAGCCGCGCCGCCGTACTCTCCGCCAAGAGCGAGGCCCTGTAGGAGCCGGAGGAACACCAGAATGACCGGCGCGGCGATTCCGATGCGGTTGTAGCCGGGCAAAAAACCAATCGCCGCAGTCGATCCGCCCATGATGAGAAGCGTCGTCAGAAAAGCGAACTTGCGCCCGATCAAGTCGCCAATACGACCGAAGACGAGCGCGCCGAAGGGGCGCACGGCAAATCCGACCGCAAAAGTCGCGAGGGTCTTGAGAAAACTCGCGGTTGGATTGTCGCCGGGGAAAAACTGCGTCGAGATTATCGCGGCGAGACTTCCGAATATGTAGAAGTCGTACCACTCGATCATCGTCCCGACCGACGACGCGGTGATGACCTTCCAGATTCCTCGCGTATCGATCGCGGGATGCGCGAGCGACGCTTCCGACGATGCTGGAACCGGCAGCCCAGAATTCATGACGAATATTCCCCGTAATTCCCGTTCAACGGCTCAATGAATCCAGCCTCGCCTGCGATATGAGTCAGTCGCGAACGTCTCGTACAACCACGACCGAAAGGCACGCAATCGATCCTCGGCGTTGGCTCTTTCATACAGACCGGATTGGCGCACGTCCGCCGGTGTGCACGCAACTTTGAATCCGACCGCCTCGAAGGTAGCACAGGCTCTCTTCGAGTGCATCGGCGATGTCACGACGATCAGACTGGTCCACCCATGCTGCTGCGCGACGGCCTTCATTCTCAAAGCCTCAGTGCGTGTCGTGAATATCGAGTCGACGAAAATTATTGGGATTTCTGCGCGCGCGAGAGCGACGACATTCTGAAGGTCTGCGGAATCGGAAACGCTTTCGCCGCCAAATCTCCTTCGCTCTCGCGACACGAGCATCACTGGGGCCACGCCGCGGTTGGCGAGTTTCAGGCCGGTTAACAGCCGATCGAGTGTCTCGCTACGCATCCGCCCGTCGGGAGTCAAACCCATGGACAACACTGCGATCGCATCTGCCCGCGCGGGCACCGGATCGCGTCTGACGAATTGTTCCGCCATCGATTTCACGAGCGGTGTGTAGCCGATGACGATACAAAGAAGTGCGAGAATCCCCGCGACGAGCCACAGCAACGGCCGCAAACGGGTCACTCCGAGCGCGGCACCGACGATCGCGGTGGGAATGTAAAGCGCGAGCTCAGGCCGGCGAAGAAGCTGCTGAACACCCAGTACGTGGGCGGCAATCGCGCAAAGGCCGCCGAGGACGGCGCCGGTGACGGCGCGACGTATGGCTTGTGCCGACCTGGCTACGGTTTTTTCGTCCGTTGCTGTTGTGCCGCCTGCGCCGCGGTGATGTTCTCGGCGGCCTTCTTCAGCGCTTCCTGGATGGTTACCGACTGTTCGGCCACCACCTGCTGTGCCGTCGTAACCGCTCCGGACGCGACCTGCATTGCCGCAGCCTTGATCTGCGGGTCCGAGGCGATTCGCTGCGCGAGCGCCTGGACGGCCGCGGCCAGTTCTTCGAGAGAGCGCTGTAGCTCCGCCGAAGGCTTGAGAGCGACAGAATCAGTAGTTGTCGGCTTTGGCTTGGCCGAAGATTTCGGAGTAGGCTGCTGCGACCGCGCCGCGGACGTCGTCGCCAGCCCGATGACAAGAACCAGCAATAATGCAATGCGTTTCATTATGAATTTCTAGAATGGGTTCAGAAGCTCGCCTGACGCGCCAGGTGCGGTACCCCAAAGGCACTCGAAGGGTCTGCCGACCTCAACTTCAATTGGCGCGCCATCAGCACTTTGTCAAGGAATCGGAGCTCTGAAGGGCGTTGGAGCGGTTCGCTGTAGTTCCACTTGAGGAGGACAGAATGGGACGTACGGAAGATGTCATCGCTTGCAGTGAAATTCGCGTTGGTGCTCACGTGCTAAAACGCGCAACTGCTGAGCTCGTCACAAAGGCGGGATGTGGGATGAGGGATGAGGGATGAGGGATGCGGTCGAGATTGGTTCTGTGGGAATTCAGCTGCGACGGCGTCCCTCATCCCTCATCCCTCATCCCTCTTTCACTCTACCCAATCTGCGATGAACAAGTTGGTCTCGTGTGGATTCGCGCTGTGCCGATTCGAGGCCCACACCAGCCGTTTTCCATCAAAACTGAACATCGGAAACCCGTCGAACGTCGCGGCGGTGGTAATCTGCTCGAGCCCCGAGCCGTCTGGGTTGATAAGGAACAAATCGAAATTCCCCAGCTTCGGATCGGTGTGATGGTTCGAAGAAAAAATGATCTTGCGACCATCGGCGGTCCACGACGGACCGAAGCTCGCGGCGCCGAGCTGGGTAATCTGGTGTTGGTCGCTGCCATCGGCGTTCATGATCCAGAGATCCATCTTGTTCGGCCGCACCAGCCGCTGTGCGAGCAAGCCTCGATAGGTGGCGATTTCGTCGGAAGTCTGTGGGTGATTGGCCCGATAGACGATCCGCTTTCCGTCGGGCGACCACCATGGACCGCCGTCGTACCCAACTTGACGCGTCAACTGGCGTAGTCCCGAGCCGTCGACGTTCATTACGTAGATGTCGAGGTCGCCATCCTTTAGGGATGTGAAGACGATGCGCCGCCCGTCAGGCGATATCACGCCTTCCGCTGTATACACACCGAAATGAGTGAGTCGACGCAGATTCGAGCCGTCGGTGCGTGCGGTATAAAGGTCGAACGGGTCGAGGCGCCACACATAACCCTTCGACGGATCGGGGCGCGGCGGGCAATCCTGCTGCAGCGCATGGCTCGAGGCAAAGAGGATGCGTCGATCGCCGTCCATAAAGTAGCCGCAGGTCGTCTTGCCGCGGCCATTCGATACACGCCGAACGCGTGAGCCATCTATGTCCATGACGTATTGTTGATCACACGCTCGGCCGCCGCGTGTACTCTGAAAAATCAGCCGCCTCCCATCGTGACTGAAATACGCCTCGGCGTTCTCCCCTCCGTCGGTAAGCTGGCGGATATTGCGCAGGTGACTTTCGGCCTGTTCGGGTTTGAGCGAACCCGCATTGGCGGCGGTTTGGGCGCTTACGGAGTCATAGGCGGCGACGAGCACGGCGCAGAGTATTCGGAGTTTCAGTGGAGCCCCCACGGGGTGAGCTGATGCGTTGACTCCGCGCAAATTACAACCTTGAGCTCCGTTGGACACTCACCGCCTGGGCTGACACTGCGCAGCTTCTCGCGCCGTATTGAAAGTGTTTACAAAACGTTCACACGGAATCCGTGGCGTATTACCCACTGAATTCCAACCTTTTTGGCCTTTCCACGGTCTAAGGATCGGACCGTAGCAAAGGATGGGCTGCCCGGAATTCGCCCAGCCCCCAGTCTATCCACCCGAAGGCATCGCTATGTTGACTCGCCCGTCAGTCATCGCGCTGGTGATTCTCGCATCAGCCTACGTCGCGCCGTACCCTGGCATTTCGGCCCAAACCACAACTCGATCACACAACGACCCAAGGCCTGTCGCGCAGGCGGCTCTCCGTCAGGGTGAGGTGACGGTCGACGGTCGGTTGGATGATGCAGCGTGGGCAGCCGCTCAACCGATCACTGACCTCATCCAGTCGTTTCCGGACGAGGGCAAGCCGCCAACCCAGAAGACCGAGCTTCGCATTCTTTACGACGCCAGCGCCATTTACATAGGGGCGCGGATGTACGACTCGCTTGGTGCCGCGGGAGTCAGGTCGGCCCTGGCCCGCCGCGATCAGGTGATGAATGGCGACAACAATCTCACCTCCGACAAGATTTCGATCGTTTTCGACACCTTCCGCGACAAGAACGGTCGGACGTGGTTCGAGCTCAACCCGGATGGAGTGAAGGGAGACCATCAAAACGGCGATGCCTCCTATGACCCCGTGTGGGAAGGCGCGACGAAGATCGATTCGCTTGGGTGGACAGCGGAGTTCCGGATACCACTTTCGCAGCTGCGCTTCTCGCGTGCGTCTGAGCAGATCTGGGGAATGCAGATCTGGCGGACCATTGACCGCCGCAACGAGCAGGACATGTGGGCCTTTTGGCGCAGCAACGAGGCCGGTGGCCCCGCATACTTTGGCACGCTCGAGGGCATCAAAGTGGGCTCGCAGCCGCGGCAGATGGAGATCGTGCCGTACCTGACGACGCGCAGCAAATTCGAACGTGCTCGGCCGGGTGACCCGTACCATTCCAACACCGACGTCCTCTATCGCGCCGGCGGGGACCTGAAATTCAACCTCACCTCGAACCTCACGCTCGACGCCACTGTGAATCCCGATTTCGGGCAGGTGGAGGTCGATCCGGCAGTCGTGAATCTCTCGGTTTTCGAGACGACGTTCTCCGAGAAGCGCCCATTCTTCGTGTCCAACTCGGGCTATTTCTCGACGGGTGGATTTAGCTGTTTTTTCTGCAGCAACGTCTCGAGCATGAATTTGATCTACACTCGGCGCATCGGGCGGTCACCCCAGCTCGCCGGCTTGCTTTCCGGCCAATCCGATTACATGGACGCGGCTGACGCGACCACGATTCTCGCCGCGGGCAAAGTTACGGGACGCACGAGCAGCGGGATCAGCGTTGGCATTATGGACGCTCTCACCGACCGGGAGCGCGCTCGATTTCGACCGGTCGGCAGCACCGAGGACGTAACGCAGGAAGTCGAGCCCCTGGCCAACTATTTCGTTGGCCGCCTGCGAAAGGATTTCCGTGGTGGCGCCACGCGAATTGGTACGATCACGACAATGGTTAACCGCGCGCTTAGCAATCCGGACGAAGTCGCGCGGCTTCGCTCAAATGCCGAAGTGGTCGGACTCGACCTCGATCACAACTGGGCAAATCGGGCCTATTCGTTCAACGTTCAGAGCGCACTCACGCACATTGGCGGCGACACCGCCGCCATTCGGCGCGCGCAATTCTCCAGCGCGCGCTACTACCAGCGGCCCGGCCGAACGGCGACCACTGACGGTCTCTTTTCGACCGTGTTCGACCCGAATCGGCACGACCTGTATGGCTACGGGTTCTACTCCCGCCTCGCGAAGAACACGGGCGACTGGTTGTGGGAGACGACGCAGAATTGGCGCAGCCCTGGTTTCGAGGCCGGGGACCTCGGCGTCCTGAACCGGGCGGACTATAAATGGATGCTCTTCAACGTTTTCCGACAGTGGACTACGCCCGGTACCTGGTACCGACAGGCCTTCACCATCTGGGGCGCTCAAACCCAATCGAATTACGATGGCGATCGTAACGAGGCCGACTACCACGCGTGGGGCCAGGTCATATTCAAGAACTACCTGAACGTGAACGGGTTCGTGTTGTTGCATCCGAGCACGTACGACGAGCGTCTGACCCGCGGAGGCCCGACGGTCATTCATTATGGGTACCGCATGCTCTCCGGCAACTTCGGGACTGATAACCGCAAGCGTGTCGTCGCGAACATCGGACTCAATTACATCAGGCCAGTCGACAACACTGAGGGCGGGCGAATCGCCTACTTCCCCTCGGTGACCTACAAACCGTCATCCCGGCTGCTGCTCATCCTTTCACCAACGCTCGATCTCGACAAGACGGCGCAGCAATACGTCGATGCGATCAGCGATCCGACTGTAGCCCCGCAGTTCGCCGGCACGCGCTACGTCTTTGGGCGGCTGGATCAGCGAACGTTCTCGATGGACACGAGAGTGAACATGACGTTCACGCCCAATTTGACCCTCGAGATGTTCGCGCAGCCATTTCTGGCGAGCGGTAAGTACACGAACTTCAAGGAGTTCGCGGAGGTTAAGTCCCGCCACATGAATCTGTTCGGCCGCGACAACGGCAGCACTGTGACCACCAACACGGAGACGCAAAGCGGCGCGGTGACGGGCTATACTATTGATCCGGACGGAGCGGGACCGGCGGCGCCTTTCACTATCGCCAACCCGGACTTCAATCTCCGCTCATTGCGTGGGACTGCCGTCGTCAGATGGGAGTATCGTCCTGGCTCGACGCTGTTTTTCGTCTGGACTCAGCAGCGCGAGGGTTTCGACCAGTTTGGCGACTTCAATTTTGCGAGGGACAGGTCGGCGCTCTTCCGGGATCGGCCAACCAATGTCTTCCAGATCAAGGCGACCTACTGGATCGGAAGATGATCAGCGGGAGTTTTTAGCCGGCACGATCTTGGCCGTTTTCGGCGTGGTCTTGCGGCTTCGAACGACTCGTCTCGAACGGCCCTTGTAGACGCCACGGACCCAGCGAGCACGCGTCCCGCGCACATCGATGTGGGCAAATGGGCCGCTGCGTCCCGAGTACGCGTAAAGGCCCGTACCACCAACCAGCTCCGGGTAGCGAGCTTCGACCCGCTCCACCGCGTCGAGGATCATCTTGACGTCGGCAAAGCTCACTTTTCCGTCGCCGTTCAAGTCCGACATCTTCCCCTTTCCTTCCTGATCGATGAAGACGTCGGCCGCATCGCCAAACTGGTGGCGGCTGTCGCGCGCGCTTCCTTCGCCGCGGACGGCGAGGTTGTGCGCCGGTGTGCGGAACCCTGAGCGTATCCGCATCCCCTCGGCGTTTACGCCGTGGTCGTTCAAGTCCTCGATTACCAGCTCGAGCTTGTCGAGTAAGGGCTCGCGAAGAACCACGTACTTGGGCCACACCTCTTTCTGATCGTGCGAAACGAAATCACGCAACCGGAAATGCTCCGAGACGCGCGTGTCCTCGTTCTCGGGTGTTACTTCAATGAACCCGTCGGGATTCTTGTAGGCCTCTGAGCGAAGCCGACCTTTCTCCTGGGGCCAATAGCCGAGGCGATACCCATTCAGCCAGGCGCGAACCTTTTGGCCGAACGACCGCATCGTAAACACCGTCCCAGGGCCGGTCGCGGGTCCGCCCTCGACCGACGCGGAGGCTACCGATGCTCCGGGCAGCGAGGCGAGGGAGATCCAGTCCTCCGGCATGACGAAGCGCGCAAAGACCTTCCCACTCAGGCCGCTGCCACGTTCAGCCGAAGCGGCTGGGCCGGCCTTTGTCACCGCGGCGGCCACCGTCGCCGGGATGCTGTCGGCGGACGACATCCCGCCTGAGCCACGCCCACCGAGGGGGACTGAGTCGGCATGGTCCGCAACCACACTCGAGCTGGCCCGACCCACGTGCGCGTGCAGCTGCAGGGCGCTAGCGCTCGCCGGCAGCAGCATGGCTGTCAGGGTTGCAAGAATTCTGGGGGCTGAGCTGAGTCTGGCTCGGAAACGGTTCATCAGGCTCCTCTTCGGTAGCTCGACTGACATGGCGGCGCGGTGATGCGTCGCGTTAGTCTCGGGGCTTTGCGTCGCCGCCTTTAGGCGGTTT
>JBJMOA010000106.1:0-20054 GCA_045803975.1 Gemmatimonadaceae bacterium
CGACCATAGCCAACCTTCAGCCGGCGCTGTAGCAACGACGTGGACCCCTGCTGATGCTGGATCACGACCTCGGCGGCTTCACGAAATAGCTTGTCGCGGTCGGCGTCGTCCAGCGATTCGCCATCGCTGCCGTTCGCCTCTTCGGCTTCCTTCCGGCGAATAGTCTCGATGATGTCGATCTCGCTCGAGGTATCGTCGACGAACAGGCCCTGGGCCTCGAACTCCGCCTTGCGCTGCTCGCGTCGCAGTTCGTACCACGTCATCAGGCGCTCGGTGTCTTCGCTCGAGATGAACGCGCCCTGAAGACGTGCTGGCTCTGATTTTCCCGGCGGAATAAAGAGCATGTCGCCGTTGCCTAGCAGCGCTTCTGCGCCGATCCCATCGAGAATGGTGCGGCTGTCGACTTGTGATGCAACACGGAAGGCGATGCGGCTTGGGAAGTTCGCCTTGATAAGACCAGTGATGACGTTCACGCTCGGACGTTGCGTCGCGAGAATGAGATGAATCCCGATCGCGCGCGCTTTCTGTGCGAGCATCGCGAGCGGGGTTTCGATCTCGCCCTGCACCGTCATCATGAGATCAGCGAGCTCGTCGATCACCACGACTATGTACGGAACGATGCCGCCCTTGTACTCGAGATCCTCGAACGCGACATCGCTGCGTTTCACGTTCTTGAGCTTCTGCCCTTCCTGAACCTTGCGATTGAAATCCTGGATGTTGCGCGCGCCATTCGCCGCGAGGAGCTCGTAGCGGTCCTGCATCTCGAGCACCGCCCACTTGAGAACCGCCGCGGCGTCGCGATTGTCCGTCACGACTTTGTGCCGAAGATGGGGAAGTACGTTGTAGACAGACAACTCGACCATCTTGGGATCGACCATCAAGAACCGCAGCGTCGTCGGCGTGTGACGGTAGACGAGGCTCGTGATCAGCGTGTTGATGCACACCGATTTCCCAGAGCCAGTCGCACCGGCAATCAGTAGGTGCGGCATTTTCGCCAGATCCGCGATTACGGGACGTCCCTCGAGATCCTTGCCGAGCGCGATCGGAAGCGCCGCGCGTGCACCCATGAAATCGCGTGACTCGATCAGCTCGCGGAAAGCCACCATCTCGGCGTTCGGATTCGGGACTTCCACCCCAACTGCACCCTTACCCGGAATCGGCGCGACGATTCGAATGCTCTGCGCGCGCATCGCGAGCGCGAGATCGTTCGAGAGATTCGCAATCTGTCGCACCTTCACGCCCGCGGCCGGCGCGACCTCGAACTGCGTGACAACGGGACCCGTCGTACGCCCAACGAGCTCACCCTCGACGCGGAACGTCCGCAACGCATCCATCAGCTTTGCCCCCATCGCATCGAGCTCGCGTTTGCCGAGGTCGACGTTGCGCGGCGGAGGCGGGGTCAGCAGCTCGGACGATGGAAGATCTTCGTCTGAAAAGCTGTCGTACGGTTCAACGGCTCCGAGTGCAGCGTTGATTGCTTCGTCATTCGCTACCTGTTTTCCAATCTTGCCTTTTCTCTCCCGCCGCTTCTCGATTGGAAGAACGGGCTCCTCATCGAGCTGATTCTTCATCAGGGAGAGATCGACCTGTGGCATTTCTTCCGGACTGGGCTCCAGGAGCGATGTCGAAACGATCCGCGCCGACTTGTCCGGTACGACGATCTCCTGCGATGGATCGAGGCCCGCACGTTCAGCAGGAGTCGGGGGCACTGTCGTGTCGAGCGTGCGTACGCGCTTGGCGACGACGACGCGAATCGGATTCCACGACAGCGTCGCCGCCATCAGCACGCTCAGGCTGATCGCCATAAGTATCCACGCGCCCGCCGAGCCGGCGAACTGGAGCACGTAGAAGGCAGCGAACGCGCCCCAGATTCCGGCGAGCGGTGATGCTTCGCGAACCGGCCCTTGCGCGAGTCCAAAAATCACTGGGAGGAGAAAAACCATCCCGAGCAGAAAAACCATCCACGAACGGTCTTTGCGCTCGCCAAGCCGACCAAAGAGGCGCAGGGCGTGCGCGGCGGGTGCGAACGGGAAAATCGCCGCCGCGGGCCAACCGAGAAGGAGCGCGATGGGATGCGCGAGCAGCGCACCTGCCCAACCGAAATTACCTCTTACGTTGCCGTTGCCGTGGAACTGGGTGTAGCCCTCGGCGGCGAGCGCGCCGGCGAGGAAGATTCCGAACAGCAGTAGGACGATTCCGCGGATCTCGCGCGCGAGTGCCGAGCTCGACGGCTTATCGTTCCCGTTCCGGCCCGAGCTTTGTGATTTGGCGGTCCTGGTAGATCGGGACCACAGGATAGGAGTCCACTTTCGCGCAGGCGGCGAGGTCGTCACCAAATCCTGCTTCTTCGAGCGCTTGTCCGTGGGTCGATTCTTTGAAGACTTTCGCGATGTTGTCGCCATATTTTTTTTCGATCATCACCGAAGCGGACGCAGCGTCATTGACCTGAACCGCATCGGCGCGCTTAGGAATCGCCCGGACGTAGCGCCCCGCGCAGGCGGCATCTTCGAGCGTGAAGCTGCCCTCCTCACCCGCGCAGATGATGGCGATGTCCGTGTTCGAGCTGACCGCGATCTTCATCATGGTCAGCACCGCCGTAAAGTTGACGTATGAAGCTATAACTATGTCACGGGCGCCCTGAACCCCCAATAATGCCCGGGTGCCATTGGTGGTCGTAATGAGGAGCGTTTTGCCTTCGACGGCCTTGCGCGTGAACGCCTGCGGGGAATTGCCGAGGTCGAAACCCGTGATGGGATACATCTTCTGTTCGCCGGCGAGCCGGATTTCGGAGCGCGCGAATTCCTTGGACCGGAAGATCACCTCATCCGCGCCCTCGAGCGGGATCACCGTCTTCGCGCCATTGCCGAGCGCGGTCGCGACTGTCGTCGATGCACGCAAGACGTCGACGATCGTGACGAGCCGACCGGAAGTATCTCCTGGTTTTACCTGACTTGGGGTGAAGAAAACATCAAGCCGCACTCAGTGGCTCCTTCATCAGCTCGCTCTCGCGCTCGAGGAATTTCGTGTCCACGGCTCCTTCCTGGAAATGCTTGTTGGCCATCACTCGCGCCAGGAAAGGAATCGTAGTCGTAACACCCTCGATGATGAAGCTCTCGAGCGCGACTTGCATGCGCCGCAGCGCTTCCGGACGATCCCTGCCCTGGCAGATCAGTTTGGCGAGCAGCGAATCGTAGTAGGGAGGAACGCTGTAGCCCGCATAGACGTGTGTGTCGAGACGTACGCCCGGACCGCCTGGCGGATGAAAGACGTCGATCCTTCCAGGCGACGGTTGAAAGTTGCGCGCGGGGTCCTCGGCGTTGACGCGGCACTCGATCACGTGGCCGCGGCGCTCGATCGGCGGCTTCACCGAAAGTTTCGCCCCTCCCGCAACAAGGATCTGCTCCTTCACGAGATCCACACCGGTGAGCATCTCGGTCACCGGATGCTCCACCTGGATGCGGGTATTCATTTCCATGAAGTAGAACGACTTGTCCTCGTTGAGGAGCATCTCGATTGTCCCTGCCCCAACATAGTCGATTGCTTTCGCACCCTTGACCGCCGCCTGACCCATCCGCTCGCGTAGATCCTGGTTGAGCGCGGGGCTGGGAGCTTCTTCGATGAGCTTTTGATGACGGCGCTGCACCGAGCAATCGCGCTCGCCCAGATGAATGACGTTGCCGTGGCGATCGCCCAGTATCTGGAACTCGATGTGGCGGGGACGCGAGAGATATTTCTCGATGTAGACCTCACCGTTGCCGAACGCCGAGAGCGCCTCGGAACGCGCGAGCTGGAACGAGCGTCCAAAATCTTCCGGATCGGTGGCGACGCGCATTCCCTTCCCGCCCCCGCCAGCGGCCGCCTTGATGATGACCGGGAAACCGATCTCGCGCGCGAACTTGAGCGCCTCGTCCGGATCTTCGACGCCACCCGGAGTTCCGGGAATGATCGGCACTTCGACGTCCGTCATCGCTTTCCGCGCCGCGGCTTTGTCGCCCATCACGCGAATCTGCGCCGGTGTCGGCCCGATAAAGTTGATGTTCGACGCGATGCACGTCTCGGCAAATTCGGCGTTCTCGGCGAGGAACCCATAGCCGGGATGTATCGCGTCAGCGCCGGCGATCTCGGCGGCGGCAATGATGCGCGGGATGTTGAGGTACGATTCGCGCGCCGGAGCGGGTCCGATGCAAACGTCGTCATCGGCGAAGCGAACGTGCAGCGATTCGCGGTCCGCCTCGGAGTACACCGCGACGGTTTGGATTCCCAGTTCGCGGCACGCTCTTATTACGCGAAGAGCGATTTCGCCGCGGTTCGCGATCAGGACTTTCTTAAACACTTAGGATCATTTTGCACGGACGGTCATCACGAACGATAACTGATAACTGCGAACTAACCGCAACGACAACTGAACGGGTGCCGGGTGTGAGCAACGGCCTAGCGAGTGACGGGTTCACGACGTCGTGACAGCACCACTCGCATTCGAAGCACAAGCTGTCGATGGCGCTCCGACCGGTCCCGGCGTAGTGAACTCGCCACTCACCAAGGTTCTGCTCACACCTCGCACCCGTTCAGTTGCAGCTAGGTTGCGAGCACCCCGCACCCGTTCAGTTGCAGTTCAAGCTCTCAGTCACGAGAGGCCAGTCCAGTCGCGCTTGCTCCAGCGTCCCGTCTGGTTTA
Organism: Gemmatimonadaceae bacterium; assembly: GCA_045803975.1. Classification (GTDB taxonomy): domain Bacteria; phylum Gemmatimonadota; class Gemmatimonadetes; order Gemmatimonadales; family Gemmatimonadaceae; genus UBA4720. Next base: position 4,675 of record JBJMOA010000106.1, read on the forward strand.
GGATGAACGCGCATGAATTTGGACTCACCGACAACCCCCCTCCGCGCACTGTGTATTGCGCGCCATTGCTATTTGAGCGAGCACATCGCCCGCTATTTCGCGCAAATGGGCGTCGACACATGCAACGCCGTCGGTCTCGATGACGCCGTGCGGGTCGCGGGGGACGTCCCGCCCGATGTCGTGATCTGCGATTATGACGTGCTGGCCACGCTGCCGCTGGAGCAGTGGGAGCACGACGCGCTGCTCTCGAATACGCCGGTCATCGCCGTCAGCCTCACGCGTCACGCCGAGGAGCTGCATCTCTTCGATGTGAATGGAATTGCCGGTTTCCTCTACCTGCCGACGCTCGAAGAAGAGCCCGCGCTCAGGATTCTGCGCGCAGCGGCGGCGCGTCCCAAATACGTATTCGGCGCTCGCGCGTGCGCGCCAAGGACCGTGGAGCGCAGTTAAATTTAGAGGCATGAGCTCCGACCCGATTACGGGCGTCTTCAACGACGGATACATAACCGAGGCATACGAAGCCTACCGACGCGATCCCGCATCCGTCGACGAGTCCTGGCGTCAATTTTTCCGATTTGCCGAAACTCTAAGCGGTGCGCCGCAACCAACAGCGGCGTTGAGCGAGGCACCATCAGCGGGAGGAGTCGATCCCGCTTTTCTTCGCGATGTCGCCGCCGCGGCTGAGCTCGTCGACGCGATTCGCAGCTACGGACATACCGCGGTACAACTCGACCCGCTCGGTACGCCGCCGGAAGGAACGCCCGAGCTCACCCTGGAGTTCCACGGGCTGAGCGACGAACATCTCGAGAGCATCCCCGGCATCGTCCTCGGCGCGTCCGGCGGAAGCGCCGCTGCCGTCGTCGCGCGGCTGCGCGAGCTTTATTCGTCGCGCATTGGATTCGAGATCTCGCACCTCGGCGAAATCGAAGAACGGGAATGGCTGCGTCAGCAGATCGAGAGCGGTCGTCTCAATGCGCCGCTCGACGCCGAGGAAAAGAAGGCGATCCTGCGGCGGCTCACGGAGGTCGACGGTCTGGAGCGCTTCCTCGGGCGCGCGTACCAGGGCTACAAGCGATTCTCGATCGAGGGCGGCGACATTCTGGTACCAATGCTCGACGTCGCAATCGAGGCAGCGGCCGCGCACGGCGCGCGCGAATTGGATCTCGCGATGGCGCATCGCGGGCGGATCAACGTCCTGGCGCACACTCTGGGCAAGCCGTACGCGACGATCTTCGAAGAGTTCGAGGGGAAGCACGCTGCGACGAATGCGATCAGCGAGACCGGTGATGTGAAGTATCACCTCGGTGCCACAGGCAAACGTGAAACCGCGAGTGGGAAGGAAGTGGAAGTCGTGCTCATTCCGAATCCGAGTCATCTCGAGGTCGTAAATCCGGTGTTGCAAGGAGTCGCGAGAGCGCGCCAGGTGATGGCTGGAAACGGCGAGCGCGATGAGGCAGCCGTCGTGCCGATCTGCGTCCACGGCGATGCCGCATTCCCGGGTGAGGGTGTCGTTGCCGAGACTTTCAATCTCTCGGGATTGAACGCTTACCGCACTGGCGGGACGCTGCACATCATCGTCAACAATCAGGTGGGCTTCACCACCGATCCGATCGACGCGCGATCGACGCACTACGCCAGCGATCTCGCCAAGGGATTCGAGGTACCGATCGTCCACGTTAACGCCGACGACGCTGAGTCGTGCGTCCACGTCATGCGGCTCGCGATCGAGTACCGCGCGAAGTTCGGAAAGGACTTCCTGATCGATCTCGTCGGCTACCGTCGTCACGGGCACAACGAGACCGACGAGCCCGCATTCACCCAGCCGCTGCTGTACAAAAAAATTCGGTCGCACCCGTCGCCGCGGGAAGTCTGGGGAACTCGCCTTGTCAGCGAAGGCATCGTCACGGACGAACAAGTCAAACAAATCGACGATGAAGCGGCGGCGAACTTCGATCGCATTCTGACAGCGATGAAGGCGGGCGAGATCCAGCCGCCGGAATACAACCCGGCGAAGGACGCAGCGGCGGATCAGTCCGGCGCCGGCAGCGGCGAGACCGCGGTCAGCGCGGATCGCCTGCGTGACCTGAATGATCGATTGCTCAAGTGGCCGTCGACGATGAAGGTGAATCCGCGACTCGCGAAGACGCTGGCGCGTCGCGCGGATGCGATGGGGGATTCCGGCGGAATCGATTGGGGACACGCCGAAGCACTCGCGTTTGCATCGCTCGTCACCGAGGGCAGATCCGTGCGGCTCACCGGACAGGATTCCGAGCGCGCAACGTTTTCCCACCGGCAGGCAGTGCTGCACGATTCCGAGTCGGGCGAGACCTATGTTCCGCTACAGCACCTCGCTGATGGAGGTCCGGCGAACGGTAGAATCGAGATCTACAACAGTCCGCTCTCCGAGACCGCGGTGCTGGGCTTCGAATACGGCTACAGCACTGCCGCTGAAGACACACTGGTATTGTGGGAGGCGCAGTACGGCGATTTCGTGAACGTCGCGCAGCCAATCATCGATCAGTTCATAGCCGCCGACCGCGCCAAATGGGGACAGGACTCGTCGCTGGTCCTGCTGCTCCCGCACGGATACGAGGGTCAGGGGCCTGAGCATTCGAGCGCACGCCTGGAAAGGTTTCTTCAGCTCTGCGCAGAAGGCAATCAGCGCGTCGCGTATCCATCGACTCCAGCGCAGTACTTCCACATTCTGCGGCGACAGGCGCAGCTGTACGAGCGGCGGCCGCTGATTCTGATGCAGCCGAAGAGTCTTCTCCGTTTGCCGGAAGCGGCGTCACGACTGTCGGATCTCACGAGCGGAACCTTCCGACTCGTAATCGACGATCCGGTGGCATCACAGAACCGTGAAGCGATCACGCGACTCGTCTTCTGCACCGGCAAGATCTATTACGACCTGTTGGCGAAGCGCGCGCCTCACGTCGCGCTGGTGCGCGTGGAGGAGCTGTACCCGTGGCCAGGAAACCAGATAGCGCAGATCGTCGATCTCTATCCGGCGATCGAAGAAGTCGTGTGGGCGCAGGAAGAGCCCAAGAATCAGGGAGCGTGGTCGTATGCCGCGCCACGTCTGCGCGTGTCGACGGGCAACGCATTGCTCACGCGCTTCGTCGGTCGTCCCGATCGCGCGAGCCCGGCTGAGGGCTACGCTGAGGCGCACAAGAAGGAGCAGGAGCGCATCGTGACGGAAGTGAACGCGCCGCTGCAGCAGCTGGCCGGAGCGAAGCGTCGCAGCGTGGCGCTCAAGACCTGAGATAGACCCTCGGCGGAAATGAGGAGAGCTGCTGTTGTTGCCGCCGTCGCCGCGACAGTTTTGGCGCCGCTCTCGGCGGTGGCGCAGGCCGTGTTCAACGTCGATCTACCAACGAACAACTCCGGCGAATCAACAGGTCCGCGGCCGATGCGCGTGCTCTGGATCGCCGCGCACCCGGACGATGAAGACACCAACCTCATTGCGTGGCTGGCGCGTGGAAGACATGTCGAAACCGCCTACATGTCCCTCACACGCGGCGATGGTGGGCAGAATCTCATCGGGAATGAGTTAGGCGAGGCGCTCGGCGTCATTCGCACCGAGGAGCTGCTGGCGGCGCGGCGTCTCGATGGCGCGCATCAGTATTTCGGGCGCGAATACGATTTCGGGTTCTCGAAGACCGCGGATGAAACGCGGAAGCACTGGCCTCAGGATTCGGTGCTGCGCGACGTGATAACCGTCATGCGTGCGTTCAAACCGCAGATCGTGATTACTACGTTTTCGGGAACTCCGCGCGACGGACATGGGCATCATCAGATATCGGCGATCGTCGCTCGCGAAGCCTACAATCTCGCGGCAGATACCGTTCGCTTCCCGGCAGCCGAATTCGGTGCGCCGTGGAGACCACTCAAGTTCTACCGGCTCGCGCGGTTTTCGCCACAGGATCGTACGATCGCGATCAACGTCGGCGAGTATGACCCAAATCTTGGCCTGTCGTATCAGGAAATCGCCGCCGACAGTCGTTCGCAGCACAAGTCGCAGGGCGAAGGAACGCTCAGACGGAAGGGCGTCGTGTGGGATTATCTCACGCGTGAAGACTCGCGCGTCGACGCACCGCCGCCAAATGAGGAGAAATCCATCTTCGCCGGATTCGATACAGTCAGCAAGTTCGTTGTTCGGGACGGACGCGTGACGCAACCCGAGCGACCGCTTCCGGTGGAGCTGGAGGCCGTTGCCGATCGTCAAGCTGTAGCTCTGGGGGATTCGGCGAAAATCAGTCTCGCCATATACAACCGAACAAGTAGTCCAATCACAATCCCGACAATCAGGAGCGGTGGCGCGGCGGTTACCGTCGCTCCTGACTCGGCGTACAGGTGGACGCAGTGGTACGTTGGACGTGAGATCTCGCAGCCGTGGTGGCTGGCGACTCCCCGTAATGGGGATTTGTTTTCGCCGAAGATCTCCGGAATTTCCGAGGACGAGCGCGAAGTACGACGCGGTGCGCACATCGAGGTTATCACGGCTGGCGGCGGCCGCACTTATCTCAGCGCCCCAATCGTGTTCCATTACGTCGATCGCGTACGCGGTGATGTACAGCGTCCGCTCATCGTCGCGCCCGGGATTTCCATCACGCTCGACCAGGCCGTGACGATGGCGCGGGCCAATGGCCCCTTCAATCAGGTGCTCAAGACGACCCTGCGGTCGGCAATTAGCGACTCGACTCCGGTCACAGTGTCGCTGTCGCTGCCCCGTGGCCTGTCCGCGGATTCGGTGTCGCGCACGGTTGTCATGACGCCCGGTGGCACGCGGACGCTCGCATTCAAGGTGCGGGGGACGCTGCCGCGCGGGACCCACCAGATCACAGCGACCGCTACGGCAAAAGGCAATTCGTATCGGACAGGATACATACCGATCGAGTATCCGCACATCAATCCACAGCGCATTTATCGCCCATCGACACTCACGATCAACGCCGCAGATGTCGTTCTTCCTGCGCGACTGAACGTCGCCTACATCCCTGGCGTGGGCGACAACGTTGCTCCGGTGTTGGCGCAACTTGGGGTCCCGCTGACGCTCCTCGACGCGGAGGATTTACCGCAGACGGACCTAAGCCGCTTCACCGCGATAGTCGTCGGCCCACGAGCGTACCAGGCGAGCCCTACTCTCCTGAACAACAACGACTACTTGCTCGCCTATGTGCGGAATGGTGGCCGGCTCGTCGTGCAATACGGCCAGGCCGAGATGCAGCGGCCGGGCGTTATGCCCTACCCGATCATATTGCAGCAGCGCGCGGAGCGCGTGACGGAGGAAAACGCGCCGGTAACGTTCACCGATCCACAGTCACCACTGCTGAATTCTCCCAACAGGATTACACAAGACGATTTCAACGGTTGGGTCCAGGAAAGAGCGACGTACATGCCTTCGACCTTCGATACGCACTATCGGAGCATGCTGGCGATGAACGATCCGGGTGAGCAGCCGAATCGCGCCGCGATCCTTGCCGCGCCATACGGGCGTGGAACGTACATCTACGTTCCCCTCGCGCTCTTCAGGCAGCTGCCCGCCGGGGTTCCGGGTAGCGCGCGAATTTTCGCGAACCTGCTCGGCGGGAACAGCATCAAGTGACGCTTCGTCGCGTGGCAATTGCGCTCGCAGCGCTGATGTTTGTCGGTGCGTGCAAGTCGGACAGTCGCAAAGTGCTGATTGTCTACTCGCCGCACGGGAAGGAGCTGCTCGAGTATTTCGAGAAGGGCTTCGAGAAAGCGCATCCTGATGTCGACGTGCAATGGGTCGACATGGGATCGCAGGAAGTTCTCGAGCGTGTGCGTGCCGAGAAGCCGAACCCGCAGGCGGACATCTGGTTCGGGGCGCCGGCGGAGGCGTTCGACCGCGCGACGAGAGAAAACCTGCTGCAGCCGTACAAGCCGACATGGGCAGCAGCGATCGATCCTGAAGGCAAAGATGCCCGCGACAACTGGTACGGGACCTATCTCACTCCGGAGGTGATCGGCTACAACCGCGAGGCGGTGAAAGAGTCAGACGCACCGAAAGACTGGGACGATCTCGTCGATCCGAAGTGGAAGGGGAAGATTCTGATTCGCGATCCCATCGCGTCCGGGACGATGCGAGCGATATTTGGCGCGATCATGGTGAGGTCGATTGCGCAGACGGGTAAACCAGACGCGGGATATGAGTGGCTCCGAAAGCTCGATGCCAACACACGCGAGTACACCTTGAATCCAACGCTACTCTATCAAAAACTCGGACGTCAGGAAGGTGTCGTCACAATGTGGGACATGCCCGATTTCGCAACGCTCGAGCAGCGAACGCGGATCCCGATCAAGTACGTCATTCCTACGAGCGGAACTCCGTTGCTGGTGGATGGCATCGCGATCGTGCGCGGGACCAAACACCCCAACGAAGCCCAGTCGTACTATGAGTATGTGACGACGCCAGAAGCAATGATTGCCGCCGCCGATTCGTTTTTGCGCATTCCGGCGCGGAAAGACATTCCGCTGTCGAAGCTTCCCTCATGGATCCGTGACGCGATGGCGAAAATCAAGCCGATGCCAGTCGATCGCGCGGTGATGGCCGCGCACCTCGACGAATGGATGAAGTACTGGGACGCGAACATCAGGAATCGCGGACAGAGACAGTGACCGCAGCGCCCACCGGCGGGGCGCGAAATGCGGGTGACGGCAGAGCAATCGGAGCGCTCGCCCTCAGTGGAGTTACGCGTCGCTTCGGCGACTTCACCGCCGTAGATAATCTTTCGTTCGAGGTCAGGCCCGGCGAATTGCTGGCGCTCGTCGGGGCATCCGGCTCGGGGAAGACCACCACGTTGCGCATCGCGGCCGGCTATGAATCACCCGACGCTGGCACCGTAACCCTCGGCGGCAATGACATCACGCGTGTCGCGCCAGAGCGGCGCGGATTCGGGATGGTGTTTCAGCATTACGCGCTTTTCCCGCACATGCCGGTCGAGGAAAACGTCGCGTTCGGACTCGAAGCACGCGGCGTAAACAAAGTCGACCGCCTGGTGAAAGCGCGCGCAGCGCTCGCGAGTGTAGGACTGGAAGGGGCGGGCGCCAGGCCGATTCAGTCGTTGTCGGGAGGAGAGCAGCAGCGGGTTGCCCTCGCTCGCGCCGTCGTGATCGAGCCACGCGCGCTACTTCTGGACGAGCCGCTCTCGAATCTCGATCCGACCCTCCGACAGGCAATGCGCGACGACCTCCGCGCAATGCTGCGCCGAGTAGGCGTGCCCGCGCTGTTCGTGACACACGATCAGGAAGATGCGTTCGCGATCGCTGATCGCATCGCACTACTCAAGCGAGGAAAGCTTCTTCAGGCAGGGACGCCGGAAGATTTGTATCACGCTCCAGCATCGCGCGAAGTGGCCGCGTTCATCGGGCGGGGCAGCATCGTGCCGGCGATTGACAAAGGTAAAGCTGCCGCGGTCACGATTGGTGGCGTAACCCGTGAGCTTGCTGTCACGCGTCCGGCCGCAGCGCCACCGAAGATCGATCCCGCTTATGTAGTAATTCGCCCTGACGCATTGGAGCTGTCCAGGGGTGCAGGGGTTCTTGCCTGGCGCGGCCGTGTCGTCAATCGGCGATTTGCGGGCGGCTTGGTGGTTTATCGCGTGCAGCTCGCCGACGGCGTGCTCGTCGAGGTGGAATCGGCAACCGGCGATGCACGCGAAGACGACAGCGTCTCCGTCTCCCCGCTCAAGGGACCCTTCCCAATCGTGACAGCATGAGGGCGTCGCTGGCGAGACAGAACTGGCTGCTGGCCGTTCCCGTGATCGCGCTGTTGCTGTGGGCGGTCATCTATCCAAACGCCGCCGTGATTGCAGGCAGCTTCGAGAACGGCCTGGGGCACTGGCGCGAGTTCGCCGCGAGTCCAGCCGATCGCGAAGCGCTGCGGACGAGCATTGTGATCTCTGTCGCGTCAGTATTTGCGTCGCTCGCGATCGGAGTGCCGCTCGCGTTTCTCCTGGGACGGTTCGAGTTCCCCGGACGCCGGACCCTTCGCGCAGTGGCAACTCTCCCCGCTGCCCTGCCCCCGTTGGTGGGGGTCATCGCGTTCCTTTTTCTCTACGGTGAAAGCGGCGTGGTTACCCGCGTGGTACAGCATGTACTCGGTTTGGCGGCGGCTCCATGGCAGCTCAAAGGGGTAGGCGCAATCGTGTTCGTTCATGCTTACACGATGTACGTCTACGTTTTCCTGTTCGTGTCGGCCGGGTTGGAGCGATTCGACGCGACTCTCGACGAGGCAGCGTCCGGGCTCGGCGCCAGCACTTTGCAGCGACTCCGGCGCGTGACTCTACCGCTATTGATGCCTGCCGTCGCGGGATCGGCGTTGCTCGTGTTCATGAATGCGCTCGGCTCTTTCTCGGCGCCATACGTGTTTGGCGGTGGGTTGCGCGTACTCTCGACCCAGATTCTCGCGTCGAAGACCAACGGAGCGATGGGACTCGCCTACGTCGAGACGACCGTGCTCGCGCTAAGCGCGGTCGCGGGCCTGGCGTTGTTCCGCTGGCTGGATCGGAAACGGAAATACACTCTCGCGAGCAAGGGTGGCCGAGCGCGACGGACGATTCGCTCGCGTCGGATACAGCTGCTGACGAGCACTGCTGCGTCCGTGATCGTCATCGCGCTGGTGCTACCGCATTTAATGGTGCTCCTTGTTTCGTTTGCGCGCGACGGATCGTGGACGACGCAGGTGCTCCCGCCGGAATACACTCTCGAAAACTACAGGAGGCTCTTCACCGAGAGCGAGCTGTGGCGGCCGATCACGAACAGCGTGTCGATGGCCTTGATTGCGACGGCGGCCAACCTCGTCGTGTGTTTCATCGCGGCATATCTGATTGTGTTTCGGAAGTTCGCCGGCCGGAGACTGCTCGAGCTCCTCGTTGCGCTGCCATGGGCAATACCGGCGACCGCCATCGCCCTCGGCCTTGCCGCTACGTTCAACCAAAATGATCCCCTCAGGGCGCGGATTCTGTTGGTGGGCACGTTCTGGATATTGCCGCTCGCATATTTCATTCGTGACACGCCGCTCGTCGCCTCGGCGGTAGAATCGTCGCTCAGACAAATGGATGCGTCTCTCGAGGATGCGGCGCGCGGGTTGGGAGCATCGTGGCTGCTCACGATGCGGCGTGTAATTCTTCCGGCGGCGCGTCCGGGTCTCGTCGCCGGCGGATTGCTCGCTGCTGTGACGGCCGTCGGAGAATTCGTCGCCAGCGTAGTTCTCTACACCCACGCCAATCGCCCCATCTCAATGGAGATTCTGGCTCAGCTGCGCGCACTGGCCTTTGGGACTGCGGCCGCGTACAGTGTTCTGCTGATTCTGCTCGTGCTCCTGATGACCCTGGCTGCCAGATCGTTCGAGGAAAGGCTTGCCTGACAAACCGGTCCGACCGCGCGTTGTAATTGTCGGGGGTGGATTCGGCGGTATCTCCGCGGCTCGCGCGCTGCGTAGCGCGAACGTCGATATCACTCTTATCGACCGGACGAACCACTTCATATTTCAGCCGCTGTTGTACCAGGTTGCAACCGCGGCACTCGCACCGAGCGACATCACTGCTCCCATTCGGTGGATCGTGCGTCATCTGCGGAACATCGAAGTACTGATGGCGGAGGTTCGCGAGGTTGACGTACAACGACGCGTCGTGCGCGTCGACGATGAGCTCCGCGAAATACCATACGACTATCTGATCGTCGCCACCGGCTCGCGACACGCCTATTTCGGGCACAATGAGTGGGAGCCGTACGCGCCCGGCTTGAAAGCGGTCGAAGACGCCTCAGAAATCCGGCGACGCTTCCTCCTCGCCTACGAGAACGCCGAGAAGTCCGCCGACGAGAAGGCGCGAGAAGAATACCTGACCTTTGTCATAGTCGGTGGCGGGCCGACGGGGGTCGAGCTTGCCGGAGCATTTCCCTACATCGCGAGGAAAGCTCTCGCGCCCGACTTCAAAAGAGTGGATACGCGGCGAACGCGCGTAATCCTGGTTGAAGCCGGCCCGCGCATCCTTCCCACGTTTCCCGAAGACCTCGCCGCGCGCGCTCAGCGAGATCTCAGTGAGCTGGGAGTCGAAGTCCGGGTCAACTCTTTCGTTACAGCGGTCGAAGCTGACGGCGTGCGCATCGGCAACGAGAAGATTCGCGCGCGCAACGCGTTCTGGGCCGCCGGGAATCTTGCATCGCCTGTCGGAAAGTTTCTCGACGGACCGCTCGATCGTGCTGGGAGGATTCAGGTCAACCCCGATCTCTCGGTGCCGGGGCATCCGGAAATATTTGCGATTGGTGATCTCGCGGCGTTGGTCCAGGACGGACGACCAGTTCCTGGAGTCGGGCCGGCCGCGATCCAGGAGGGAAAATCTGCCGGCAAGAACATCAAGCGCGATCTTCGCAGGGAGCCCAGAAAAAACTTTCGTTACTGGAACAAGGGCGACCTCGCTGTCATCGGCAGATCGCGCGCGATTGCGGATCTTGGCTGGATTCGGTTTGCCGGGAGACTCGCGTGGTTCTTCTGGCTGTTCGTCCACATCATGTATCTGGTCGGATTCCGTAACAGGGCCGTCGTGTTCTTCGAGTGGGCGTACGCGTACTTCACGAACCAGGCGGGAGTGCGGCTGATTACCGATGTCGAGCGTTACAAGCCCACGTCGCCGCCCGCGCCTAGATAGTTTCGTTAAGCGCTCGACGCTCGTCTTCAGAGGAGCCAAACTCCGGCGCTCGCCGTAACCGTTGGCTGCCTACCCTCGTACCGAGTCCACCACATGCGCAGTCGTTTTCTCATTCTTGCCGCGCTGGTTCCATTCGCGGCCGCGTCAGCTCAAGAAACCGTCGTTGCGCCGTCAGCTCCAGTGCGCGTCGCCGCTCCGCGTAACGTCATCTCTATTCAGCCGATCAACGCTGTCTTGACCGCCTACTCGGCCGAGTACGAGCATCAGACGGGTGGAGCGGTCACGGTCGGTGTCGGTGGCACGTACTTCGAAGTTGGTGACGGACTCGACGAGGTGAAATACAAATCCGCAGACGTCAAGCTTCGCTACTATCCCAATGGTGCGGCCCTGATGGGCTTCTCTTTTGGCGGCAGCGCCGGATTCTCGACGCTTACCGGCTCCGACATCAGCACCGGTGATGAAGTGTCGGCGAGCGGCCCCAGCGTCGGCGTTCTGCTCGAATACCAATGGTTGATGGGTGCGAGCCGCAATTTCTCGGTGGCGCTCGGCGCCGGGGCGAAAGCGGTGTTCGTCAAGGACAACGATGTCACGAGCGACAACTTCACTACCCGGTATCCAACGGCGCGCATTTCGGTCGGTTACGCTTTCTAATCAGTAGCACTCGACACAACGCTACGATGGGCCGGCGCTGCGATTACAGTACCGGCCCATTGCACTTCCCGAAACAACTTAGCGCGACTCGCTACGCACGCGCCGCGGCGGCCAGCTCGTTCGACTCTGCCGTCGTCGGATCGATGATCGTCGCCACTTCGAGCACACGGTCGGCTGGGAATCCGCCCAGTCTCGCGTGTTCCCGAATGATCTCGGCGTTGGGGGCGATGTATACGCAAGTGATCTTGTCCTCGGTCACGTAGCTTTGCACCCACTGAATGCCGGGACCGAGCTGCTGCAGCACGGCGCAGGAGCGCTGCGAAATTCCCTTGAGGTCTGCTGCGGAAATGGCGGCCGCGTTCGGGATTTCGCGTTCGATGATGTATTTTGGCATTTGGCGTCTCCAATCGAGTGCAATCGTTAGTGCGACATGCTGGACACTGCGGTTGTGTTCACGCAAGTGACGCGGGGATTCCAGCTCGCGAACATTCCGCTGGGATTTTCTTTCCACACCCAGGCGTGGAGGCCCCAGAGCTGGAAGGTGTCGTTCTGCTTGAAATCCTGGCCGAAGAGTTTCGGCGCTACGGCGTCACGGCTGTGGAACGTGTAAGGGATGATGTATTCCACTGCCACGAGACGGAGCCGGCCGTTCTGCTCGGGCTCATACAGCAGGAGCTCCGGCTTGTCTACGCTCACGGATCCGTCGATGAGTCCGACATTCCCGTAGTGGAAGCCCATCGCCCCGGCACCGTCCGGATCTGTCATGCACGACGTGATCGGTACCGACCAATCAGCCGCGGACGCGATTGCGAATTGCTGGAAAGGAGCGGTCGCCCGGCGTAACGTCGCCAGGTCCTGTTCGACGGCTGCTCCGAATGGCTGAACGGCTTCAGCCGTCCGCGTCCGTAGTCCAGCGGTGGTTTCCGTCGTGATCGGTTCGGCGCCGCACCCGGCTAACAGCGCGATCCCGGCAAGCACCTGCGCAGTCTGTCTCATCGTGCCCTCTCGTGGTATGGGTTATTTTGTAGCCGCGCGAAAAATGAAGCGCGGGGATTAGCCGCTCCTTGCGCCAGGCATTAGCCAGGAATTAGCGGGCAGACGAGAAACGATGATCACGGTCCAATTGGTCGGCGGCGCTAGCCTTCGTTCAGGAGACGCTCCGCTCACCGGTCCTCCCGCCCAGCGTCACCGGATCGCTCTTCTGACGCTCGTCGTCGCGGCGTGGCCGCAGCCGCTTTCACGCGACCGTGCAATGGCGATGCTTTGGCCGGAGAAAGATCTGCCGAGCGCCCGCCGTCTTCTCAATCTTGCCGTGCACGTTCTGCGGTCGGCCCTTGGCGAAGGCGCGATCGCGTCGGCCGGCGATGGACTTGTTCTCAACCCGTCGCTCCTGAACTGCGACCTCCACGAGCTGCGCGCAGCAATTGCCGCGGAGGAACCCGAGCGTATCGTCCGACTCTACACCGGGCCGCTGCTCGATGGATTTCACCTCGACGATTCGACGGACTTCGGATACTGGCTCGATGAACATCGTAATGAGCTCGCCCATGCCTACGTCGGCGCTCTGCTACGACTCGCGCGGCGTCAGGAACGATCCGAGGACGTACATGGCTGGGTTGGCACATGCTTGCGTCTTGTGGCGGTCGATCCACACTCCGCTGTCTATGCGCAGGCATTGATGCGCGCGCTCGATGCTGCTGGAGATCGCGCCGGTGCTCTCAACCATGCGAATGAGTACTCGCGTCGGCGCAGAGCGGACCTCGATCTCGAGCCTCATCCGGAAGTGGTTGACTTGGCAGAGCAACTACGATCCGCACCGGCGAGACGTCAGGCGACAATCAAAGCTTCCTCGCCTGTATCATCTACATCTGTCGCCGTCCTCCCCTTTCTCAACCTCAGTCAACACCCCGACAATGAGTACTTCGCTGACGGGATCACGGAGGATGTCATAGCGCACCTTTCGAAGATCCGCGCGCTCAAGGTGATCTCACGAACATCAGTTATGCAGTTCAAGCTGCGACAGCACACACTTAAAGAGATCGGCGCGAAACTCGGTGTAACGACGCTGCTGGATGGAAGCGTTCGCCACGCGGGCGATCGCGTGCGCATTGTCGCCAAGCTCATCGATGTCCAGACCGATAAGCACCTCTGGGTAGAGACGTATGACCGGCAGCTGACCGACATTTTCTCGATCCAGACCGATGTTGCACTCCAGATCGCAGCCGCTCTGAAAGCGGAGTTATCCCCGGAGGAGCAGACTCGGGTGCGAAAGGAGCCGACAGGTGATCTCCAGGCATACAAGCTGTTCTTGAAGGGGCGGCAATGGTTCATCAAGTACAACACGGAAGCGTATAGGAACGCGATTGAGTACTTCGATCGCGCGATCGCCCGTGATCCGAAGTTCGCGGGTGCGTGGGCGAATCTCGCGATGGCGTACACGGAGTTGGCCGAGAGCGGGGTAACCGCGCCCGACGTAGCATACGAGCGGGCCGCGGACGCTGCCGCGAACGCACTGCGACTCGATCCCGATCTTGCCGCGGCGCATTGCACGACAGCGCACATAATGATGACTCGCGACCTCGATTGGTCAGGTGCCGAGCGCGAGTTCAAGCGGGCGCTGGAGCTGAGCCCCAGCGACGATGACAGCTATGATCTGTACGGGAGGCTGTGTGCGGGACTCGGGCGCTACGACGAAGCGATCGCGCTGCAGCGTCGCGCGCACGATCTGGATCCACTCGCTCATCGGATGGACATGGTGACGTCCCTCTTGCGAGCGGGCCGTTACGATCAAGCTGTTCTCGAAGCGAAGGATGCTGTAGATCTCGAGCCAGGCTATGATCGCGCACGCGCGACGCTTGGCTGGGCCTACTTCCTGAGTGGACGCAAGGAAGAGGGTTTGGCCGAATTGGAGGAAGCGGTTGCGATCTCTCCGGGGAACACGATGTGGTTGGGCCAGCTGGGAGAGGCGTACGCGATGGCTGGCGACGTGACGAAAGCGCGCGAGATACTGCGAGAACTACAAAAGCGAGCGAAGACCGGGTATGTCTCGCCGTATCATTTCGCGTATGTCTTCACGGGCCTCGGCGATACCGACCAGGCGATGGATTGCGTGGAGCGCGCGGTGGCAGCGCGCACAGGGCCGGTCTACAGCATCAAAGGCTCGTTCCTGCTAACCGCGCTGCACTCGCATCCCAGATTCCGTGCGTTGTTGCATCAGATGAAACTGGAGTAAAGCCATCCAATCATCTGGTGGTACGAAGAAAAATTCGATAGTAGTGTTTGTCGGGTTGCGTATCCACTTCAGGAGGTCGGTCAATGGGAAGTGATGCCGGGGACATCAAAGAAGCGGAACCCACACCTTCGCAGGCGGGCTTGTGGGAGGATTTCGTAGACATCTTCTATGCTCCATCACAGGTGTTCGCGCGGAGAAGTCGTGGGAATCCGGGCCTGGCGATGCTCTTCCTCGTGATTGCAGCTACGATTCTGTTTTTCCTCACCAAAAACGCAATGCAGCCGATTATGGACGCGGAGTTCGCGCGACAGAGCGCGGCCGCCATGCGAAAGAATCCGAACGTGACGGCAGAACAGCTCGCAACCGGCCGTCACTTCTTCGAGATGCTTGGACCCCTGTTTGTCGCGATCGGCCTCACCTTCAGTATTCTGTTCACCGGACTCATCCTCTGGTTGGTCGGCAAGTTGTTCGACGCAAAGGAATCTGTTACGGCCGCGATCATGGTCGCGACCTACGCGGAGGTCCCGCGATTGGTGCAAGGTCTCGTCAACGCTGCGCAGGCGCTGTTCATGAGTCCGGACAAGCTGAACGCGATCAATAGTGTCGGTTTGAACCTGGCGCGCTTCATGGATCCGGATCGTGCGTCGCCGATCGCGATTGCTGTCGCGAGCCGAGTCGATGTGTTCACGATCTGGGTTACCGTGCTACTGGCGATCGGAATTCACGTCGTCGGGAAAATCCCGAAGCAGCAGGCGGCGATTGTGGCGGCTATCGTCTGGGTTGCCGGCGGCCTACCGGCGGTGCTCGGCGCATTACGAGGCAGCTGA
>JBJMOA010000107.1:0-32068 GCA_045803975.1 Gemmatimonadaceae bacterium
CTCTCCCTGCACAATGTACATTTCCTGCTGTCGATCGCGCGCGCGGCGCGGGCGGCGATCCAGAACGGCGAGCTCGATTCATGGGCACGCGACTGGCTGTCTCGCTACCGCGCGACGTCAGTGATCGCTGTCTGAGACTCATTCGCTCCCGAGCCTACCACTTCCGGTTTTTTACATATGTCAGCTAATCCAATTCTCGGCTCCATTTTCATGTATGGAGCGATCTTCGCGATCTTTTATTTCATCCTGATTCGGCCGCAGGCGACTCAGCGCAAGAAGCACGACGAGCTCGTGCGCAATCTGAAGAAGGGCGACGAGATCGTGACGACTGGCGGGCTTGTTGGAGAAGTACTCTTCATCAAGGAAAGAGGCGGCGACGAGAAGAACGCGGGAATGGAAGATCGCGTCACCATCAAGTCGGGCGACACGCGCGTCATCGTCGAGCGTGGCCGCATCGCCAAAATCAATCGGCCGGCGTCGGCCTCCAACGTTGCCGCTGGGTGAGCATCCTCGACATCCGGGTGCTGGGTGACCCGGTCCTT
This sequence comes from Gemmatimonadaceae bacterium, assembly GCA_045803975.1. Lineage (GTDB taxonomy): Bacteria > Gemmatimonadota > Gemmatimonadetes > Gemmatimonadales > Gemmatimonadaceae > UBA4720. The sequence goes on from JBJMOA010000107.1 coordinate 543, forward strand.
CGCAAGCCGACAAAGCACGTCGCTGAAGTAACCGCCGAGCTGCGCAAGCTGATCGCCGACATGTTCGAGACGATGTACGCCGCCGAGGGAATCGGCCTTGCCGCCCCCCAGGTGGGACGAACCGAGAGACTCGCCGTTGTCGATGTCGACGGGCAGAAGTTCGTCCTCATAAATCCGGAGGTTCTCGCAACCACCGGCGACCAGGACAAAGCCGAAGAGGGATGTCTGTCGATTCCCGACATCTACGGTGACGTGGTGCGGCCGTTCACTGTCACCTTCCGGGCGATGGACGAGAACGGCCAGGAATACGAGGCGACGGGCTCGGAGCTGCTGGGCCGCTGCATCCAGCACGAGATCGATCACCTCGAGGGAAAGCTGTTCATCGACTACTTGAGCCCGCTCAAGCGCAAAGCGGCGATGTCGAAATGGGAAAAGGCGAAAGAGGAGTATCCCGGCTTCATTCGTAAAGTGCGGACCGAGGTGAAGGGCGAGCACCATCACCCGAACGAGACGGAGATGTAGTGCGGGTCGTCTTCTGGGGAACGCCGGAGTTCGCCGCGCCCTCGCTGCGGGCGCTGATCGGCGAAGGATTCGAGGTCGTGGGAGTCGTAACTCAGCCGGACAAACCGCAGGGTAGGTCGCGCCAAATAATTCCGTCGCCGGTGAAGCAGATCGCCCTCGACGAGGAGATTGCGCTGTTCCAGCCGAAGAGCGGGCGCGATCCTGCGCTCGTGCGTCAGCTCGAGGAGATCAAGCCCGACGTCTCGATCGTCGTGGCGTACGGACACATCCTGCCGAGGATGGTCATCGATCTACCCAAGCTCGGAACCCTGAACGTGCACGCGTCGCTCTTGCCCGCGCTGAGGGGTGCGGCGCCGATTCAGGCCGCGATTCGTCAGGGGCTGACAGAGACAGGCGTGACCGTAATGAGAGTGGTGCCGGCCCTCGATGCCGGCCCGATGATACTTCAGGCGAGCACTCCGATCTTCGACGACGAGACCTACGGGGAGCTGCAGGTTCGCCTCTCGGAGCTCGGAGCACTGACGCTGGTCGAAGCGCTGACACTCGTCTCCCTCGGCGAGGCAAAGGAGACACCGCAGGACGATTCGCGCGCGACGTACGCGCCCAAGGTCAATCGCGAATCCACCTGCATCGACTGGAGTCGCAGCGCCCTCGAGGTCTCGCGACTGATTCGCGCCTCGGACCCGAAGCCTGGTGCGTTCACGAGTACATCGAAGGGCGATGTAAAAATGTTTGGCCCGAAGGTCATGGACGGGATCAAGGGTGAGCCCGGCGAAGTGCTGAAGATTACCGGTGAGCTCGTGATCGCCTGCGGGATCGACGCGATACGCATCAGCGAAGTACAGCCGGCCGGCAAGGCACGCATGGCCGCGCACCACTGGGTGCGCGGACGGGGAACCGCGGTCGGCGAACGGTACGGCTGTTGACGGCACCGGCAAAGGCGCCGCTGGCGGAATTGCCGTGCGTGCACGCCGTAACCAACGACGAGATCATGCTCAGGCCCGGCTTTCTCCGGAAAGCCATGGGCGTCATGCGCGTGCTCGGCGACAAGGGCGCGGTTCACGTGCGATCCCAGCTTCTCGATTCGCCAACCCTTTACTCGTTGACTCTCGCGCTACTCGAGCTCCACGAGCAGACGAAGTGTTGGTGCATCGTCAATGATCGGGTAGACATTGCGCTCGCGTGCGGCGTGCAGGGTGTCCAGCTCACGCACAAGTCGATCGCGGTCCCCGATGTTCAGGCGATCGCACCGGCGCTACGGATCGGCGCAAGCGTGCACTCGCCCGATGAGGCGCGCGACGCCGAGCAGTCTGGTGCGGATTGGTGCGTGGCGGGGCACGTCTTCGAGACGCCGTCGCATCCCGGCGAGCCTCGTCGCGAGAGCACGTTCATAAACGACATCGTTGCAGCGGTGCATTTTCCGGTGATTGCGATTGGCGGAATTCGGCCCGAGCACGTCCGCTCGCTCGTCCACCGCGGTGCGCACGGAGTGGCGGCAATTCGCGGAATCTGGAACGACGAGAATTCCGAACTCGCGGCAAGCCGCTATCTTTCCCAGGTATGATGGGTTCGAGCGGACTTGTGACGGAAGTTGCTAGCGTAGGGGTCGTTCTTAGTGTGAACGGAAAAGAACGGCGGATTCCGTCCGGCTGGACCCTCGCCGATCTCCTTGCATCGCTGAAGCTCGATGCCCGGACGATTGTCGTCGAGCGCAACGGCGTCATTCTGCGCGATCGTTCGTCGTTCGAGTCTCTCGAGCTCCGCGCTGACGATACCATCGAGATCGTGCACTTCGTCGGTGGAGGCTGATCGATGACACACGCTGATCTGATCGCCCCGGCGGCTCGGACGCTCGTCGACCCTCAGCCGTTTGTGATCGCCGGCCGCGAATTTAGCTCGCGCCTCATGGTCGGAACCGGCAAGTACGCGTCGAATGAGCAAATGGTCGAAGCGATCGAGGCGTCCGGCGCGGAAGTCGTGACCGTCGCCGTCCGACGCGTCGATCTCGATCGCTCGAAGGACGAAGCGATCCTTCACCATCTCGACCCTGATCGGTTTTTCCTGCTCTCCAACACAGCCGGCTGCTACAACGCGAGCGATGCGATCCGTTACGCGCGTTTGGCTCGTGCCGCCGGATTCAACGAGTGGGTGAAGCTCGAGGTGATCGGCGATCAGCAGACGCTCCTCCCCGACACGGATGGCCTTCTCCAGGCGACGAAAACGTTGGTCGAAGAAGGGTTCAAGGTTCTCGCGTACACGAACGACGATCTCGTCACCGCGCTCAAGCTCGAGGATGCGGGCGCCGTCGCCGTCATGCCGCTCGCATCGCCTATCGGCTCGGGACTGGGCATGCTGAATCCTTATGCAATCCGTACTATCAAGACTCGACTGTCGGTGCCGGTCATCGTCGACGCCGGCGTTGGTACCGCGTCCGACGCTTGCATCGTGATGGAGCAAGGGGTGGATGGCATTCTCATGAACACAGGAATCGCCGCGGCGCAGGATCCGATTAGGATGGCTGCCGCAATGAGAAGCGCAGTCGAGGCCGGCAGAAATGCGTATCTTGCGGGAAGAATGCAGCGTCGCGAGATCGCAGTTCCGTCTTCGCCAACCACAGGAATGTTGGGATCATGAACGCCACTGTCGCATCTGCCAGTGGAGTAACCGCCGCGCGCGCGGTGGCCGCCGAGATCCTGGTCGATCTGCGGCGCGGTGAATTTCTGGATCAGACATTCGAGCGTCGCATCATTGCGCTCGACGCGCGCGACCGGCGCTGGACCCGCGAGCTCGTCTATGGAATGTTGCGGCACCGCGCCGAGATCGACGCGATTCTCTCCGAGCGCGTGCGCGGCGGCCTGGCGCGTCTGGATCCCGACGTGATCGACTTACTCAGGCTGGGCGTCTACCAGTTGACCAATATGGGTAGCGTGCCGGCGTACGCGGCGATTGCCCAGACCGTCGAGCTCGCGAAGCGCCGCCACGGACTGGGCGCAAGCAAGCTGGTCAACGCGGTGCTCCGCCGCACCGACCGCGAGCGCGAACATCTCCTCGCCGCCAGGCCAATGGACGCAGTCGACGCACTGGCGCTCAGGTACTCTCACCCGCGCTGGTTGATCGCGCGCTGGATCGAGCGATGGGGCGAGCAGGACACCGAGCGCCTGCTCGCGTTGAACAATTCGGAAGCGCCGGTGATCATCCGGCCCTTCGGGATCGTGCGCGAACAGCTCGAGGCGATGATGGAGGCGGCGGGAGTGCACGTCGCCGAGGCTCCGTATGCGCGCGACAGCATCGCGATCTCGGGTGGTACCACATTCACTGAGCTGGGCGCTTTCAAGAAAGGTCTTTTCTTCGTTCAGGATCCGGCGGCGACGCTCGTGACCGACTACGCGGCGATTCCCACTGGAGCAACGGTTGCCGATCTATGCGCTGCGCCCGGTGGAAAGGCGCTCGAACTTTCACGTAGTGCGGATGCCGTCGTCGCCGCGGACAAATCGTTTGCGCGGCTCCAGCGACTGCTCGCGAATCAGCGCCGGTTGGAGAGCGCCAACATCCTTCCATTCGTTGGCGATGCGCGCGCGCCCGCTATCCGTCCGGTTGATGCGGTGTTGATCGACGTTCCGTGCACCGGTACTGGGACGTTCCGCCGCCATCCTGACGCACGCTGGCGGATCAAAGTGTCGGACATCGCCGTGATGTCGGCGCTACAGAAGTCCATCCTGAAAGCCGCCGCCCAGGTGGTCAGGCCGGACGGAATTCTGGTCTACAGCACGTGCTCGCTCGAGCCGGAAGAAAATGACGCGCAGGTGGATTCGTTCCTCGCCGAGAACCTGAACTGGATTCTCGAGCCACCGCCGGAAGGATCAGTCGCGCCGGAGCTGCTCGATGGCGGGCGCCTGCGTGTTCTTCCGCATCGTCATGGCACCGATGGCGCCTTCGCCGCGCGTTTGCGCAGGACCAGCTAGGTGAACTGGCGCGCGCTTCCTCGGCGTGCGTTCCCATATCTGATCGCGGCAGCCGGCGGATTTCTGATCGCCTACACCGCGGTGTTTCTGTTCGCCTTTCCCGCGCAGGTTCTGCCCGACGATGGAATTCTTCCGAACGTGGTTGGCAAGACGTTCGAGGACGCGGCGGCGATTCTTCAGAAGGCTGGATTCCCCGCGCAGCAGGGCGATACGCGCTTCACGAAGAACACTCCCGCCAACATCGTCCTGCAGGAAGATCCGCCGGCGGGCAGCAGGCAGAAGCGCGGCACGACCGTCGTTCTCGCCCTGAGTGGCGGACAGAAAACCGCCGAAGTTCCAGTGACGACCAACATGTCGCAGCAGCAGGCGCGCATCGCGATCGAGAATACGGGGCTCACGATGGGAAACGTGAGTGAGCAATTGTCGGATGCGCCGCGCGGGCTCGTGATCGCGACGTCGCCACCGGCCGGAACGCAGCTTCAACTTCCAGGCTCGGTCGATATCGTGCTGAGCAAAGGACCGGCGACGGTGCAGATGCCGGATCTTTACGGGCGCACCGTCGGCGAAGCGCGGTCGATGATCGAGCAGATCGGCCTGCGGATCGCGGGCGTCTCGCGTGACACCAGCTCGCTTCAGCCCGAGAACACCGTGATCCGACAGATTCCCGCCGCGGGGCAATCAATCTCGGCGGGCGGGCCGGTCAGTCTCACGGTCTCGCACTTCCCGCCGCCGCCATCGATCCGGATCGATACGGGGATCACGGCGCCGCCACCACAGTAACGACGCGGCTGCAGGATCCTTAACTACAACTTACAAATCGGTTAAGCGACTTAGATTTCTAGAATGCCTGTCCGTATTGCCCCCTCGATCCTGAGCGCCGACCTATCGAGGCTCGCCGAGGAAATCGCGATGCTCGAGGAGGGCGGCGCCGACTGGATTCACATCGACGTGATGGACGGTCGCTTCGTTCCTAACCTCACCTTCGGCGCAAAAGTCATCGAGTCGGTGCGCAAGCTCACGAAGCTTCCGCTCGATGTGCATCTAATGGTCGTCGAGCCCGAGAATTATTTCGACAGTTTCGCCGAGGCAGGCGCCAACGGCATGTCGATCCATGTGGAAGTGTCACCGCATCTGCAGCGACAGCTCAATCGCATCCGCGAGCTCGGCTGTCGCGCCGGCGCGGTCGTGAATCCGGCGACTCCGCTCAGTGCTGTGAGCGAGGTCGTCGCGGACATCGACCTGCTGCTGGTGATGACCGTGAATCCGGGTTTTGGCGGACAGAGTTTTATCAAGGGATCCCTCGACAAGGTGCGTCGCGCTCGTGAGATGCTGGCGGAGAACGGCAGCAAGGCGTTTCTCGAAGTCGATGGTGGAATCGACCGGAAAACGATAAGGTCGGTATTCCAGGCCGGCGCCGACACCTTCGTGGCCGGCAACGCAATCTTCTCGGCAAAGAATCCCAAAGCGGAGATCGAGGAGCTGCGCTCCCGCTGCACGGTTATCGTATGACAGGGCGCCAGCAACTCGCAATTGGCGCGCTGGTCATCGGCGTCACCTGCGCTATCGCTTACGGGGCGACACGCTATCTCCGGAAAGAACTTTTCCCCGTCGAGCTCGGAAGCAAGGCGCCCGATTTCACGGCGTACACGCTCGACTCCGTTCCGAAAGAAAAGACCCTCGCGGATTATCGCGGCCAGGTTCTGATGATCAATGTCTGGGCGACCTGGTGTCTGCCGTGCAGGGTGGAGATGCCGAGCATGGAGCAGCTGCACAAAGCGTATGGGCCGAAAGGCCTGAAGATCGTCGCGATCAGCATCGATGACCCAGGAACTGATTCCACGATCCGCGCGTTTGTGAAACAGTACGGCCTTACCTTTGATATCCTCCACGATCCAAAGGGCCAGATCACCGACCGTTACGACATCGGCGGATATCCCGAGACTTTCATCGTCGGGCGCGACGGCGTCATCAGGCGAAAGCTGATGAGCGCGACGGACTGGAACGCACCCGAGCAGCGCGCGCTGGTGGACCGATTGTTAGCGGAGCGCACAGAATAGCGTGACACGCATTCTCGGAATCGAGACCTCGTGCGATGAGACGTCGGCAGCGGTACTCGAGGGTGAACACGACGACGTCGCTCAGAAATCCCTCGTGATTCTTTCGCAGGACATCCATCGCGTGTTTGGTGGAGTGGTCCCCGAGATTGCGTCGCGGGCACATCTCACCAGTATCGTTCCCGTCGTGGAACGCGCCCTCCAGGAAGCGAATACGACGCTCGACAAGCTCGATGCGATCGCGGTAACGAACACCCCCGGCCTCGTGGGCGCGCTGTTGGTGGGTGTCAGTTACGGAAAGGCACTCGCTTTTTCCCGAAACGTTCCGCTGCTTGGGGTCCACCACATGGAAGGGCATCTCTTTGCGACGGCGTTGGAGCATCGCGAAGCGGTCCCCCCATTCACCGCGCTGCTGGTTTCAGGCGGTCACACACTGCTGCTCGATGTCGAGGCCTGGGGGAAATACCGGTTGCTTGGCGCAACGCGTGACGACGCCGCTGGTGAGGCGTTCGACAAAGTCGCCAAGCTACTCGGTCTGCCTTACCCGGGCGGTCGATACGTTGAGCAGCTCGCGCGCGAAGGAAACCCAAAGCGCTTCCACTTTGCACGGCCGATGGTGCGGAAGAATGCCTTGCCGCAGGACGACGATTACTATGCGTTCTCGTTCAGCGGTCTCAAGACGGCGGTCCTCAATACCGTGCGCGCCTCAAAGGACATCGAATCCGATAAGGGTGACATCGCGCGCGCGTTCCAGGATTCGCTGATCGACACGCTGGTCGAGAAGACATGGCGCGCCGCCAACGCATTCTCCCGTGACCGCGTCGTATTGGGCGGCGGGGTCGCCTGCAACTCCACCCTGGCCGCCGCCATGCGCACCAAACTCGAGCCGGAGGGTATGAGGGTGTTCACGCCAAGCCCACGCCTGGCCACCGATAATGCGGCAATGATTGCGCGTGCCGGAATCTTTCGCTTCGAGGCCGGCGAGCGCGCCGGACTCGATCTCAACGCCTACGCGAGCAGCCCTATCCCGGGTCTGGTCGCAGCCTAAATTCAAGCAATGCAAAAGATTTTCGCGTCGGTCGTTCATCAGCCGCTGTCCTACGAGGTTGGTCCGCTACAGCTCACCGGCTTCGGTTTGGCCGTACTGATGGCGTTTGTCATCGCCCAGATTATTGCGCAGCGGGAATTGACGCGCCGCGGTCACGACCCTGAGCCGATCGGTGATCTGATTTTCGCAGCGGTGATTGGCGGGCTCCTGGGCGGGAAGATTTACTACGCCGTTCTAATGCGCGATCCCAGCGCGCTCCTGAGCAGGGCGGGCTTCGTGTTCTGGGGTGGATTGATCGGCGGAATTCTCGTCTGCTACGCGGTAATCCATCGCAAGCATTTGAGCTTCACTCGCATCAGCGATGTTGCGGCACCCGCGATCGCCGCCGCCTATAGCATGGGTCGCACTGGATGCTGGGCTGTCGGCGACGACTATGGGCGTCCATGGAACGGCGCGTGGGCGGTGAGCTTTCCAAATGGCGCACCTCCGTCGACGGTCGCCAACATGACAGAGCTCTTTCACATCCCCGCGCCAGCTGGATCTTCGCCCAACCAGGTCTTGTCGGTCCACCCGACTCAGCTGTACGAGGTCGCACTTGGGTTCGTGATGTTCCTGATTCTGTGGCGCCTGCGCGATCACAAGCACGCCGAGGGCTGGCTGTTCGGATTGTACTGCGTCCTCGCCGGCGTCGAGCGGTTCGTCATCGAGTTCGTCCGCGCCAAGGACGATCGTTTCCTGTTCGGGCTGTTCACCGGCGCGCAGGTCATCGCCGTGGCGTTCACCGTTGGTGGCGCGATCTGGATGTACATGCGGCGGAATCCGAAGCCCGATGCACCCGGCATCTACGCGGTGCCTCAACCGGCCTGAGTGGTCGTTTTGTAGAGTGTAATGCGCCGCTTCACCGTTAATGCCGCCGCACTGGTCGAGTCTGCTCGCGTTGGAGCGGACTCCTTGCGCACGAACCCGACTCGCACGACGCTGTCTACCACCGGCGTGATCATCGGTGTCGCGGCACTCGTCGCCGCGTTCTCGATTACCGATGGCGTCGATCTCTGGGCCCGCGCGCTGATTGCGCGTGAGAGCAGTGTCCAGGATGTTGCAATCACTCCACGCACCAGTACCGTTGTCGCTGGCCGTACCATTCCACTCAGCGGCTATCCGGTGTTCACGAACGAGGACGCCGAACGGGCAAAGAACGAGGTGCCGGGCGTCTCGCAATATGCGCTCACGCTCACTGGAAACGCGCCGGTGGAATTTCTCGATCGGCGAGCGACGGCCCTGCTCACCCTGAGTACCGCGAGCCTCGCTGATTTCACGTCGATTGAGGTGTTGTCCGGTCGATTCTTCACGCCAAGCGAAGTTCTCCATTCCGCGCCTGTGATCGTGCTCGGCCATCGTCTCGCGCAGGAGCTCGCCGGTGGACGCGACGCGCTGTGGATGATTGGCCGCGCGATCAAGGTGAGCGGTCGCAAACGCGAAGTCGTTGGCGTGCTCGCTCCACCACAGGTCGGGCCAGAGCCTGATCTCACAGCCTTCGCGCCCATCCGCGGCGGAGAATCCCTGCTCGCTCCTTCAGCCGAACCACGACTGCCGACGCTTCGTCTCAAAGCCCACAGCATTGAGGCTGTCGACAGTCTGCGCACGCAGACAGTCAACTGGCTCGCCGAACGCTACGGGGCGAAGATCGACAAGCTGAACGTCGAGGTCGGCACCCAACGTCTCGAGAATACCCGCCAGGCAATGCTGCTAACGAAGCTCCTGCTTGGACTGCTGGCAGGACTGATACTCGCCGTCGGCGGAATCGGGATCATGAACGTCCTTCTCGCTGCGGTTGCCGAGCGAACGCGCGAAATCGGAATACGCAAAGCAGTTGGCGCGCGACGCGCGGACATCCAGACCCAATTCCTCGTCGAGTCGGTAACTGTGACGGGTGCCGGAAGTGCGATCGGGTTTGTGGTCGGGATAATCCTCGCGCAGGCCGGGACTGCTGTATTTCGACTGTGGGCCCACGCTCCCATTTATCCCGTGATGCACCTCAGTACCGGATTTCTTGCCGCCGGCTCGGCTATCGCGGTAGGATTGGTCTTCGGCACTTATCCTGCGCGAAGAGCAGCGGAGCTCGCGCCGGTTGAAGCGATTGCTCGAGAATGAGGAGGCCAGATGAACCGAAATAAGTTTTGTGCGCCCTCGACGTGGACCACGATACTCGCTATTTACTGCCTGGCTTACGCGCCGCTTGCGTGCGCGCCCGTCGAAACGGCTATCGTCGCTGACCCTGGGACGTCTTTCACATTGCCTGTTGGAAAGACGGCGGCGGTACGGGGAACGGACACGCGACTGACATTCACCGAGGTCCGCGAGGACTCGCGCTGCCCGACGGACGTGACCTGTGTCTGGGAAGGCGACGCAAAGATCGCGATCGCGATCTCTCAAAACGGCGGCGCGGGTGAAACCAAAGTTCTAAGCATCAGGTCACCCGCCAACGAAACGACCGCCGGCAATCTCCGTATCAGGTTTGTCGGCCTCGCTCCGGTACCGCGACAATCCGACGCGAATACTGCGCGACAATACGTCGCGCAGTTCGTCGTCGAAAGATTGTAAAGCCGCTTACCGCGCGGGGGCGAGCCGAGCGGCGTTGACGCGTTTCGCCAGTGCGCGAGTGAGGCCAATCCGACTCGCACTGGCGCTGATCTGCTGAACCTCGGTGACGTCGAGCCACAACCCGTGCAGGCTTTGCTGCGGGATCTCCACCTGGATCCGGTCATTTCCCGTCGGGTCCTGCAGGGGCGCGAACAGGATGGATCCCTGCTCGGTAAAGTTTGCAATGTTGCAATCGCCGCTCCTCGCGTACGGGGGAAGCGTGAAGTCGTCGCAGCTCTGGTTGGTGCCGGCGATCTGACTGGAAAGATTCCCAATGACGGAGATCCAGGGATTGTCCTGACCTTCCATGTAGAGCGCGATCGACGCGTTGGGGTCGACCTCAAAATCGAAATTGGTCGTCCCCGCTTCGGTGAGCACGAAAAGCATGCGGTCCGGCAGCTCCGTCGCCGAATGCGATTGCCACAGCACCAGGACCAGGGGATTGAATGCGGGAGTACATGTACCCGGCTCGGCGCCGGGGTCGAAGAATATGTCTTCTTCGCATGTCCCCTCGGGGAAAGTCTCTCTCAGACCCAGCGCGAACATTTGCTGGGATGATTCATCGATCGAGACGTTGATTCGATCGAGGAATGGGGTAATCGCGTCGAGGGATGTCGCTGCATCCGGCGCCGCGATGAGGACGCCGCCACTGCCCGCGGCGTCGGTGAGCGCTTGGAAACCAAGCGACAGACTTTGTAACGCGCTGCTCGCATCCACCGTGCCCGGACCGGTGGAGTCATTGCAGCCGAAAGTGGACATCGCAACCAGCGCGACGATCGCCGAGGAAGTGCGGGCTTTCGAGAGAGTCATCTGCACCAACCACTGAAGGGAATACAGGACCATTTTGCAAAATCACTGCCGGTTCCCGAAAACATTATCGGAAGCCGGCGGCCCGATTCACGAGTGGTCGTGTACCATCCGCCATCCGGCCGGAGTACGAACCCAGATCGTTGTGAACCACCCCGTTCTGTTTGGAAGTCCACCTCCGGTCAGGATGTATTGACCGGTCGCGATCGCCTGATTGGGCCCAATCGGTCTGATCTCGAGATGGTCGTAGCTCAGGACCTGTAAGGGACGACCCGTGCGCCAGAAGCCGGCGCGCATCTGGTCTTCGATCCCGCTCACGCCGCGCACCAACCCGGTCCGGCCCATCGTCGTCGCTGTATCGACATACGCGGACAAATAGACTGGAAGCTCGCCGCGATTCCAGCCCGCGGCCGTCGTGTCGAAGATCGCCTTGATTGCCGCCGCGTCGGACGCCGGGTGAAAGCCGGAGCCTGCGGATTGCACGCTGGCGGCGCATGCCGCGAGCAGCGCGACTGACGCGATCACGGACACCGCAACGAACCGCGGACGCTGCCGCATCATTTTTCGGGCACGAGTCTGAGGTTCGTGCCCCACGGATCGGTTAGAATCCACTCACCACTCTCCTCTTTGATTGGGAAGCCTGCTGATCTCACGTTGTCGGCTGCCTCTGCCGCGTCCTTTCGGCTGGGCACGATGATCTCCCACTCCAGTAGCCGCGCATCCTCGTCAGTGGCGGGCGGCGCGCCACGCGCCCACGTGTTGGTGCCAAGATGGTGATGATACCCGCCAGCCGACAGGAACAGCGCACCGGGATAGCTCCACACGACTTTGTCGAAGCCGAGCGCGTCGTGATAAAAAGCTTCGGCCGTAGCGATATCGTCAACGTACAAATGAACGTGCCCGAGCGTAGTGCCGGGCGGCATTCCCGTCCATCGTTCGCCATGCGCGGCAGCAACGAGATCGTCAACGTCGAGGTGCGATGTCGTCATGTAGAGCTGACGCTCGTCGTAGCGCCACGCATCGCGCGGGCGATCGGCGTACACCTCGATTCCCAAGCCATCGGGATCGGTGAGATAGACGGCCTCGCTTACGAAATGGTCGGCCATTCCAGCGCGCGCGCCCAGGTCCGCGAGATGCGCGACGAAGCGTCCAAGTGCAGCACGATCCGGCAGCAGGATCGCGAAGTGATACAGCCCAAGAAGTCCGCGCCGAGGCACACTGCGCGCATTCTCGAGTTGGTGAAGATGTACAATCTCACGGTCATCGCCGTAGGGACCGAGACGCGCTTCGTCGTCGGTGCGATGTAGAATACGCAGACCAAGTACTGTCTCGTAGAACGCAAGCGATCGCGCGAGATCAGCGACCTGCAGCCTAACCCGACCGAGATGCGTCGCCTCAGGGAGCCGGTATCCCCGCGGTCGGACCCCGTGTTCCGCAACCATTTGCTCTGCACTCAGTCGCTCCCCCTGCCCTCTTTCCCTTCCCCTTCCCCCTTCCCCCTTCCCGCCTCCCGCCTCCCGCCTCCCGCTCTACGCCTCCGCCCCCTCCGCCTTATGCCCAGGCCAGAAGGTCTTGACCGTCGCGAAAATCAACAGCACGATCAGAATACCCTGCGCGGTCAGCGTCTCGACGCTCGGGAAAATGCCCATCGCTTCAACATGTGGACCGCCCGGAATCACCGTGATCCGCATGAGATTTCCTTCCTGGAGCTCGCGCACTCCCTTTCCCATGAATACGAACGCCATGTAGTAAAGCAGAAGACTCGTGACGGTGAAGAATGGCCGCATCGGAATCCGCACACCGTACCGATAGAATAGAGTGAAGATCACCGCGAGCGCCGCGAAACCGACCAGAATCCCGAGCGCGAGCGGCAGGCCGACGTTCGGCCCTTCGCTGAACAGTGCCTGATAAAAGAGCGCCGTCTCAGCGCCCTCCCGGTACACGGCGAGGAAGGCGACGAGAGCAAGCGCTTTTCCACCGCCATGCTCGAGCGCGGAGTTTACTTTCTCGCGGATGAACCGCTGCCACTTCGCAGCCTCGACTTTGGAAATGAGCCAGTAGCTCACGGAGAACAATACGACGACCGCAATCAGCATCGTCGTCGCTTCGACGATCTCTCGGCTCGCGGGCATCGCGGCGAGGAGTGTCTTCAGTACTACCGCGGTCGCAAGGCTTGCGACGAGACCGACGGCGATGCCGACCCAGATCGAGCGCAGACGTTCGCGGTGTCCGGTTTTGAGAAGGAATGCGACGACGGCGCCGATCACGAGAATCGCCTCGAAGCCTTCGCGCAGAATGATGAGGAAGGATTGGAAGAACGCTTCCCAATTTCCGGATGGCGTTTGTGCCAGCGCGACGACCGATGGTAAGCCGTCGGCGATCGCATCGCGCGAATTCTTTGCGGCGGCGAGGTCGTTTTTCTTTACCGCTCCCTTGAAGTCAGCGAAGTATCGCTCCATCGTCGCGACCAGCCCCGGCTTCTTCGCGCGAGCAGGAGTTTCCAGCGGCTCGAACGCGATGTACGCGTCAAAGGCGCGATCCCCCGCTTCTGCCGCCTGTCCCTTTCGCGCAAAGTCCAGCGCGCTGTCGAGAAGTGCGAGAATAACCGGCGAGGCGGTGTCCCCGGCCATCGCGGTCGCATCGGGACGTGCGACAGGCAGCGTCAGCTTCTCGCCGCGGAGTGCGTACACATAGTTGATGATGTTCCACCGCTGCTGCGCGCTGTACGTCGCGCCGAATCCCGGCATCGCTGTGCCCCTTACTCCCACTGACACGACATTGTACGCCAGGGTGGACGTCAGCTCCGGTGTGAGATTCCTGACGCCGATTGCCGGTGGCGGCGGGTTAAGCGTGCGCCCCGCTGGTCCGTCTCCCGCACCGGCAAGACCGTGACACGAGGCGCAAGCTTTCGTGTAGAGCGCGTGTCCCTCGGCGGTGTCGAGGGGGAGCGTCGGAAGGTCCATCGCGCCGGCGGTGCCGAGCGAAGTGGCAAAGCGTTGGTGGAGCTCTTTGACTGACGCGGGTGACCTTCTTTGCGCGACGGCGGCGATGAGGCTGTCGAGAATCGCCCGGGTCGTTGGCGCATCGTAGCTTCGAAGTCGCTCGGCTACCTGCCTCGCGTCGGTAAGAAACCCGTAGGTCTCATCGAACTCGTCTTTGGAGATGAGCTTTCCATGCTCGTCGACCGCTTTCGCGTATTCCTCGACGGCGACACCGACAATGCTCGAGAGACGTTTTGCGGGGTTTTCCTGGGCGGCCAGCGGTGTGACCGCAATAAGCGCCAGGATCGAGACACCAATCCCGCGCATAGATCGACAATTCATTGCCGAGTGAATCTATCTGGATAACATGGGGAAGCAATCCGCAGTGCTACGGATTGCGGACCAAATGCACTGCGGACTGCTGACTAATTCCGGATTGGGGGACTAACTACGAATTGGGAGACTAATCGCGGACCCCGAACTCAAAGCGCGTTCTGAGTTCGCAGTTCGCAGCCGTTAGTCATCCGTGCGAAGTCGGTTTCCCAATTCGCAGTTAGTCAGCAGTCCGAAATGCCGTTGGTCCGCAATCCGTATTAACGCCCGCTGAACTCCCTATCGCTAACCGCCGCCTTCACCCCGGTCCTCCGCTCAAAGCCGGTAACAAAATCCGCGAGGCGCTCATTCGTGAACGTCCCACGTGGTAAACCGAGCGCTTCGATGGCCTCCTCGATCGCAGTCGGCTCTCCTTCGACTTCGACGAGCACGTCCATCCTCGGATAGGTCTCAAATCGGATAGTCGCTCCACGGAACTGATACTGGGCGATGTCACGATCGATCTCCCAGGTCACCTCGAATCCGACTCTCTCGAGAATCTCTTCGAGCGCGTGTTGGTCCTCAACAGGAGTGGTGATCTCCTCGCGCGTCTTGTAGACGTCCCGCGTCTCGGTTGCGCCCTTCCAGTCCAGATACGTGCGCGCTGAGCCGTTGCTCTCGTATCGTCGCGTTCTCAGCACTTCGTCGCGCGAGGTCAGCTCGCGCGAGGCGAAGTCGTAGCGACGGTCGGAGATCTTCCCTTCGAACGACAGCGTTGCGCCCGCTGCCTCGATGATTCTTCTCCGCTCCGCCAGGTCATCGACGATGGCTTTGAGCTCGACCTCACGCATTCAGGATCGTCTCGAGCACCTGCTCGGTGTTTTTGAGCGAAGGGAATACAGCGTAGGGCTTGTGCGCCTGGAGTTGATCGACTGTGTAATGTCCGCTCGCGACGCCGATCGCCTTGGCGCCCAGTGAGCGACCGCACTCGATGTCGGCCGGAGTATCGCCGATGACGACGAGACGGTCGCCCGCGATCTCAATGCCGAGTCTCTCGCTCGCTCGGCGCTGCGCGATCGCCGGGAGCTCCGGCCGATGTTCGTGATCCGATCCGAACGCATTGATCTTGAAGCGGTCCGGATCGATTCCGGCAGCTTCCAATTTGATCCGCGCCCCTGACTCCACGTTTCCCGTGAGCAAGCCGAGCACGACGTCCTGACGACGCTCCAGCGCATCGAGCAGCTCGACGACTCCCTCGAGCGGACGCACGTTGAACTTCCCGCCCTTCGCGCCCTGGCGCAGACCTTCGAGGTATAGCTCGATCAGCTTCTCCATCCGCGAATCGATGTGCTCATCCGAGTGTCCCTCGAGTCGCATTACATCGCGAACGATTTGCTTGTCCGTCTTACCGTCATACCGGTAGGAGGGATTGCCGGGCGAACCGAAGATCTTTCCGAGTGCGCGCTGCATCGACGCCCGTCCCATCCCTCCTGAATTGAGCAGCGTACCATCGATGTCGAAGAGAACAAGCCTCATGCTCTGGTGAGAAATACGCCCGCGATGATCGTGGCCGCGCCAACGCCCTGGAAGATCGTCGGGTTCTCGCCGAGGAATGCCCACGCGACAAGGAGCGCGATGATAGGCTGAAGATTCGAGTAGACGGCGGTGCGGGTGGGCCCGAGTACCCGCAGGCCGCGGTACCAGAACATGTAGGCCACGCCCATCGAGATGACGCTGGAGTAAAGCAGCGCCAACCAACCACCGACTCCGACTCGCGACCAATCGGTTGCGATCAACGCCGGCATCGATGCAATCAGCAGCGGGATCGCTCCGCCAACCATTGTTACGGCGGACAACTGGATGACATCGATCAGCTTCGTGTATGGTTGGAGGAGAATCGTGTAGAGCGTCCAGCTGAGAACCCCGAAGAACACGAGAACGGAGCCAAGTAGTGTCGTCTGTCCGTTCGACGAACCCGCGCTTCCAACGATCACCAATGCGACCCCGACTACGGAAAGACCGATGCCGACGAGCGTCATCCGCTTGACTCGCTCCAATCCGCGAAGTCGGGCGACGAGTGCGATGAACGCGGGCGCCGCTCCAACGATCAGCGCCGCATTTCCGGCGCGTGTGCGCGCGACGCCGTGAACGAAGAACAGTTGATATAGCCCGTTGCCGAGAACCCCAAGGAAAAGCAACCGTACGACGTCGCGTCGTGGGATGGTGATGCCGCCGCGCGCGGAAATCACGAGTAGCAGGAACACGGCAACCGTTCCAACTCGAAGGCCGGTGAAAGCAACGGGATTGAAGATGTGGGTCGCGTATTTCACGACGACGAAATTGATCCCCCAGATCACGGCCATCATGAACAGGAGAACATCGGTCAAGCCGAAAGTGTGCTGCGCCGCTGAGGTGGCAATGGTTGGGGAAGGCCCGACTGATTCTGTCATCGCCGAAAGCTAGCCGGCCAAGGCGCGGCGCGGCTACTTTCCGTCATGCACATCTCGTTCGCCGTTTTCGCCGACGCCGCCAATCTCTCACAGGAAGGAAAGCTCAACGTGCTGGGCGTCTTCGATGCGGTTCATGTCGCCGGACTCCCGACGATTCATCCGCGCACGCATTTCGTGGTGCGCCTGAAAGCGAACGGCGACGATGTCGGATCACACAAGCTCACCTTTCGCTGGCTGAGCCCGTTCGAGGAAGAGCTGTGGTCATCCTCAGGCGAGATCAACGTTGCGCAGGCGCCCAACCCGCTGTTCGAGGTCGATCTCCCGATAATCGCCGTCGTCGATCTCCCGCTCAACGTCGCCGGCCAGTACACCATGCAGGTCACACTCGGCGAGGAGCCCACGGCGGCGGCGAGACTCTTTGTGAATGGGCCGAGCCAGACGCCGCTCGTAGGCACTGCGGCGCCGAATGGAATGGTCAGCTGACGGCTTTTGGGCAACTGATAACGGCAACTGAAAACGGCAACTGCTAGACGCTGACCGCTAAAGCGCTCAACGCTTACCGCTGCAGACGCCGGGACATATCTCCTTGGCGTGAAGGAAACTGCAGCCGTTGCCTTTGTTATGGCTGCACCGTGATATGTCCCTCGGTAGTCAAGCGGTGAGCGGTCAGCGATAAAAGCGGTCAGCGCCTAGCAGGTAGTTGTCGTTTTTACTCTCCGTTCTTTAGCCGAGAACCCGCCGCCCAAACCGAAACCGTTTGACCAATAGGTCGGTGTACTCATCCCCACTCGCGAGATCATCGACAGCGTAACCTCCGCGACCGAGCGCAAGGTGCACCACCCTCATCCCACCGAGCGAGATTGCGACGTGCGTGATCTTGCCATCGGCGGGGTCATCAGAAAAAAAGAGTAAGTCAGCTGGCCGCAAGTCGTCGAGCGATTCTACAGGCGAGCCGGTCATCGCCTGCATCCACGCATCGCGCGGCACCTGCACTCCGTGAAGATTGAACGAGCTCGATACGAGACCGGAGCAATCGCAACCCCACGGGGTTACTCCTCCCCACTCGTACGATGTCCCCTCGAAGAACGTCATCGCCGACGCGGTGATCGAGTCGGGCTCGGCCGGAAACGCGTGGCGACGCTCCTCGAGTGACATCGCCAGCCCACCGAATCGCTCCTGCCCTTCAGTGACGAGCGCGCCGAGCGGAAGTTTGCGGGTAGCCCCGTGTTCGTCGCGCACGGTGCAGCCGAGTGAAAGTGGACGGTCGTCGTTCCAACCGGTTCGCGACAGCGTCCGCACGGGCTCGGGCATCGTGACGACGTACCCCTGATGAACCCAACCACAGTAGTCGTCAGCGCCGCGCACGTGCAGCCACAGTCCTCGTCGCTCGATAACCTGAGCGATGTGGCCGTGTAGCAACTGTGATACTTGTGTCGTTCTGACGTCGGGCTCGCACAGCATCGGTGCGATTGCAGCGATTGCGGTGACGCTTTCGCTCAATGCTCCGGCCAATCGATCTTCGTTGATTTGCTCGGCGTCATCGGCGGTTCTGGGCGCTTGGTGCGGCATGACTTACAGAGTGTAACTCCGCGAAAGTTGCAGATAAGACACACGAAGGTACCGCAATCCGCGCACGGATAGCCTTCGGATGCACGCTCCTCGTTTCCGCAGGAGCGGCATAGCATCAGATCCTTTTCGCGCAGATTCTTCGCCATCGGATTGCGGCTCAACTGAAGGAAAACCGGACGGTGCTCGCGCCGATCGGACGCGGCGCAACGGCTGTGAACTTTGTAATTGACGAGCCAACAACGGTTTAGAAACGCCAGTTGCGAAACAGGTCGAACCCGACCTGCGATGGCGTCTGGGTCGGGGTAATGCCTTGGGTCGCACCACGCTCGCACCGACTGTTGCTCGAACCCGGCTCGATCGCCGCCTGCGCGCTGTAGAGTGAGCTGATTCTGTACTCGAGCTGGAGTCCCAGATTCTCTTTGAACGCGCCACGATTCACGAAGCACAAGCCGGTGCTGAGGCCCAGGAACCACCTGCTTCCGATCTGTTTGCCGAGCACGGCACGAGTGTTCAGCAGCCCGTAATACGAGGGATTGTTCGCGTTTGCCGCTTCGGTGGTGGGCCCCGCCGTCTGGATCTCGAGAATGTCGACGACATTCTGAGGAAGCGCGCTGACGAGGAGATTACTAACTGCGCGCACGCCCAGTCCCGCAATCTGACCGCTCGTATTATCTAACCCAATCGCGGGCTCGCCGGTCACCAGGTAACTAAGCAAGTCGCTCTCCGAGAGTGGCAGGTTGTCCGGATTTCGGAGCGAGAGTTTGGGTTGCGCGAGCGTTCCAGTGATGTCCACCTCAACCCGAACGTCACGCCCGTTTGCGCTTTGTCTGGGTTGACGCACCGTATGGATCGCTTTGATGTCCAGCGCGGGATTCAAGTCGGGCGTTCCGAAGAACAGCAGCGTTCCGCTCTGCACGTCGAAGGTCGGCTGAATGAACGGGTCCACGAGATCCAGGCGGTACGTCCCACGATTCGCGCTCAACTGGCCCTGTAGAGCGAGACGCGGAGGCTCGCCGGGATTGGGCGGAGCGAGGGTGACGTTCAGCGATCCACCGAGCTTGATGTTCGCTTCCGACGATCTCAGCCAGACATCGGGCCCGATGTCGACGGCTACGTCCTCGAGACGGAGATTCCGCGCGACTGCCTTCGGAGCGCGCGGCATGACCTCCCGGTTCTGCGCAAGCAGAGTGTCGACCGCATTCTGGAACTCCGGATCGTTGAGGTCGATGATCTTTTTCTTTATCACCTCGGGGATGTAAATCGTCCCCCGCTCCACGCGGATGGTGCCCTCCAGCAGGGCATCCTGCGTCGAACCCTTGAGCGTTACAGCCGGTCCGGTCGAGATGTCCAAGGCAGCGAGACCCGCCTTGTCGATCGCGTGAAAGTTTGACGCGTTGGCGACGAGGGAGAACGATGGATTGTCGTAATGCTCGAAGCTCACCGTCCCAGTGACGCTCGCCGACCCGCGGCGCTCCTTCATCGTCTCCGCGGAGAGCTGCTTGACGTGCACGGTGTCGCCCGACAGCGCGATGTCCGCACGGATGCGGTTGAAGCGCGTACCAAGGTTGGAGAACGCGGCAGTGCCGTCGGCGACAGAGATCTGTCCGTAAAGCCGGGGCTGCTTGATGTTGCCGCGCACGTCGACGTCCGCCACTATCGCCCCGCGCGCATCGACCAGTCCCGGCACGAACGCCCGGAACAACCTCATGTCGACGCTATCGGTTCGTATGTGCCCTCTGATCGAGTCGTTGCTCACTCGTACGTTCTGCACGACGAGTTTGGCCTTGCTGCTGTGTTGCAAAAGCAGCGAATCGAGCCCGAGGAATCCTTTCGAGAATGCGATCCGACTCGGTGCCTCGAGCCGATACCGATTGTCGGCATCGACTATGACCGCAGCGCTGTCTAGCCTCAGGACAGTCGTGTCTCTGCTGCGCGTGAGATTGCCGGCAAGATCAGTCTGGACGCCACTCTGGCTCAGCATGGACGCGCTGAAGTGTCCAGAAGTCGGCGACGCCAGCGCGACCGACGCCCTGATGCTGTTGAAGCCAACCGGTCCGAGCGCCACGGTGTCGGCACCAAAAATCAGCGATCCCGTCGGCTCTTTCGTGAGATTGGCGAGGAGAATCGTCCCGCGGATGCTCTCGACACTGCGCGTGCCAAACCGCACGTCGGACGCGCGGACGATTCCGTTAAGACCGAGATTGTCGATGCTTCCAGTGAGCTCACCGGCCAGCTCACCGCTACCGCGCAACGAGTCGACTCCCTTTGCGTCGGCGAGAGAAGGCACCAACGATCGCAGGCGCGACAACGAATCCATTACCGCCGCGAATTTCAACGACCCGGTGTGCGTGCCGGTGAGCCCGAAGGTGCCCGACGCCCTGGCCTTAAACCCTGACGCGTTGAGCGCAAGCGTATCGACTGTCGCTACGCCATTGGCGAAACGCAGCCGTGCGACGGAGGGTGCGACCTGGAAACCAGCGAGCGTCGATTTTTCGATCGATGCGACCGCGCTTCCGACGAGAGTCGGAAGATTTTCGCCGCGCAAATCGAGGTCGTATTGTCCGGTGAGCTGGGTGCGGGGCACATCGGTTCGGTCGAGCAGCGTCCGCAGATCGAGGGATGTCGACGTAACGCGACCGCGCGCGCCATACGCAGTTGGGTCGGCGTCGACCAGGCCGTTGAAGCTGAACGTTCCAGCCGGGCCAGTGAGCGTAGTGTTGACCAGCAAATTCGGTGACGTGCCCTTCACCTGCACCGGACCTGCGTAGCTGCCTCGCAGCGGCAACATCGGATATGAGTGCGTCAAAGCCGTAAACGAGAGCGGCTGCGCCTGCAACGCGAGATCGTAGGTGAGATACTTGTCGCCCCACGTGACACGCCCGCTTCCCGTCGCGTGCGAGACCGGCTGATTGCCGTCGTGGTGGAAGAGATTCGCGTTACTGAAACGCAAATCGAGCCACGACGAGTCGAGCGTCGCCGTCCCCGACACAGTTCCCTTCAATTTCGGAAAGAGCGGATTCAGATATTGAAGCGTTCGTAGATCGAGTGTCGCGACGTCCACGTTGAAGCCATGGAACGCGGTGAATGCCGGGAATAGAATGTCGAGCTCGCCTTCGCCGCGTGCTTCGGTAACCGCTCCGGGAACGTGCGCGTCGTCGAACACAAGTGCCGATTGATCGACGCGAAAATGATTGAGGGGACCACCGGGCGCGCGAATCGTGCCCGTGATCTTCCCCTGCCAATCGTATGGAAACGGCTTTCCGTTGAGCGTTCGCAGTAGGTCGAAGTCGACAGGTGCAGCATTGAGCTCGACATCCTTGACGGCGAGCACCGGTCCGCCGGTCGTGAACGTCATCTTGCCCAACAGGTGTGACCGTGTCGTCCGCACATCCATGTTGGTCAACACGTAGTCGAGGAGCTTTGGATTCCGCTCGCTGCGGATGTCGAGCTCCATTTTTCCGCCGCCGGTTTTCGGCAGCGTCGGATAGACCCACGCGACGTCAGCGAGCGACACGGAGTCGCCGACGATGTGCATGTAGTAACGCACCGGAAGGTCGCTGCCCCACACGACGCTGCCGTGCCCTCGTCCTGTCGATCCAGGCAGGTCGAAGTGATCGGTGTCGATAAATACCGAGTCGCCGAGGTTGAGCATGGTGCCCGACACATTGCGGAACTGGAATGGCGGGTCGTTCTCGGTGAAGCTCAACTTTCTTATTCTTACCAGGCGTCCGACGGTGTCTGGATCAGCGATGCGCGCCAAGCCGAGGTTGGCTTGCGCCTGCGTCCAACGCCACGTGCGGGCGAATCCCTCACGCGTGCGACGGATCTCGTGATCGGCACGCCCGAGCTCGAATCTGATCGCGCTGTCGCGTTTTGCGCCGCGCAAAGTGTCGGATGGATGCCACGGCAGCGTGAGGAGCACGCTTGCGTCGTGGATCACGGATGAATCGACAACTACGTACTGTCCAAATCCCCGCTCATTTCGTTTTTCTTTCTCGACGCTCGCCGGAAAGATGCGTCGCCAGTTCCATTCACCGTTCTCGTGCTGGCGCAGGTGAACGAAAGGGTGCTCCGCCTCGAGATGGCTGAGAAGGATGCGCCGATCGAGCAGGTCGCGCGGATCGTAGGTGACCCTAATTCGCCCGGACGCAAAAAAGACAGAGTCCTCGTCGTCGCGGATCTCGACCGAATCTATCGTCGCGCCATTGAAGAATCCGCCGGTGATGCGACCGATGTAAACTTTCCCCTTCACCCTGCCCTCGAGCATGGTCGCGATCATCCGGCGGACGCGCTCCTGCCCGACGTTGGTATGCGTCAGACTGAGGAAGCTGATGGCGACGATCAACAGCAGGCCCACCACGATGATGGCGCTTCCGATCGCAATACGAAGACGGCGCGTCATGTATCCCTAAAACGCTTGACCGATGGCGAAGCTGAAGGTGAGCTTGCTCCGGAAGCGGTTGTCCTTCGCGGGCCTGTACGTAGCGTCGCAGACCGACCCGGGGTCCTGCGTGATCTTGGTGATCTTGTTCGGGTCAGCCGGATCTGTGTACTCGAAGTGCGTCGGAATCTCGTTCAGCGGACTCACGCACAGGAGAGGTGCGTCGGCAAGTTCGGTCGCCTCGTAATAGATCGGACCTGCGGGCCGCTGGTACGGATTGTAGCCAATCGCAACACGCACCGGACCCACCGGGGAGAAAGCAGTAAGCTGAATGCCTGGCGTCACCTTCAGCTTAATGGCTTTGATCTGAGTTCCGCGGTTCCAGACCTCACCCGCATCGGTAAAAAGTGTCCATTGTAGCAGTTCGGGCAAAAAGGGACTGCGCAGTCGTAGCTCGAGGTTGCCAACCAACAAAGAGTTTCCGCCCACAGGTACGATGCGCTTGTAACCGGTGTCGGCTAGCGGAAGCCGGAGAACAGTGTCCGAGACTCCGAAAAGAAAGCGCTCATAACCCTTCGCGATGTAGATCAGAGAGCCCAGCTCGTTCTGGGAGAATCCTCGCACTGTCGTCGGTCCGCCCGCGTACAGTCTCTCGGAGGGTGGAATGAATCCAGTTGCCGCGCCCAGAGTGCGGCCAAACACAGTTCCACTTCGTAGACGGAAGGCAAGCACGTTCCCGCCGGCGAGTCCAATGTAGCGCGACGCGTCTCCAATGAACTTGTTGAAATAGAGCCCGGTATCCGACAGGACCAGCGGCGATGAATGGCGCGCTTCGAACCGTAGGACTGACCCGCGCGTCGGCGACAGCAGGTTGTTGGAATTGTCGCGCGTGACAGACAGACTCAGTACTGCAAGCCGTTGAGTTTTCTGAATTCTCTCTCGCTCAGCTGCTTCGCAGAGGTTGAACACCGCGCAGAAAAGCGCAGGCTGCGCCTCGGTGCGCCCAAGGTCCATCGAGTAGGAGAGATTGACCGGCGTTCTCGTGAGACCGCGCCAGAGTATCGACGCCACGCCTCCGATCGCCGTCGTTCGTAAGTAGGCGTTGTACTCCGACACGCGCTGAGTGTATACCGTCAGGGTCGGCACGGTTCGCAGACCGAAGAACAGAGGCTGCCGGAGAGTGGCGCCAGCGTAGTAGTTGAGCCGGTTGCTAAAAACGTCCTGCCGGGCACGCGGGCAAAGGCGAGGCGCGCCGGCAAGCGGCCTCCCAATTCCGATCTTCGAGACACGCGTGCTCAGATCCAGCCGTCGCGCGCCGCGCAGAAAATTGTAGTCGGTGAACTCGCCAGTTACGCGAAAGCAGTCGAGCGTTCCATAGCCCGCCCCGACGCGCGCCGCATGCATCGCGGCCTCGGCGAGCGTCACCTGCAGCGTCAAGAGAGAATCGGCAATCGTATCGGGCGTGATCGACACATGCTGATACGCCTCCGTCTGATAGAGCGCGCGCTGCGCGTCGACGACCTCGCTCTCGCGGAATAACTCCCCCGAATCGAGCCCCATGATGCGGCGGACCACCCTGGTCGGTATCTGCTGCTTCTTCCCGGTTTGCGGCGTCACTGCGATCTTGATTGCTCCAATCCTCGTTCTTGGTCCGGGTGTCACGTAAAGCGTGTCCCAGGCGCTAAGCGCGCTGTCGTTCACGGCGAAGCGATTCGTTGCTTCACCTCTCGGATATCCACTGTTGTGCAGTCGTTCCCGCACTGTGTCGGCGGCGGCGTCAATCGCGAAACGATCGAATCTGCCGCCTTCGCGAACGCGCAGATCGCGGATTATCCGCGCCCGGTCGGGAACGGAATCCAGGCCGCGTACCACGAAGGACCTGAGAATCATTGGCGGCCCCTCGTTGATGGTGAACTTGACCTCGACCGCACCGGGCGCCAGCTCCTTCACCGCGGTATCGACGGTCACTCTTGGATACCCCCGACGGCGATAAAAGATTATCAGTCGAGCGCGATCGTTCGGGAGCTCAGTACGGTCCAGACAACGTTTGACCGTGAATGGGAGGTGCAGGTAACGCCGCGCCCATGCGGATGGCGTAGTAACGATGGTTTTCGCGAGATCGGCATCGGAAAACGCGCGGTTCCCCTCGAAGACGAGCCGCATGACCTCGAGATCCCCGCGCTGGCACTCAATGTCCTGCGCGCGGGCGCTGCTGCTCCCAGGAAACGCTGCGAAGAACGCGAATGCGGTGAGGATCCCGAGTCGTACCCGGGTACGTCTCACTCTTGCCGCGCGCGAGCGCCTGGCGGCTGCCCGGGCGGAAGCTCTCGGGCGTAGTGGGTTTCTGTCTCCGGCTCGGTACGATCGCCAAGCATTCGCTTGGGCGGCGTCGTCTTCGCGCGCAACAACTCACTCTGCGGCACGAGTGGGGTCCGCTGGATTAAGAGTTGCACAACGTAAAACCCGGCCAAACCGGCAGCGACGCCGACACCAATGGCTGGCAGCAGATCCTTGGCGCCAAGATGGCGGCGATAATAGTATTCTGCGCTCACGATGAGGCCTATTTCGGGTGCGCGAAAGTTCTCGTATTTCGCCCCTTCATGTCAACCGTCCGAGCACTCTCATGCGGCGACTAATTCTCCTCGTAATACCAGCCATTCTCTCGTGTGGTGGCGGTGGTGAATCTGCTGCTCCTACCCGCAGGACGATCATCGATTCGCGCGACACTTACGATCCGAGATCGATGGACCCCGCACTGTCTACCGATGTTCCAACCGGACGCGCGGTCGCGTACATCTTCGACGGACTGACGCGCTTTACTCCTGATGCGAAAGTGGTTCCGGG
The DNA here is from genome assembly GCA_045803975.1 of Gemmatimonadaceae bacterium. Taxonomy (GTDB): domain Bacteria; phylum Gemmatimonadota; class Gemmatimonadetes; order Gemmatimonadales; family Gemmatimonadaceae; genus UBA4720. The sequence continues at coordinate 26,113 of JBJMOA010000107.1, forward strand.
TCTCGCGAAGTCGTGGGATGTCACGCCTGACGGGATCGTTTACACGTTTCATTTGCGCAGTGGCGTGAAATTCCACGACGGCCGCCCGTTCACGGCGAAAAACGTCGTCGCCACTTTTCAGCGCGTCCTCGATCCAAAGACGAAGGGAGGGCGTGGTTGGCCACTCTTTCCCATCAAAGGCGCCGAGGATTATGCGGCCAGCAAGGCACAAACGATCGGCGGGCTGGCGGCACCCAACGACACAACCGTCGTTATCACGCTCAAGGAGCCGTTCGCGATCTTCCCGAAGCTACTGGCGATGCCGGTGACATCAATCGTCCCGGACAATCCGCCAGCGGACTTCGGTCAAAAACCAGTCGGGACGGGTCCATGGAAGTTCGTCGAATGGCGTCACGACGATTACCTACGCTTCGCCGCGAATCCCGCCTACTTCGATGGCCCGCCGAAGACCGATTCACTCATGGCGCGCATCATTCCAGAGATGAGCACGGCTACCGCCGAATTCGAAGCTGGTAACGTCGACGTCCTCACCGTGCCCGACGAAGCCGGCAAGGCGTGGGACGCCGATCCGGAAAAGAAGAAGCTTCTCTCGTCCGCGCCGGCGCTCCGCTTCTGGTACGTCGCGATCAACGTCACCCGCGGGCCGTTCACCGATGTGCGCGTACGTCAGGCTCTCAACTACGCTGTCGATGTCAACACAATTCTCAGCGCGGTGATGGCCGGACGCGGCACCGTCGCCGCCGGCGTCGTCCCGCCGACACTCGGCGGTGCCAGTCCGGATCGCAAAGGCTACACACACGACGTAGCGAAGGCGAAGCAGCTTCTTGCCGCGGCCGGACATCCCAACGGCATCGATGTCGAGCTCTGGGCGGGCACGACTGATCAATCGCCGCGCCTGTCCCAGGCGATTCAGGCAAACCTCGCCGAAGCCGGTATTCGCGCCAAGATCGTGCAGCGCGATGCGTCGTCGGTCCGCGAAGCGGCGCGTAAAGGACAAACCGATCTCACCCTCAAGGAGTGGTGGGCCGATTATCCCGACGCCGAGAATTTCCTGTTCCCGCTTTTGCACAGCAGGAACAAGGGCCCGGGCGGCAATGTCTCGTTCTACTCGAATCCACGATTCGACGCGTTGGTCGATCAGGCACACCGCGAACAAGACGAGGCCAAACGCAATTCGCTCTATACACAGGCGGATCAGTTGCAATTCGACGATGCCCCGATGGTTTATCTCTTCTTCTACAAGGACATGTTCGCGGTTCAGCCGTGGATCCACGGCTTCACAGTGCCCGCCGTCTTCAACGCCCAGCGCTGGACCGACGTGACGATCGGCAAATAGCTCGTGTTCTCGTTCATCCTCCGCAGACTGCTGCTCTCGATTCCAACGCTGTTCGGAGTCCTGGTGGTGGTTTTCCTCCTGCTCTACGTCGCGCCGGGTGATCCGGTGCAGGAGATGGTCGGCGAGCGAGCCGACGCCGAGACCATCGCTCGCCTGAGAAAAGAGCTCCGACTGGACGAGCCGCTGCTGAATCAGTTCACTCATTACACCGGGGGTGTGCTGCGCGGCGATTTCGGCAACTCATACATCACGCAGCGACCGATCATCAGAGACATCCGTGAGCGATTTCCAAAGACGCTGCTGCTCGCTGGATCCGCGATGCTTCTCGCCTCGGTCCTCGGCATCACCCTGGGCGTCCTGAGCGCGCGCAACCCCGGTGGGTGGCTCGATCGACTCGGGCTCGGCATCGCCTATCTCGGCATCTCTTTCCCGGTCTATTGGGTCGGCTTGATCCTGATTCTCATCTTCGCGGTGATGCTGAGGTGGCTTCCGCCCTCCGGCTACGGTGGAATCAAGTATCTGATTCTCCCCGCCTTCGCGTTGGGGTCGCGCTCGATCGCGTTCCTCGCTCGCGTGACAAGATCTGCGATGCTCGACGTCCTCGGCGGAGACTACGTTCGCACCGCGCGCGCGAAAGGATTGCGCGAGCGTGCCGTCGTCGTGCGCCACGCGCTGCGCAACGCGCTCATCCCGATCATCACGGTGCTCGGGCTCGACTTCGGGTACTATCTCACCGGGAGCATTCTTACCGAGACGATCTTCAGCTGGCCCGGGCTGGGTCGTTATGTGGTGAACGCGATCACGCGACGCGATTTGCCCGCGATTCAGGGCTCAGTGCTGTTTCTGAGCGTCGTCTTCGTGCTCGTAAATCTCCTTACCGATCTCGCCTACGCCAAAGCGGATCCCCGCGTAGCATACTCGTAAGTTCGCCCATGATGCTTCGCGTGCTCCGCACGCTCCGCACGCCATAACGGAGCGTTGATGACCAAAGAGTCTGTACCCCCTACGGCAGCTTTGCCTGGGACGGAGTCAGATCCTTCTCGCGAGCAGGCGTTACGGCAGCAGATCGAAAAGATCGAGAAGGACGCGGGAGCGAAGGCGATCGCGGTTGCGTTATACGACGCCGAGACGCGCTTCGAGCTGCGTTACCACGCCGATAGGTGGTTTCATGCGGCGAGCACGATAAAGGTTCCGATACTCCTTGGCGTATTTGCCGCGATCGATCGCGGCGACCTGCTGCCGCACTCGCGCGTCCACGTGCGCAACAGGTTTCTTAGCGTCGTCGAGGACGTGCCGTTTCGCGTCGAATCGGGACGCGATTCGAATTCCGCGGTGCACAACGCCACCGGAAAAATGATGCGTGTCGACGAGCTCGCGTACCACATGATCACGACGTCGAGCAACCTCGCGACGAATCTGCTTCTCAGCGTCATCGGTCCCGATGCCGTGAATCGCGCGCTCCGCGAGCTTCATGTCGACGACGGAATCGATCTCAAGCGCGGGGTCGAAGACGAGCTGGCGTTCGAGAAAGGCATCAACAACGTGGTTACGGCCAATGGCTTGCTCGCCATTCTGCGTCTGTTGGCTGAGGGCAAAGCCTTCTCGCCGGCTCTTTCGCGAAGGATGATGGACATCCTCCACGGGCAGGAATTCAATCAGGGCATTCCCGCGCGTCTGCCGAAGGGGGCGAGGGTCGCGCACAAAACCGGGGAGATTTCCACCGTCGCCCACGACGCGGGGGTGGTGTACCTGCCGAAGCGGAAGCCCTATTCCCTGGTGATACTGACGGAGTGGGACCCCGCCGCCTCCGGCCGCTCCCGGACGATCGCCGGAATCTCGCACGTCATTTATGAGTTCCTGACCCGGGGTCCGAGCGATGACTGAGATTCTGACCCTTTCGGCCGTATCAGGATGAGCGAGTCTCCGACCTTCCCGCTGCGGGTGGTGGACGGCCTGAGCCTACCCCCGGAATACCGAAAGGCACTCAGGCCTGGCGAAGATTGGAAGGACGCCAACGGCGTCCCCCGGGAGCTCCCGCGCTACTTCTATGAGGTCCCGTCGTGGGACACGGCCATGAAAATCGAGTTGGCCAGCCATTTCCTGCTTTGGGAGTTCATTCAGGTCGATGTTCGCGAAGCCCAGCCCTTGAGAACATTCCCCCGGTACGTTCCGTGCGCAATAACTCTCCTTGCGGTGTGTTTGGAGAGGTTCCGGGAAGCGGTCGGGACGTTGGTGCATATCTCAGCGAATGGGGGCTATCGCTCACCGTCCCACCGGTTCTCGAAAAACGCGACCCCGCACGCCTGGGGGACCGCCGCCAACATCTACCGAATTGGCGACACTTATTTGGACAATCGAAGTGCGATCGAGCGCTTCAGCTTGATCGCGCGGGAGACGCTTCCCGGTGTCTGGACTCGGCCCTACGGGTCACCGAGCGGATACTCGGAAGATCACCTTCACCTTGATCTTGGCTACGTGCTGTCGGTGCCACGCGATGTAAAAGGTTGACGGATTCGTTTCAGGAACGAGTCGGGAAGCACGCAGTGCATTGGTAAGAAGAGAGTATGGCGGAGCTGAAGAAGAAGAAGGGACCAGAGAACAAGACATCCACTCACGAGCGGATCCAGCTCGCGGCAATCGGAATGGAAGCCGAATTCGCCGTGATCATGGACGGAGTGCAGGTAAAACCCGAGGATACCTTCGGCAGCCCGCGCCGGATCATTCGTGAGAAGATGATGCACCGGAAGGGCAGATCGTATCACCTGCCCACGGGCGGCGCGGTTTATTTCGATACGGGCGTCATCGAGGTTGCGACTCCGGTAATCGAGATCGAGCGGGGCTGTGGCGCGCGCGCTGGACGCTCGCTCTGGGAGTCGATTCTCTTCGTCCGGCAGGAGCTGGACGCGTGGGAGCAGGCGCACGACCGCGACGTCCAGCTCGCCGGCTTCAGCACCCATTACAACATCTCCTTCGAGGTCCCACAGTCCGAGCAGGGCGCGACCCGCACGGTCGAGCAGCTGGCCTATCTCCTCTCCCACATTCTGCCTGTGCCTGTGATGTTGCTGGCCGCCAACCGACGGTCGACCGGGATCGGAGTGCGTCCGCGCGGGGACCGCATCGAGGTCACGGCCGACTTCACGCCGGACGCGCCACTCATGATTGCGACAGCGACGGTCATCGTTGGAATCGTGCGCGAGGTGATGCGCTGGCCCAGCTACGAGATCAGCGCGCTGGAGGATACCGACATCCCGGTTATTCGCGGCTTCCGTCCCATGCCGCACACGACGCGCAAGGGATGGCTTGCGCGGTTCGACTGCTACCCCGAGAATCCATTTACAAGCGACATCGACCACGACAAATGGCCGATAAAGGACGGGCGGTTCCTCACGCTGCGGCAGATCGGCGGGCTGATCGTCAAACACTTCTGGCCATATATCCGCCGCTACTCGGATCCGTTCACGCTGCGACTGATTGGATCGGTGTTGAAGGGACGCGCACCATCACTGCTCGACCTCGATGATCGTCCGGCCGGCTACGAAGATGTTGGCCGGCTTTGCACCTGGGACAATCTTTTCCCGGAGCGGGTGCTTCCACGGTCGCAATACGAGCGCGTGCTGATCAGGGCGATATCCGGCGACAAGCTGCACATGGATGGCGACTGGTACACGCCAACCGGAATGCGCGGGTGGTCGCGCGTGGTTTTCCGTCGCAAGGCCGACAACTCACGCCACATTTTCTCGCTCGATTATCTCCTCGACCATCTGCGTGACTGGGAGCATCCGCAAAAAACGACACGACGCGGAAACGGTGGTCGTGCACGCTCGCGGGAGCAGACTGCCTAAGCTAGGTTGTTGGCGTCTCGCTCACAGTTGACAGCTCCCTCTGACAACACACATCGCCCTCCTGCGCGGCATCAACCTCGGCGGCCACCGGCCAGTCGGTATGACCGACCTGCGCAATTTCATGACGGAGATCGGCTTCGAGGATGTTCGTACGCTGCTGCAAAGCGGCAACATCGTTTTCAGCAGCAAAGTCCGGACGGGCGCCGAGCTCGAACGCTTTCTCGAAACCGAGGCCGCGGAGCGCCTGTCTCTCGAAGTCGACTTCTTTGTGCGCACGCCCGAGGAGTGGAAGGCGATCATTCGACAGAATCCTTTCCGCAAGGAAGCGGAGCGCGATCCGGCGCACCTCACGGTGCTTTTTCTGAAGAGCGCGCCCGAGCCCGAAGACGTCGCCGCGCTGCAGGCGGAGATCAAAGGTCCCGAGACGGTAAAAGGAAAGGGAAAGCAGGCCTACGTCTTCTACCCGAAAGGAATCGGCCGCTCGAAGCTGACTCCCGCGATCCTCGAGAAGCATTTCGGTCGTGGCAGTGCGCGGAACTGGAATACCGTGCTCAAGCTGGGGATCATCGCTAAAACCGGCTCGGCGAAGCTCACGCCCGTTGCACCGCGCAAGCGGATTTGAACTGCCACTGACGAACTGAGGGCTCAGGACCAAGTGCATTTATGATCGCGGACTAATTGAGGATCTAGGACAAAGGGCATCCGCGCAGGACCGAGGATACCCTGTCACCGCGTTGGTCCTTAGTCCTGCGCGAATGCCTTTTGTCCTCGGACCTCA
>JBJMOA010000108.1:0-4022 GCA_045803975.1 Gemmatimonadaceae bacterium
GCTTGTCCTTGCCCGCGGCGCGCTATTCGAATGGTACATCGGTGAAGACTTTTTACGACAAACTTGCATCACGTATGGTTGCGTTGCCCGGCGTTGAAGGGGTTAGCGCAGCCAGTGCCCTCCCGCTGAGTGGGCTGATAGCACGGACCACATTCGACATAGCGGGTCGTCCTCCAGCCAGTGCGGGCGAACAACCATTCGCGCAGCATCGCTGGGTTGGACCAGGCTATTTTGAAACAATGAAGATCCCACTGGTGCGCGGACGCGACATTGCTGATAGCGACAACGATCACGCGCCGGGCGCTATCATCATCGATCAAGCCCTGCAGCGTAAGTTCTTCGGCAGCGAAGATCCTTTGGGTGCGCATGTTCTTATCAATATGGGCGACGGAAATCCGGCGAAGGAGTACGAAGTTGTCGGTATCGTCGAAGACGTCAAGCACATGGGCTTGACCGACGAACCGATGCCGACACTCTACGGACCCATTCCGCAAGCCCCAAAATCTGCGGTGCCGTTCATGGCAAATAATCTCAGTCTCGTCGTACGAACTGGAATAGAACCTGAGACACTGGCGTCAACGGTGCGTAGAGAACTCCGCAATGTGGACGTGGATGTCGCGACGGCGGGGGTCAGGCCGATGCACCAGTTTCTAGCTGCATCGGTGGCCGCACGCAGATTCAATATGGAGTTATTAGGGGTCTTTGCGGTAACGGCATTGCTGCTGGCTGCCGCAGGACTGTATGCAGTGATCGCCTATTTAGTCTCGCAACGGACGAGAGAGATTGGGATTCGTCTTGCCCTCGGCGCAACACCTCGACACATCCTGCGTTTGATGATAGGTCAAGGGATGAAATTGACGCTGATAGGTGTAACGATAGGAGTTGTTGGAGCGATAGTGGTCACACGTTTAATGAGGAGCCTTTTGTTTGCAGTGGCGCCCACCGATCTAATGACCTTTGGCATTTCCTCTGTCGTTTTGATCGTCGTCGCATTGTTGGCTTGCTTTATCCCGGCACGACGGGCAACGAAAGTCGATCCACTAGTCGCGCTGAGATACGAATAACTTGTCATAGACGAGGGAGGCAGAACGAAAATGAAAGCAGTATCACGCCGAAAAGTAATTTCGACGCTTGCAACCGGCGGCGCGAGTTTGGCGCTCGCAGGGTTTTTACGTGCGGATGTAGCCAACGGGCAAACCACTGGACCTGTGGCTAAAGCTTTCCAGGGACAACACACACCGAAACCACTACCGTTCGATCCGGCAAAGCTCAAAGGCTTGTCTGAAAAGCTCATCCGGTCACACTGGGAAAATAACTACGGCGGTGCTGTAAAAGCATTGAACACGATCGAGCAACGACTTGCCGCGATGCTGCCAGACAAGGATCTGCCGCCTTATATCTATGGCGACTTGAAACGTGAAGAGCTGGTCCGCACAGGTTCAGTTGTGTTGCACGAAAACTATTTCGCCAATCTCGGCGGCGATGGAAAAGCCAGTGGCAAGGCTCTTGATCTACTCAAGCAATGGTTTGGCAGTTACGAGCAGTGGGAAGCAGAGTTTAAGAAGACCGCTAACGCGCTCGGCGGCGGTTCAGGCTGGACCATTCTTTCTTACAACCTGCACACGGGCGAAGTTCACAATTACTGGGCGTGGGATCATATGCATAACGCGCCGATGGGTTATCCGTTATTGGTACTCGACATGTACGAACACGCTTATCACATGGACTACGGAGCGGCTGCCGCGAAGTACGTCGATGCGTTCATGCAAAACGTGAATTGGGACGAAGTGAATCGCAGAGTTGAAGAGATTCGGATTCGTAAGTGATCGTGTCGTGAAATAGACACGGCCGTTTCCAGTGGAGGTGATCATGGAGATACTTACTGACCAGGTTCGCCTGGCGCTACTCGTTTCCTTGTGTGGGCTCTTGTGGTCATTAGAATCACTAGTACCTCTTTATCAATACCGAAACAGCAGGGTGCGACATGCGCTGCCGAATGTTGCACTGACAGTAGTGCTGGTTCTGACAAACCTGGCGTTGTCGTTTAGCTCGGCTTACGTCGCCGCGTTGACGGAGCGCAATCGAGTCGGGCTGTTAACTCTGTTCGCTCTGTCACCCTGGATACACGCACTCATAGCTATTGCCGGACTGGATTTGTTCGCGTACTTCGCTCATCTTCTTTTGCATAAATCATGGCTTGGTTGGCAGTTCCATCGCGTACATCATTCCGAAAATGCAGTTGACGTAACCACTGCCTTTCGCCAGCACCCTGGTGAAACGGTTTGGCGCTTGCTCTGGCAGCTTGCGGCAATCGCGCTGTTTGGAATTCCGCTCTGGATCGTTGTTATCTACCTGAGCCTCTCGGCCCTTAACGCGCAACTCGAACATGCAAACATAAGACTGAATGGAACTCTTGATCGCTTCTTGCGACTACTGTTTGTTACGCCGCACATGCATAAGGTCCATCATTCCCGTGATCAGAAAGAGACCGATTCGAACTATTCCAATATCTTTTCTCTTTGGGACAAGATCTTCGGCACCTACACTTCGGCGACAGACTTTCGCAAACTCAGTTATGGCCTTGATGGGTTTGATGTTGAGGAAAGGCAGACACTAGGCGGCCTTTTGAAAATGCCGTTTATGAACTACAACCGCGTCTGACCTGGTGGAGGGCTTATGAAATCTGCTGAATTAGTTGTGGGAGTTGCCCTCTCGATTGCTCTCTCATTGTTCGCTTTAACCTGCACAGGCAAGTCGCCATCGCTACATGCGCCAGACAAGTCGCCACCGGTCGATGTGGCATCGCCAAATCTTCCTCTCCGGACTTTACGCGACAGTCCGTTGAGCGGCGGCGCTACGCGTTTCGACTATCAGAGTTTTGATCCAAACACTGGGCGCCTCTACATCGCACATTTGGTCGACAGTACGATGGTAGTATTCGATGTTAATAAAGAGGCGCAGGTCGGAGAGGTTAAGAACCTGTCACGAGTGCATGGGATCTTGGCCGTCCCTGAACTTCATCGCGTTTATGCTTCCGCTACCGGAACAAACGAACTCGCTGTCATCGACGACTCTACTTTGCAGATCATCGCGCGGGCGCCGGCTGGAGACTATCCCGATGGTATTGCCTATGCTCCTAAGGTAAATAAGATTTACGTCTCCGATCTGCATGGCAAGACGGACACAGTAATCGATGCCAACACCAATCAGCGCGTGACGACCATTGCTCTCGGCGGCGGTGCCGGAAACACGCAGTATGATTCAGTCTCCGAACACATCTTCGTTACCGTACACGGTCGAAATAATCTAGCCGAGATAGATCCAACCAAAGATCAGGTAATCGGACGATACGACCTGAAAGGTTGCAGCGAACCACATGGACTGTTAATTGACAGCGAACACCGCTTGGCATTCGTCGCGTGCGAAGAAAATGCGAAGCTGGCCGTTTTTGATCTTGAATCGAAGTCGATGACAGCTATTCACACCGTCGGCGCTGATCCCGACGTGTTGGCTTTTGATAAAGGATTTGCTCGTCTCTATGTGTCGGCTGAGAGTGGCGTTATCTCGGTTTTCGATGAGCGCGGTCGAAACCTGGAAAAAGTCGGCGAGGGATCCTTCGCCCCAAATGCCCACAGCGTTGCTGTGGATAGTCGCACTCATCGCGTCTATTTCCCGTTACAAAACGTCGGCGGAAAGCCCACTCTCAGAATTGGGCTACCTTCTGACAAGCAGTTGTGATACTTGGAGCGCGTTCAGTCCAGCACGAAGAAAACAGAGCACCCTGAACCCTATGTTGAAGCGAGTTGTCCTGGCTGTCGCTTTAATTGGTCTCGTCGCGCTGTCATGGCCCCACGTGAGCGCACAAGTACCGCGGGCCACACCAATAGTCTCCGGCGAAACGCGTCGAATTCGTGTCCTCAGGATCTCTGAGCCAATCAAAATTGATGGACGTCTGGACGAACCCGCGTGGTCGGAAGCAATCGCCGCCACTGATTTTCGGCAACAGGAGCCCAACGAAGGTA
>JBJMOA010000109.1:0-23644 GCA_045803975.1 Gemmatimonadaceae bacterium
GTGACATGCGAGCCCCCGAACATCACGTTGGCGTCGCGGGTCGAGAAGCGCACCTTCGAGCGGTCGAGGGTCTCGGCAAAGCGGCGCGTCGTGCCACCCTGGTCCCGCACCGTGATGCCGAGCTGCCCTCCCCACTTCGATCCAGTTACATCTCCCCCAACGATGAACGAGATAAACGCCCACCGCTTGCCGCCTTCAGACACAACGTTGAAGTAGTGCCACTCTGCCCACGTTTCCCTATTCGTGATACTGTCCGGCGGCATATGAAAATGGTCGATCTCGTTGCGCAGCTCGAACGCGGTCGGCGCGATCCAGCGTCTGTCGCCGTCATCGTCGTCCCATTTGCCCGCTATGATCTCCGGGGCGGCGCCTACCCTTCGTGTCGCGGATGGAATCTCGCCAGTAGCGGTGACCGTATACTCACGACCGTCTTCCGCGCGAAGATATAACAACCTCCCTTCGATCTGCGGCGCCACCGCCGCAATGTCCCTGCGATAGCGCGGTGATGCCATGACCTGCCGATACAGAAACGACGCGTGGTCGATAGAGAAGAACAGCCCGCCAATTCCACCGGTCTTCATCACTTCGACGTCGAGGCCTTCGGGGAGCACGGTGATGGTTCCGCCACCGACGAGCTTCTCGTTGCGCGCCTGTGAGAGCAGCGCCTCGCCGATCGACAGCAGGACTATCATTACGGCCACACCAACGCCGAATCCGAAGAACAACAGGACGGACCGCCAAGGTCTATAAGCAAGATTGCGAAGCGCGAGTTGCGCTATCATGCGTCCACGATCCTGCCGTCACGCATGTGGATCTTGTGTCGCGCGGCATTCGCCAGATCCTCGTCGTGGGTCACCACCACGAGTGTCGTCCCGTCAGCATTGAGCTGCTTGAATAGCGCAATGATGTCCGCTCCGGTGCGCGCATCGAGCTCTCCAGTCGGTTCGTCGGCGAGCAGAAGAGCCGGCCGGTTCGCGAGGGCGCGTGCGATCGCGACGCGCTGCTGCTCGCCACCTGACAACTCCGACGGACGATGACCAGCGCGGTGTCCCAGCCCGACATAATCCAGGAGCTTCGTCGCGCGCTGTGCACGCTCGTCTTTTGGTGTTTTCGCCTCGGACATTGGCAGCGCGACGTTCTCGAGCGCGGAAAGAATCGGCATCAGATAGAAGCGCTGAAACACAAAGCCGATGTTGTGCAGCCGAAACCGCGTCGCTTCGCGATCGTTCATTGCATCGACGCGACGTCCTGCAATTGCAACTGTGCCGCTGGTAGGGTGGTCGATGACACCGATGAGATTCAGCAAGGTCGATTTGCCGCAGCCAGATGGACCGACGATCGCGACATAGTCTCCCTTCTCTACCTCGAGAGTCACTCCCTGGAGCGCATGCACCCGCTCGGCGCCAAGTGGGTAGTCGCGCCGGACGTCACGAACTGAAACAATCGGGTCCTCGTGAACACCGTCGATGCGTGAATGCGGACCGACGCTCAAGCGATCGCCTCGCGACGCAATGACTCGGCGATTGGCAGCGACGACGCGCGCCATGCCGGGTAGATCCCCGCTGCGATTCCGCTGGCGACGAGAAGCCCGAGCGCTGACCAGGCAGCCTTTGGCTGGAAGAGAAAGAAGTCGATTGCCATCGGGAGTCCCGGGAACGCGGACAGAATCGTGTTGAGATAACGCGCGGTGACGAGGCCGAGCGCGAGACCGAATAGTGCGCCGGCGACGCTGATGGCCACGCCTTCGATTACGACCTGTTGGACTACATGTGCCTTCGAGACCCCAATCGCGCGCATTACAGCGATCTCACCGGCGCGCTCGTTCACGGAGACCGTCACGAGTGTCGTCACTAGCAGGAAGCCAACGAACAAGCTCACGGCGCCGAGTATGACCGCCAGTTGGCGAAAGTAGCTCAGACGCTCATCAACCTGGGCGAGCGCTGTCGCGATCGAGATTGCGCTGACGTTCGGCAGCTCACGTTCGATCCAGTTGCGGGCGGCTTCAGCGTCGGCGCCGTCGCGGACCCGGATCATGAACAGCGACGCCCGGTCGCGCACATCACCTCTCGGCGTTGCGTCCGCGGTCTCCATTGCGACGAGTGTCTCGCGCCGCACCGCCGCTGACGACTGGTCATTAGCGCCGTAGATGAATTTCACGCTACCCGTGACGACCAGATTTCGCAGGCCCGAGTACGTTCGCGTCTGCGCATCGTAACCGGTCGCGACGCTCACGGTGTCACCAAAATGCGCCCCGAGCTCGCGCAGCAGATGATCGTTGACAACAATCGCGTCTGGCGTCGTAACGTCCCGCCCGGAGAGCAGCTCGTAGTCACCCTGCACGCTGGGATCGATGCCAAGCACCGAAGCGCTTACGTCGCGAGTCCCTATCGGGATATGGATAGACGCACCCAGCACAGGACTGATGTCCAGGATATCGCGATTGCGGCGAAGGGCGGCGGTGATGGCATTGACGCCGGGAATGGTTGCGTCAGTGTCGAACGGCAGCGTTCCTTTTGGCGCGAGCCGAATCTGGAACCCACGCGACAAAAGGAGCTCGCGAAACGATTCCCGCATTCCCGTCGCGAGCATCACCATGTCGAGGAGCATCGCCGTTGCGATTGCAACTCCAAGCACGGCCAGAAGCGTGCGGGCACGATGCCTGATGAGCGATGCCTTGGCGAGCGCTAATCTCACTCAGCGACCAAACAATGCCAGCGGGGGCGTACGCACGAGCCGAAGCGACGCCAACACTCCCGCCGCAATCCCCAGCACGAGCGATAGCGAGACGGCGCCGGCGACAACCGGCCCCGTGACCATCGAAAATTCGAGCGGCGTGCGATAAAGCGCCTGGTAATGCCAGTTCACGAACAGTGAAGCCGCCCAGCCGAGGAGGACGCCAAGTGCGCTTCCAAGTACGGCGACGAGCGCTGCTTCGACGACGATCGAGCGGACGACGGTTGCGCGCGAGATGCCCATCAATCGGAGCGCGGCGATGTCCCGCCGTCGCTCTTCCACTTTCAGCACCATGATGCAGAGGAGAAAAACCGAGCTCGCGACAATCGTGATTATCCCGATCGCCCGATGGAAGCGGCTCACAACCTGGAAAGTGCGCGAGGTCTCAACTGCAATATCCCGGGAGCGGTATGCCCTGAACCCGAAAGCGACACCGTTGACGCGATCGATCAACGCAGGGATATCCGCGGCTGGGGTGGTCGCGATGGCAAACCGATCGACGCGATCGCCGTAGCCGGCAATAGTCTGCAGCTGATCGAGGTGCATCCTCACGCGAAGATCGCCCCGTGCCACCTCCGAGGGGTCAGCGCCACGCCTCACGATCGCGGCGATTATTACTGTTTCGCCAGGCTCGCCAGGCTGTGCGGAGAGAGTGACGCGGTCGCCTTGCTCAAGGTGTGCGCGCGCGGCAAGTGCTTCATCGACTGCGATCGTGCGCAACGGGGCGGGCGCTGCCGGTGCGGGGCCGCGCGCGATCGCCGTGTCTTGTGCAAGGAGTGTAGCGAGAACCAGTGCGAGCAACACGCTCGAAACCTAGCCGCGCACCCCTTTGCTTGCCCTGTCGGCGAGTGGCGCCACGTGGACGCGGGCGGCGAGCGCCGGACCGATGGACAGCTCTTGTCGCGCTCCACTCGCGCCGGCTGCCACAGCGAGCGTGATCGGGCCGTCGAACGGTGCGCGCGCTTTCACCGTGATTCGTTTTCCCGGAACGATCGACAGCTCCGCGAGATAGCGAAGCATCTCCGGATCCTCGTCCTCAACGCGAACAACAACGCCCGAAGCGCCAGTGCCGAGCTCGGCGAGCGATCGATACTCGGTCTCATCGACGGCGCCGTCTCTCGTCGGGATGGGCGCTCCGTGCGGGTCGACTTCCGGCTCGCCAATAGTTGCCGCCATTCGGTCGATCAGCTCGTCGGACGCGGCGTGCTCGAGACGTTCCGCCTCCGCGTGCACACGATCCCACGGATAACTCAACGCCTCGGCTAGATACGCCTCGATGACGCGATGACGGCGAAGCGTACGCAATGCCGCGCGCCGTCCGCTTTCAGTGAGTCGTACTCCGTGGTAGCGCTCGTACGCGAGGAGTCCCTGGTCGGCGAGGCGTCGGACCATTCCACTCACGGATGCGGGCGCAAGCGCGAGACGCTGGGCGATTTCATTGGTCGCTGCCGCGCCCGTTCCCTTGCCGATCGAATAGATGGCCTTGAGATAGTCCTCGACCGGCGCCGTCAGCGGCTCCGGCGCCGGTATTCTCGATTCCCCGCGGGCGGCGCTCACGCCGCTGGTCCGGAGGTGGGTGCAATCGACGCCGGATTCCCACGCACCATTAATACGGGAAGCATTGAGATATGCCGCAGCTCGCTGGCCACGCTTCCACGCAACACGTCAGAAAGGCCGCGATGGCCGTGCGTCGCCATGGCGATCAAGTCGCAATTCTCGCGCACCGCGCATGCTGCGATCTCCTTGGCGGGATCTCCGCCCGCCAGAATGGCCTCGGCATCGAAGCCGTCCTTCTCGAGCTCGTCAGCGATGGCTTCGATGTACTCGCGATCGCTGCGCATCTCTTCAGACTCTCGTAGATCCAGCTGGTTGATGTTGCGCGCCGCCCACCCGTCAGCGACGTGGATCAACACGATCGATGCAGTGTTGCAGCTGCGCGCGAATTTCCGGATGTGCGTAAGGATGACCGCGTCGTAATCGGAATGGTCGACGGGCACGAGTATGCGCTGATACATCAGCTCACCGATGCGCGAAAGAATTGAAGCAGCAGCCAAATGTTGAGCGAAGCGATGACAAACGCAACGGCGTAGGCAAGCACTTTCAACCAGACCGGGTTGACGAACTCACCCATCTTCACCTTGTCGGACGTGAACTTCACGAGCGGAAAGACCGCAAACGACAGCTGCATGCTCAGGACAACCTGACTCAGTACCAGCAGCTTCGCGGTGCCGCTCTCTCCGTAAAGGATCGCGACGATCGCCGCGGGAATGATCGCAATGGCGCGCGTCAGCAGCCGTCGTAGCCACGGCCGCAGCCGGATGTTGAGGAACCCTTCCATCACGATCTGGCCGGCGAGCGTTCCCGTTAGCGTCGAGTTTTGTCCCGACGCCAACAATGCGAGCGCGAACACCGTGCTCGCACCGGCGCCGAGTAAAGGCGTCAGAAGCTTGTAGGCATCCTGAATCTCACCGACCTCAGCGTGACCGGAAGTGTGGAACGTTGCAGCGGCAATGATGAGGATGGCGCTGTTGATGAACAGTGCGAATGAGAGGGCGATCGTCGAATCGATGAAGGCAAAACGCACCGCCTCGTGCTTACCCTGCGAGCTTTCGTCGTACTGCCGCGTCTGCACGATCGACGAGTGCAGGTACAAGTTGTGGGGCATCACCGTCGCGCCGAGTATGCCGACGGCGATGTAGAGCATCGCGGGATTCCGGACGACATCTGCCGCGGGCAGAAACCCGCGCATTACCGCCCCTATCGGAGGCTGCGCCAGGATGATCTCGAACAAGAAACAAATTCCCACTGTCGCGATCAGGGTTATGACCAGGGCTTCAAGGAGCCGGAAGCCTTTGTTCTGTAGGTACAGAACTATCAAAACATCGAGCGACGTAATGATGACGCCGTACGCTATCGGGATACCGAAAATCAGGTTCAGAGCGATCGCGGTTCCAATCACCTCGGCGAGATCACATGCGGCGATTGCAATCTCGCAGCCGACCCAGAGCATAAACCCGACAGGCTTGGAGTAATGGTCGCGGCACGCTTGCGCGAGATCGCGGCCGGTGACGATACCAAGCTTGGAGGCGAGCCCTTGCAGCAGAATCGCCATGAGATTCGAGGCAAGGATAACGGTGAGGAGCGTATAACCGAACTGAGCTCCGCCCGCGAGATCCGTTGCCCAGTTGCCGGGATCCATGTAGCCGACCGCGACGAGATATCCTGGTCCTGCGAAGGCGAGAAGCTTCCGCCACAGGCCGCCTTTCCCGCTGACCGGAATGGTTCGATAGACCTCGACGAGCGACGGAGTAGTGCGCGCGCGCCGCCAGCCCGGAGGCGCAGGCGCGGGCGGCGCGAACGGTTCGGGTTTTCGTGCTGATTTGAGCTGGGTCGCCAAGGAAGACTCCGGTTTTTATTGAGGAACTATCAAATAAGTTAGTATAGCCTAACTTTTTTCGCAATGTAATTCGCGGTAGTGCAGCCGGTGTTCACCCGCGTCAAACCGCCGCTCGCGCGTTTTCATGCAGCATCTGTTTCCCGGGCCCCGTAGGTTCTCGCAGACGACCGCTCCCCGCGGTCCAATAGACCGAGAACACACAACATGCTGTCATGGCCCTACGCGCATCTTCTCATCAACCACTTCCCTGTGGTGCTCAGCGTGTGCGCTCTTGCCACTACCGCGCTTGCGCTTCTGCTCGGTAGGAGGGGACTCTGGTTGACGGCGATGGGCAGCCTGACGGTCGCAGGACTGTTCGCCTACCCTGTGCACTTGACCGGCGAAAAGGCGGGCGACGCTCTTAACAATCCTTGGTACGTCCACGCCGGTGCGATCGAGGCACACGACGACGCGGCTCGCATCGCGATGATCGTCATCCTCCTCGCCGGCGCATTTGCCGCATACAGTTGGTGGAGGACGGTCAAACGACCGTCGGAATTACTCCCCGGCTGGATGCGTCTGGGAGTCGCCCTCTGGTCTCTCGCCGCCGTCGGCACGGTCACCTATACCGCCTACCTTGGCGGCAAGATCATCCACGAGTCGCCGGTACTTCAATTGAAGCAAGCGCCGGCGGGCATGCCGCAAGGTGTCACCAACGTTCCGCCTCCTCCGCCGTCATAGCAGCGCGAGTAACTGCGCGAGGATCCGCTCGGTCATTCCCCAGATCACGTGCTCCGCGTGGCGGAAGACACGAGCGTTGATCTGCACGCCACGCGCAAAGACAGTGTCGTCGTGCCAGGATTCTGTCTGTGACAAAGCGCCGAACGGAACCCAGAAAGCGAGTGCGACCTCATTACTCAGCATCAGTGGATCCTGTCGATCGAGCAGCGCTACAAACGGCCGCACTACGACCGGCGGAAGCCTCGTGGTTCGCGGACGCAGGTCGTCCAGCGATCCAAGCATCAATCCTTCGCGCGCGAGATCGATTCCTGTTTCCTCGCGCGTCTCGCGAATTGCCGTCTCGGCGAGGGAGCCGTCCCCGCTTTCCTCACGACCACCCGGAAAAGCGATCTGACCACTCCACGGATCGCCCGGATACTCGGCGCGCTTGATGAAAAGGAGCTCCACTGATCCTTCTTCACCCACTCGGAAGATTAGAGCGACGGCTGCTTTGCGAACTCCCGCCTCTTCCGCGGCCGCGACTGGCCGATGCGCCTCGACAGCGGTCTTCAGCCTCTCAATGACCGGATTTGAAATGATCGCCGCAAATCGTTGCTCCGTCGTCCCGCCCTCGCTTTCGTGTCACTTCGCGCCCGCATTGCGAACGAAGAACTTTGCCGTCTCCAGCACGACTTTCTTGAGCATCGCGGGCGGCTCACCGAGCGGATGCCGAGCATCGAAGCCGTGGTTACCGTCCTTGATCAAGCGCAACGTGCTCACACCCGGAGACACCGAATGCAGGTGTTCCGCTTCGGTGCTCGGCACGGTTTCATCGCTGGTACCATGAACGATAAGCCATGGCACTTTGATCTTCTTCGCCGCGGCTTCGATGTTGAGCTTCGTCTTCCCGTGGAGCTCGACATCGTCCAGTAAGTCAGTGTCCAACCGCATGATCTGACCCGTGCGCGAATTGCTGATCTCTGTGTGGCCTCGTCTACGCCACACGAGCACGTCCTCGGGTGACCACCGATTCGGGTAGGAGATCGCCGCCCAGGTGACGAGCGAATTGACGGTTGCGCCATCGGCCGCCGTGAAGAGGATCGCGGTTCCACCACCGCGGGAATGGCCGAACAGACCAAACTTTCCGTTGATCCACTTCTTTCGGCGAGCGTAATCCTCGACGAGCTCGACGTCGTCGAGCTCCCGTGAGAATGTGTTGCTCGCGAAAGCTTCGGGCTCCGCGAACGATTCGCGATCCGTGCCGATTCCGCTACCCGAAAAGTCGAAAGCAATCGCCGTCAGTCCCTGCGCGGCGAGCGTGCGCGAGAGGTACGGGAAGAAGCCCCAGCGCGCGAATCCCTTGAAGCCGTGACAGACGATGACCGCGCCGATCGCCGATTCAGCGTGGTAGACATCGCCACGAATGGAGAGCCCGTCCTTGCATGGGATCTCGAACGTCTCCGGCTCGTTGGTGGTCACGTGCGTCACCCTTCGATGTCGCCGTTGATATCCGCCCACCCCTGAATTCCGCGCGCCATCGAGGCGACGTCCTCGTATCCCATCTCCTTGAGCGTGAGCGCGGCGAGCGCCGAGCGATTTCCACGCGCGCAATAGACGACAACTTTCTGCGCGCGGTCTATAACGCCCTCGACTTTGCTTTCGAGATTACCGCGGGGAATGTGGATGGCGTGTGGAATGCGGCCGAGGTTCCACTCGTTTGGCTCTCTCACATCGAGGTAGACAACGCGTTCGTTGCGCGCCTGCATGTCGCGCACCTGCTCGGGCGTGACTTCCTGCACCTGTTGCTTTGCCTCGTCGATCAGATCCTGTCCCGTCTTGTATGTCATTGTGTTCGTCAGGAGCTGTACGATGTGACAGTCAAGCTGCGCGTCCTCGTGTCGAGTGTCGCTGTTGCGCCAAGCGGGATCGTCCACTGCTCGCCGATGTGTCCGACGGGAATGCCGGCGAGGCACGGCACGCCGAGCTCGCTCGCGATCTCGAGAAGCAGATCGTCGAGCGGGATTCCTCCGCTCGAGTCTTCCGGGCACTGCACGCATTGGCCAAAGACGATCGCTCTGCAGCCGTTCAGTGCGCCCGCGAGCATCAGCTGCTGGAACATCCTGTCGATTCGGTAAACCGGCTCGTTGATGTCTTCGAGAATGAGAATTCCGTCGGTTAGATCCGGCATGAACGACGTGCCGCACAGCGATGCGAGCACGGCGAGATTCCCACCGACCAGCCTCCCTTGCGCCGTTCCGTGACTGATCTCACGCGAATTTGGCGCGGTGCCGCACGAATCGGTTTGATTGACGACGGCGCGCTCGAACGAGTCGCGCGAGAAATCTGTGAGCACTTCTCGCGCGGTTGGTCCGTGATAGGAGATGAGCCGGCATTTTCGTTGGATCGCGGCATGAAGCGCCGTGATGTCGGAGTAGCCGATGATGACTTTCGGTGTGCGTGAGAGCGCGTCGAAATCAATCCCCGGAAGGATGCGGATCATTCCGTATCCACCGCGCAAACACCACAGAGCGTCGATATCCGGATCTCTCAATGCGTGATTTATGTCGTCGAGTCTGTCGCGATCCTGACCGGCCAGATATCCGAGTCGATCGGATGCGTGCGATGTGACGATCGGCTCCCATCCGAGCGCGCGCGCATTTTCCTCAGCGCGAGGGAGTTCATCGGATTTCTGCAGTGGACCGGCGGGTGCAATGAGCGCGACACGCGCACCGGATGCGAGCGGATTCACACTCCGAAAATGTTTTACAGACACGAATTGTTATTTGTGGCGCGAATTACGCAGGTGAGTTTGCTGTTTGCATGTCCTAATATGGCACATGCATTGCTTTTGTCGCGCCGGTAACAAACAACTCTGGAGGGTAGCAGAATGGCTGGTACGGAGAACTTTGGTGCGAAGGGCGGTGGCGGATCCAGCGGTGGTGGTGGCGGATCCGGCGGCGGCGGTCGCGGCCCAGGTGGTGGTGGTGGAGGCATGGGCGGCGGTGGTTCTTCCGGCGGCGGTGGCGGTGGACGCGGCGGCTCCTCTGGAGGTGGCGGTGGCGGACAAGGAGGAGGCGGAGGTGGCGGACGCCCCGATCGTGGAGGCGGAGGACAAGGTGGTGGCGGGCAAGGTGGTGGTGGAGGTGGACGCTCTGGCGGCGGCGGTGGTCAGGGCGGTGGCGGTCGTCCTGGTGGTGGCGGCGGTGGCCAGGGTGGCGGAGGACAAGGTGGCGGAGGTGGAGGCCGGCCTGGTGGCGGCGGCCAAGGCGGCGGTCAAGGCGGTGGTGGTCAGGGTGGCGGCGGCGGTGGCGGCCGGCCCGGCGGGGGAGGCGGGAGCGGCGGGAATCGCTAGCCTATGCACATTATCGAGGGGCGTCGCGAAGCGGCGCCCCTTTTTTTGTGTGCGGTATCGTGTTGACTGCAACTGACTAAGACGAATCGTCGATGCAAATGCTCTCCGCTTTCATGTGGTCACTGCCGTGGATCTTGTCGCCGCTGATCACGTATTTCCGTCTTCGCCGCTCGCGCTCAATCGACGAGTACAGCGCGTCGGCCCCAGCAAAAGCGCCCCTCGTCTCGGTGATCGTGCCGGCCCGAAACGAAGCACACAACATCGCGCGGTGCATCAAGTCGATTCTCGCGACGACGTACCCGAATCTCGAGCTCATCGTCGTCGATGACTCTTCGTCGGACGGCACGGGCGACGTCGCTCGCGACACGATCGGGAGTGACGTACGCGCCCGCGTCGTGCGCAATGCTCCGCTGCCAGAGGGTTGGTTCGGCAAACAGTGGGCGTGCACAACGGGCGCAAAGGTCGCGCGTGGGCAGATCTTGCAGTTCACGGATGCCGATACCGTGCACGCAGCAGATCTCGTCACGCGCGCGGTCAATGCGATGGACGATACTCGCGCCGATCTCTTTTCCGTCGCTGGCCGTCAGGAGCTGGGCGGATTTTGGGAGAAAGTGATTCAGCCACAGGTCTTCACCATCCTCTCGATGCGCTACGGCGGCACCGAGTCCGTAAATGAATCACCGCGGGTGAGCGACAAGATCGCGAACGGGCAGTGCATGTTCCTGAAGCGTGAGAGCTACGATGCGATCGGCGGACACGCGAGTGTGCGCACGTCAGTGGCTGAGGATCTAATGCTGGCGCAAAAATTCTTCGCCGGCGGAAAGCGGGTGGTGTTGATGCTGGGCTTGGACCAATTGTCGACGCGCATGTATGCTTCGCTGCGCGAGATCATCAGCGGATGGCGAAAGAACGTCTTCGCCGGCGGACTGGACTCTGTTCCGTTTGGACGGATCGGACAGATGCTCTTTCCACTCGTGCTGCTGCTTCCGCCTTTGCTGGAGCTGCTGCCGCCCCTCGCTCTCGTGCTGTCCGCATCTGGTATGGCGACGACCACCACGCTCGTATTGTGGAGCGCAATCTCCTGCACGGCGACTCTTGGCTGGTGGATCGGCGTGTATGTCACGACGCGCAACAATCCGCTTTACGCGCTGGCGTATCCTCTTGGCGCCATCATGCTGCTATACATTTTCTTTACGGCGGTCATCCGAGGACGGCGAGTTACATGGAAGGGTCGGACCTACGTCTCGCAATGAGAATCGTCGTTTGGAAACTGGAACGCTCTTGACTGCGTACTGTCTGACGGACAGTTCCTGTGATCACGGAGATTGAAGAATGCCTGGAGACCTGGGTGCAATAATAGCGCTTACCGGCGTGCTCACGGGCGTCGGTATTCTCGTCGCGGCATTCGCCGGCGCGTACTTCATAGGAAAGAGTCGCGCCCACCAGGAAGTGATTCGGTCCGGGACAGATCCCGATCTCGCGCAGCGTATTGCGAGGATCGAGCAGATCGTCGAGGCTACGGCAATCGAGATCGAGCGCATTAGCGAAGGGCAGCGGTTCACCACCAGACTGTTGTCTGACAAGAAATCCGTCGAGTCCTAGGCGGCAGCGATTCGAGTGATGTAGCCGCCAAACGATGTAAGACGACCACACCGGTCTCGGTACGCTCGACGTGTGCAAACTCTCGAGCGCGCGATGGACCGGCTGCGCGACGCGAGGTCGGTTGAAGGAACCGCGGGGATTCTGCGCGAGCTCGGTTTCCCTACGCCTCCGCTGCCGCTCGACCGCGCCGCCCGCGACGCATTGGCGATTCCCGGAGCGGTCGTTAGCGCCGCCATAGTTCCGGGCGTAGGCTGCCTGCGCGCGCTGGTAGTCGAATTACGCAGCGATGCCGATCTCCGCTTGACCCTTACGGCCGTCGCGCACTCCCTGTGCAGCCATGCCCCACAATTTCTGTGGATTGTCTGCGCAATCCGGCCAATAGCTGGCGAGCTCGCCATCGTCTGCTGGTCGACCGATCGATCGCGCTCTCGTCTACACTCCCTGGTATGCCGCACGGCGAATCTGTACGAGAGCGATGCCGAAACCCTCTGCGCCCTTTCCGCAGCCGTCGACGAATCTGATCTGCTCACCCACGCCCGATGGCTCGATGTTCTCGGCCGGGAAGCCATCACTGGAAAGTTCTTTCGAACGCTAAAGGCCGTCGTCGAGGAGTTGGCCAGCTCGCTGACGGGCGGTACACAGACTCCGATCGAAGCACACGAGCTGGCACTGCTCTACGTCTCCCGACTGATCTTTCTCTGTTTTCTGGAGACCAAAGGATGGCTTGACGGGAATTTCGGCTTCCTCAGCAACGGTTTCGCCGCCTCCGTCGCTCGCGGCGGTCGGTACCAGCGGAGAGTCCTCGAGCCTCTGTTTTTCGGAACGCTCAACACGTCGGTCCGCCAACGAGCGTCGCGCGCACAAAGCTTTGGACGAATTCCGTTCCTCAACGGCGGGTTATTCGCGCGGTCGCACCTCGAGAAGCGCTGCCGATCGAGCGTCTTTTCCGACGAGGCATTTGGGAATGCCTACGGCTCACTGCTCTCGCGTTATCGATTTAGCGGTCGCGAGGATTCGGCCGATTGGTCTGAAGCAGCGATAGACCCCGAGATCCTCGGCAAAGCTTTCGAGTCGCTGATGGCCGCACCTGACCGAAAAACGAGCGGCGCGTTCTATACTCCACAAGCGCTCGTTGAAGATCTCACGCGCCACACCCTCGCATCGGTTCTTCACGAAACCGCCAATCCACTCACCAGACTTCAGCGCATCACGGTGTTGGACCCGGCGTGCGGTTCGGGATCGTTCCTTGTCTACATCCTGGAGCGCATCGCCGCACTCCGCCGCGAGTACGGCGAATCAGCGTCGATGGCAGCACTCCGTAGGAGCGTCCTCACGACGTCCATCTTTGGCGTCGATTTGAACCCGATGGCCGTCTGGCTTTGTGAGCTACGCTTGTGGCTATCGATCGTTATCGAGACCGACGATCCTGATCCGATGCGAATTGCTCCGCTGCCCAACCTCGACCGCCACATCCGAGTGGGCGACTCCCTCGCCGGCGGGACCTTCGACGAACATCAGCACCTCCGTGGCGGCCGAAAACTCGCTGGCATGCGAAGCCGCTACGTGAGAGCCATCGGCCCGCGGAAGCGAATGCTAGCGCGAGTGCTCGATCGAATGGAACGCGGTGCGGCAACCGAGGGAGCGATCCGCGAGCGAGTCCGCTTGCAAGCGGATCGAAAGGAGATCGTCTTCGCCCTACGCACCCGCGATTTGTTCGGCGATCGCCGTCAACCTGATCCGGCGATGCGCACATATCTCACGGGCATCAGGTCACGACTACGCGAGTTGGGGCGCCGTATAAAGGCGCTTCAGGCTGGCGGCGCATTGCCCTTTTCGTTTGCCGCCCACTTCTCTGACGTTGCAGCCGATGGCGGCTTCGATGCAGTGATCGGCAATCCGCCGTGGGTGCGGCTGCATCACATCGCGCCCGCATCACGCGATCGACTGCGGCGGGACTTTGCCGTGTATCGGAATGCAGCTTGGCAAAAAGGCGCTGACATCGCCGGAGCGCGGCACGGTTTCGCCGCGCAAGTCGACCTCGCCGCGCTCTTCGTCGAACGCTCGTGTGATCTATTGCAGCCCGGTGGAACGCTCGCACTCATTCTCCCTGCCAAGCTGTGGCAATCGCTGGCCGGTGGCGGCGTTCGACAACTGCTCGTCGAGCGCACGCATCTCAGCCTGATCGAGGATCTCACCGAATCGCAATCGCAATTCGACGCCGCGGTTTATCCATCGCTTCTGATCGCTCGTCGCCGGCTCGAAGGTACCGAGGCTTTCACGCCGCCGATAACGATCGCCAGACAACGAAACCACGACACCCATCGTTGGCGTTGTCCGCCTCAGCGCCTCGCTCTCGACGACACTCCGGGCAGCCCTTGGCTCTTCCTCCCTCCCGCAGCGCGCACTGCATTCGATCGGATTACGCAATCCGGTACAGCGTTCTGCCAAAGCATGTTCGGGCGACCGCTGCTTGGCGTAAAGACGGGCCACAACGCCGCCTACATCGTTCGTGTCGATTCAATTGAAGGAGAGCTGGCGCGTATAACAGCCGGCGAAAGAAAAGGACTCATCGAACGTGAGATGCTTCGTCCCCTGCTTCGAGGTGAAACGCTCGCGAAATGGTCGTCCACATGTGTTCGCGAATATCTCGCCTGGCCGCATTGTTCCGACGGCAGTCCGCGCCGAGTGCTGCCTCCGCTCGCACGAAGCTGGCTGATGCCGTTCCGGGACGCATTGAGCCGCCGCAGTGATCTGCACGGAAGGACTCCGTGGTGGTCGCTCTTTCGCACTGAGAGCGCACGCCACGATCTCGCGCGAGTGGTTTGGGCTGACTTTGGATTGACGCCTCGCGCTGCTGTGTTCGAACCCGGGGATCCCTTCGTTGCCTTGAATAGCTGTTACACCGTCAGCTGCCCGACTCTCACGGATGCACACGCGCTGGCCGCTCTCCTCAATGGGCCGATAGCGGCCTCTTGGCTAAACGCCATCGCCGAGCCTGCGCGCGGGGGCTATCGACGGTACCTCGGCTGGACGATGGGCCTTCTTCCGATCCCGCATGACTGGCATCGCGCGAGCGATATCCTCGCCCCGCTTGGCGAGAGAGCAGTGACGGGCGAACTACCAGGCGATGGCGAGCTGCTTGACGCAGGAATAGACGCGTACCAGCTCGATCCTGGTGCAGTCGAGCCATTGCTGTCGTGGAGGACAGATTGCGATTAGCGTCAGCCGCTGCGGTTCGATCGCGGATTGCCTCGCTGACACTAGCCGAGGGCTTGAGTCCAGTCACTCTCGGATCCATTTCGCTACACGAGCACCAGCGGTCAGCGGTTGCGCGGCTTCAGGTTGCGATCGACCAGTTCAACGGCGCGCTCCTATGCGACGAAGTGGGGCTGGGAAAGACATACGTCGCCATCGCGGTCGCTCGGCTGTACGAGCGGCGCCTCGTTGTGGCGCCGGCCGCGCTCACGGCGATGTGGCGTGCTGCTCTGGCATCGACGCGCACTACCGCGGAGCTGCGCACATTCGAGTCGCTGAGTCGGGTTGATTCTCCTCATGATGCGGGACAGTACGAAATCATCGTGGTCGACGAAGCCCATCACGCCCGCAATCCTGCTACGAACCGCTATTTCGCACTCGCTTCCATGGCGCGCGGCGCGCGGGTGTTGCTCCTGAGCGCGACGCCAATCCACAATCGGCGGTCCGATCTGGTCGCTCTGTTGTCGTTGTTCCTTGGCTCGCGCGCACGCGCGATGACAACCGCCGAGCTCTCGCTGTGTGTCGTGCGACGCGATCACACGCGCGTCGCACGTACGACGGCGATTCCTACAGTGCTTCCAGCCGTCCATCACCAACTGAACGATGATGGAAGAATCGTCGCCGCCTTGATGAGTCTTCCGCCGCCAATTCCAGTTAGAGATGGTGGCTTGGCCGGAACGCTCATCGCACGGGGTCTCGTTCATCAATGGGCTTCGAGTGAAGCCGCGCTTCAGGAAGCGATCGCGCGACGAATCGCTCGAGCGATGGCTTTGTGCGCTTCGCTCGAGGCGGGAACATACCCGACCGCCCGGGATCTGGAGACCTGGATTTACGGTGACGGATCGCTGCAGCTGGGTTTCGCCGAGTTGTTGGCCTCGCCCAGAGATACATCGGCCGCCGCGGGCCCCGCGAATCGAACACTACTCGATGCCGTTAGGCTGCATCTGCGCGCGCTACAGGAGTTCCGCGCGCTGTTCAACGCTCATGGATCGTTGGATGACGAGAGGGCAATACTGGTCGATAGTATCAGACGCTCGTGTCCCGACGCCAAGATCGTCGCGTTTGCGCAATACGCGCAGACGATATCGGCGCTCTTCAGACGCCTCGCATCCGTCGGACGGGTTGCGATGTTGACCTCGCACGGTGCGAGAGTCGCCGGTGGTGCGCTCACCCGCGCCGAGGCAATCGGCCGTTTTGCTCCGATCGCCAACCATGCGCCGCCGCCGCGTCCAGCGGAGGTCATTGACCTGCTGCTTACAACCGACATTCTCAGCGAGGGCGTAAACCTCCAGGATGCGAGCGTCGTGATTCACCTCGATCTACCGTGGACCGTCGCGCGGATGGACCAACGCGTTGGACGAGTCGCGAGAATGGGATCTCCACACGCGCGCGTAGGTGTCCATGTGGTCCGTCCTCCGCGCAGCGCGGCTGACTTGCTCGACACCGAGCAGATTGTGCAGCGTAAATGGACGGTCGCCAGGAGTGCAGTCGGAGCCGGCGCGCCCAGCCCAATGTCCACGGAAGCACCCGCAGACACCGACATCGACGCGATTGTAGAAAGTACTCCGGAGAAGATCGAGCGGCTGCGCGGAATTCTTCACGCTTGGATAGTAGAACCATTACCCGAAGCAGATTGTGCCAACGACGAAATGATCGTCGCGACGGTCAGCGCACCACGCAACGGTTACATCGCGGCGACGTCCGCAAGCAGCGGATCGAAACTCGTCGTATCCGTTGGCAACAACGCGTCAGCCGATCTGGACGCGCAACTCGAATCGTGCCGCTTGGCAGGTGGCGACGATGTTTTATCCAACCCGACGGAAGTCGAGCAAGTACAGCGCGAACTTCGAGATTGGTTCGCGAGCGAACAAGCGTCCCTCGCTGCGGGAGTAAGAGGCTCGAGCGCGGTCCGGCGCAGACACGTCACGACTCGCATTGACGCGATCGTTCAGGACGCGCCACCGCATTTGCGTCCTCAACGCTCTATTGTCGGCGCGCGTGCACGACGCGTCGCGACGTCTCAGCAGTGTGCTGCGGTGGAAATGGAGCTGGAGGCTCTCTTGCACTCGGATCTGCGAGCCGACGACTGGCTCCAGGCTGTCGCCGCCCTTGACCCAAACGAAATGGGCTCAGGCACCACGGCGCCGACCGGGAAGCTGACCATTCATGCCTTGCTGTTGCTCCGCGGAAGCGCGGCCTGAGAAGCCGGGCTTCCTATTTACTCTCTTCCGTCGCGCGCACTGGTTGTAGCCGATAGCCTGTGTACAGAAACAACACACCACACACCAGGAAAAGCAGAACACGCCAGATTGTCTCGACGCTGGCCAGGTCGACCAGCAGTAGACGCCCGACGACGATCACCATCGTCGCTCCGCCCAGTTGGCGCATCAGTCGCTCGCCACCGCGCTGTCTACTCACGATTAGCAAGGCGGCTCCGAACAGCGCAAACGTCGTCGTGATGAGGGGCGGCCAGATCGGCTGCAGAACATTTGCGATTACGAGCAGTGACGTCAGGTAGGCGGCGACAGCCAGTACTACTGCCTGAAGTTTTTCCGCTGGGTCGGCAATCAGTTTCCGGATCACGAGGGCCATCGCGCCAAGCGTAACCAGCTCCGCGATCACCCACCTCCACCGCAACAATCCGTAGTATGCAGGCGAAAGCTCCTTTCCGACTACCACGAACAGCGCGATCACGATGGTAATCTTTGCGAGCGTACGCGGCCCGATGATCCGCCGCTTCGCGTAAACGAGGACTGTCGTCGCGTGCAACGTCGCGATCGCCAGATTCTCGGGCTCAGGAATGATTTTTACAACGCCAACGAGCGTCCACAACGCCGCAGCGGTAAACGTGACCTCCCGGAGCTCGGCATCCGCCGCGATGGTTTTCGCGACCTGGAACGACGCCACGCCGAGGGCCAGGATGACCACGCCCCAAATCTCGCTCGGTGCCTGCGGCCAGATATCCCCCAACATTCCAATGGCGAATACCGGGCTGAATAGGGTCAATACCCACAGCGTAAGGCTGTCGGGCGCGCTCTTTCCGCCACCCAGTGACTTCGACAAGCCGTCGACAGCTTCCATCAATCGCCGCACACCACCTGTCAGCGGTGCTGGCGTATATCTCTCCGATCCGAGCGCGAGCAGTCTCCGACGCAGCGATGGCGTTCGGGTAAATGCCGCACCCGAGATCAAAAGCAAAACCGAGATGGAAATCGATCGCGATGCTGCTGACTCAAAATCGCCGCCTCTGTAAATCGCCTCAGCGAGACTGGCCCAGAACGCAACCAACGTTATCCAGATGACCGACTGCCAGCCGCGCATGAGATAGATGATCAGCCCGATTCCGGCGACGGCCCCGAGATAGAGTCCGAGCTCCGTCAAGGACGCGACTGGCGCGGGAAGAATGAGCGGAGTCGCAAAACCAGTCGCGACTGCGAGGAAGCCGAAGATCTCGCGCCGCTCCGCGAGGGAAATCCACGTCGCGATCAGTCCGAGTATGAGGAAGACCAGTCGCGCCGAGGGAACAGAGATTAGCTGATACCACACGGCCGCGGCATAGGCTGTCACGTACCAGACACCCAGCCCGCCGCCGTAGAGCAGCTCCCGCAATCCAAGGTCGGAAGTCTCCAACTGTCCGGCGCTCTTGCTCCGCGTCGCTGCCCAAAAGAGAACCGCACCGACCAACGCTCCCGCGAGCACCCGCACCGGCGGCGTGATCCACCCTTTGTCGACTGCGAATCCGTACAGAAGAAGGACCGCGAGCACCACGAAGCCGATGCCGAGCCTGCTCAGCCACCACTCCGCGCTTCGCGCTGAAAACCAGCCCGCAATCGAGGAGCCGACGTCATCTCCGCGTGAAAATCGCAGGCCGGGTGCTAAGGGCGGAGCTTCCTTATAACTGAACGTGCCTCGGCGTTCACTGACTATTCCTTCGACCGCGACTTGTAAGGCGGAGATCGATTCTTCGATCTTCGCAAGTCTGGCTTCGAGCTCCTCCTCTCTCGAGGAATTCATTTCCCTTTCCACGATCTGCTAACGTGTCGCGGGGCTGGACTCGTGTCCAGATCAAATGCCTTCGATCTCCGTCGCAGCGCGGTCGAGGATCTCCTTGATCTTCCTGATTTGCTCGGGAGTTCTCAGATAGCTCTTCGCGGATGCATAGACCGCGCGGCCGACGTTCTTGTAGCCGCGGTGCACTTCCATCATCGGCTCGCCAAAAATGTTCTGCGCGAACTCGGCGATGCGCGAAAAGATGTCGTCGATCAATGGCTGGTTCTCGGTGAGATGCTTTCGGCCTTCTTCGGTGATCTCGTAGATCTTCTTGCCGCCCTCTTCCGGCATCGCGCGCGCGTACCCAAGGTCTTCTAGCATTGTCAGCGTTGGGTAGACTGTGCCGGGACTCGGCGAATACATCCCGCCGAAGCGCTCCTCGATCTCCTTGATGATCTCGTAGCCGTGGCGCGGCTTCTCATCGAGCAGCCGCAGGATCACGAACTTAAGATGGCCCTGATCGAACATGCGTCCGCCGCCGAATGGGCCGCCACGCGACCTGCCCCGCCCTCCCCAGAAAGCTCCGGCATCGAATCCAAAGTTCTCTGGGCGGATTCCGAACGCCCACCCAAACCCTCGCCCGCAATTTCTTTCGTGCATCTCGTAGCCCTCGATAAAATTGGACTTACCACGCCAGTGAGCCGTCAGCACCGAACCGGCGATAGTACGGTCGATATATCTTTGCCCCAGAAAGTATATCTAACGATATATCGCCGCAAGCTCCCTACACACGACCCGGAGCCGAAGAGATCTGACGGTCAGGGATGAACGTGTGTCCTAACCGCAAATAATCCAACTACTTAGATGTTGCTCTGAACTAGCGCTGCCGGGCTTGCATCTTGCGACTCGTATCGCGGTCTAAATACGTTCACGCAACGCGCCTTCCGCGATCGGTCTCGAGCTCACCCGAAGCGAGCAATTGACGGAGCATGATGGAAAAGTCCTATAGTCTCGGCCTCATCATACTCTCCGTCGTCGTCGCGGCGATGGGCGCTTATGTCGCTGTCGAAATCGCGCAACGTGTGCGCGCGAGTGAAGGTCGCCGTCGCGTTTTCTGGACGTACGGCGGCGCGTTCGCGATGGGAATCGGCATTTGGAGCATGCACTTCGTCGGCTTGCTCGCACTTCGGCTTCCAATTCCGATTTGGTACGACACGCTCCTGATCTTCGCGTCGCTAATCCCGGCAGTTGCCGCCTGCGCCATCGCTTTCTTTATCTTCAATCGCACGACGGTCAACTGGTGGTCTCTCGGCATCGCCAGCCTCTTCATGGGAGCTGCGCTTGCCGGGATGCACTACACCGGCATGGCCGGCATGCGCATGAATGGACTGGCCAGCTACGAGCCGGTGCTGATCGGAGTCTCAGCTGGCATCTCCGTCGTGCTGTCGTTGGCCGCGCTCATTCTCATCAGGAAAGTGATGGACACGGCCGCCGAGAGAAGAAGGTGGCTGAAGAAGATAGGCGCGTCGCTGGTGCTCGCAGCCGCTGTTGTCGGGATGCACTACGCGGGACTGGCCGCGGCCAATTTCACTCGGGGCCTCCCCGATTGGCGTCCGACCGACGATCTCGTCTTCGCGACCTTTCAGCTTGGACTCGTGATCGCGATCATCAGCATGGCGCTGCTCATTCTCGCTCTCTTCGCGGCGCAATTCGAGCGCTCGACGATCGCCACCCGGAACAGATTCGAGAATCTCCTGCATTTGCTGCCGCAAGTGGTTTGGTTCGGCGAGCCCGACGGCAAAATCAGCTACTGCAATCCGTACTGGTATGAGTATACCGGCCTTTCTGAGAAGCAGACGCTCGGCGACGGTTGGATCGACGCAATCCACCCTGATGACCGCGAACGTGTTGTCGGCAGCTGGCGAGCAGCTGTGCGTGAAGGCAATGACTACGAAGTCGAGCTGCGATTGCGCGATAAGGATGGGCAATACTGTTGGTTTCTGGCGCGCAGCCGCTCGAGCCGTGATGAATCAGGAAAAGTCAACGCGTGGCTCGGTATCGCGGTAGACATCGAGGAGCGCAAGAAGGCTGAAGAAGAAGCCTGGGCCGCGAGCCAGGCGAAATCGGAATTTCTCGCGAGCATGAGTCACGAGTTGCGCACCCCGCTCAACGCGATCGGCGGTTACGCTGAGCTGTTGGCGATGGGCGTGCGCGGCTCCCTCAACGCCGAACAGGCGCAGGACATTGCGCGCATCCGGCGTAGTCAGCAGCATCTGCTCACGCTCATCAACGATGTGCTCAATTTCGCGAAGGTGGATGCTGGTCAGGCCGAGTATCGACTTACGGCCGTGCCAGTGGACGAAGCACTGCATGACACAGAGTCCATGATCGCGCCGCAGATTCTCGCGAAAGGCCTTCGCTACACCTACAAGGGAGGTGACAAGACGGCTTCCGTCCTCGCCGATCCCGAGAAGTTGCAGCAAATCGTGCTCAACTTGCTCACGAACGCCGTGAAGTTCACGGATCCTGGCGGCAGCATAACATTGTCGGCCAAGCCGAGTGGGAAGTGCATCGACATCTCGGTCGCCGACACTGGTGCGGGAATACCGCAGGAAAAACTCGACCGAATTTTTGATCCGTTCGTGCAGGCCGAGCGTCGCCTCAATCAGCCGGTTCAGGGCGTGGGGCTTGGCCTCGCGATCAGCCGCGATCTGGCGCAGGCAATGGGTGGCGAGATCACAGTTGAAAGCGCAGTCGGAAAAGGATCGACGTTTACTCTATCGCTGCCGCGTGCTCCACGCATGGATCTCGGCGATCGCCCGCCTGCGACAGAGAAACCAAAAACAGATACGAGTCCCGCACCGAATACAGAGTCCACTAACTCAGCCGACCGCGCGCTTCAGGAAGCTCCGCATACCTAGCGTCCAGAAGATCGCCGTGATCACGATGAGCGCGACGATCACTATTGGCAGCGGCATGTGCGGTGCGGCCGGCGTCAGCGCCCCTCGCATTCCTTCCGCGACGTAGACGAGCGGGTTGACAAGCACGGCGTACTTCATCACCGGTACCGTGCTGAGTCCCTGCCATGGGTAGTACGCGCAGCCGAAAAAGATCATTGGCGCCAGGATGACTCCGAACATCAGGCCGATCTGCTGCGGCTGGATTGCGGTGCCGAGATAAAGTCCGAGCGAAGAGAACGCGGCTGCGCCCAGCACGGTGATGAGCAGCACGTCGCCGATATGTCCGAAGGTGAGATTTGGAATCGGCCCCATGATCAGCCGCGCAACCGGCAGGACGAACAGCGCGGACACAAGCCCCTGCAACACTCCGGACACGATCTTCTCCGCCGCCACCAACCAAATTGGAACGGGCGCGAGCAGGCGGTCCTCGATCTCCTTCGTCCATCCGAAATCCTGCACCATTGGCAAGGCGACGGATTGAATACTCGAGAACGTGAGGCTGATCGCGAGGACGCCAGGTAAGAGCGCCGTCGTATAGCCGCGGCCCATGAACCCCATCCTCGGCAGCAGGTAGCCGAAGACAATTACGAACATCAGCGGCTGCATCGTAGTCCGCAGCAGAAAGAACGGGAGCTCGCGGCGCGCGACGCGCATGTCGCGCCGCAACAAAGCCAGGAAAATCGACGATGCGCGAACTTCGGCACGTGGTCCAGGCATAGTTGCCGCGGTCATCCGAGCTTTCTTCCGGTCAGTGATACGAACAGCGTTTCCAGGCTCGGCTGTAGCAGATGTATGTCGGTGACAGTGCGGCCCGTCGACTCTACCGCTTCGATCAGAGCCGGCAGACTTTGACCGCCGCGACTGCTGTGCGCTCGCAGCATCCCGTCATTTATCTCTACGCGGCTGATCCCCGTGATCGTTTCTGCAATTTCTCCAGCCGGCGCGGGATCGCCGTCGAGGACGAGCTCGATCAGCGTCCCGCCGGGTGCTTTCGCCTTCAGGGCACGCGGTGTGTCGAGCGCGAGAAGCTTACCACGGTCGATGATCGCGAGCCGATCGCACAATCGATCGGCCTCGTCCATGTAATGCGTCGTCATCACGATGGTGCGCCCGCGTCGATGCAGATCGCGCAGAATCTCCCAGAGGTCGAGCCGCGCTTGCGGGTCCAGTCCAACAGTCGGTTCGTCCAGGAAAATGATATCCGGCTCATGCATCAACGCGCGCACGATCATCAGTCGCTGCTGCTGACCGCCGGACAGCTCATTGAGCTTGGAGTTCGCTTTGTCAGCGAGGCCCAGTCGCTCGAGCAGCTCGTACGCCCGCTTGGTTGCGACGTCGGTCGGTATCCCGAAATACGCAGCGTGAAATTGCAGGTTCTCGAGGACGTTGAGGCTCAGGTCGGCGTTCGGTCGTTGCGGAACGACGCCGATGGTTTGGCGCACCCGCACGGAGTCTGCAACGACATCAGCTCCGGCGACAATCGCCTTGCCGGATGTTGGACGAACGCGTGTTGTCAGAATACCGATCGCAGTGGTCTTGCCGGCGCCGTTCGGACCGAGCAAGCCGAAGAATTCCCCGGCGCGAATGTCGAGATCGAGCGATTCGAGCGCAACGACATCACTCGACGGCGCCACAGTGCCGCCTGGTGGCGACCAT
>JBJMOA010000110.1:0-12400 GCA_045803975.1 Gemmatimonadaceae bacterium
TGGAGAACAAGAAATGAGCATCCCAATCCTGAGCAGAGTATGGGACGAACGTTTTGCGAGTCACCGCCGTCGCTCTACGAGTCTCGCCGGACTGATCGGCGGATTTGTAGCGATAGGTCTTTTCGCCTACCACTACTACGCCGACGGTCTGTGGAACTGGGACCTGCTGACGATCGTGCTGACGATGATCGTAGTGAAGTGGGCAGTGCTGGTCTGGTATCTAATCACCGATTGAACAGTTCACTGGAGATCCAAAATGATTCTCAGAAGTAAGAGTGTTGACCCGAAAAAGCTGATGTTGATTGGATGCTCGTTCCTCGTTGTCGCCATCGCGACCAGGATCATTCATCCAAATTTCGGATTCGGCGATGATGCGCAGGACTTCGTAAACGGCATATTCATCGGCATATCGATTGGAGTGAATTTGTGGGCTGCGCTCCTCTTCGGGCGCCAACGTCGCGGCGGGAGGTCGTAGAGTACTGCCAATCTCGACGACGATGAACTGTGTTGTGAGACAGCGATGAGTGCCGCGTCGCTGCTGCGCTGCAGCGCAGTACTTTTCGACCTCGATGGAGTCCTGGTAGACTCGGCGGAATGCGTCGAGCGAACGTGGCGCGGCTGGGCAGTTCAGCACAATCTCGATCCAGCGCACGTGATCGAATTTGCGCATGGACGGCGCACGGTCGAAACGATCGGGCTCGTCGCGCCGCACCTGTCAGCCGCACACGAAGCCAGGATCCTGGAGGCCAGTGATCCCATGACGACAAACGGCATTTACGAAGTTCCCGGCGCGCGGCGACTCGTCGAGGGTCTGCGCCCGGACTCGTGGGCTATCGTCACGTCCGGGGTCCGCGCCGTTGCGACATTACGGATCCGGCACACGGGCCTTCCGATGCCGTCGGTGCTGGTGTGCGCCGACGAGATCCAGCGTGGGAAGCCTGATCCCGAGGGATATCTCCTTGCCGCTAGGCGGCTCGGCTACAGCCCGGCGGAATGCGTTGTCGTCGAAGATGCACCACCGGGAATCGAGGCCGCGCACAACGGCGGCATGCGGGCGGTCGCGATCAGTGCTACCTACCCATCCGCGGCGTTACAGAGCGCTGATTTGATCGTGCCGAGTTTGGCGGCGCTTCGAATCACGACGATGGCTTCCGGATTGGAGATCACCGTCGCGTCTAGCGATTAGTCGAGCGCGGCCGCGACCCACGGGTCGTCGGCCATCCACTCCTGGTCCAAACCGAAAAGGAATACCATTCCACCGTTCGCGAGCTCCGGAAGCACACGTTGCGCGCGTTGCTGCTCCATCGCCGGGCAGCCCTCGCTACGTCCGGCCCTCGCGGGCGTAACATACGGCGCTCCGTGCGCGACCACACCGCGAGCGCGCGCGTTGCTGTTAAAGTTTCCGGAGACACCCTGCAGTTTGAGACCGATCGAGCTGTACGGTTGGCCGGCCGTCTTCCCATGGAACGCGTAGGTGTTTTGCGCGACGTAAAGCCCAAGCGATGTCGCGGCACTTCCACTCGCGTTGGAGAACCTCGTCGGAACGCCGTACTGGCTCGTGGACGAGCCGCGTCCGTGAGCCACTGTGAACGGCCCTTCGACTACCTGAAGCGTGTTCATGTCGAAGATGTAGCCGCGCGGTTTCGTGCTCGGCAGACCATAATCGACGAAGTAAAGCAGAGGCTTTTTGACCTCGGCGGGGTGTGTGGCCTTGTACGAGAAGTAGCTGTGGAACGCGACCTCGAGCGCTTTTGGATGACTCAGCGGACGTACCGCAGCGGCAAACGCGCGCAGGGCTTCAGTGGTCTTCGTTGCGACGGCGCTCAGCGAAGTCGAACTCATCTCAGGCGTTGAATCCTTGGCAACAACCAACGCCGCGGCTGCGGTGAGAACCGGACCGTTTGCATTGGCACCTGGGACAAAGCGCGCGCCGACAAAGATCAAGGCGGTAGCGCCGAGGATTCCATTCTTGAGATAGTTGCTTAGCTGCATCGGCCTCGTGGGTTAAGGGGCACCGTAGCGCCTATGGATGTGGCAAATTGCAGGAGTCGACTAGGCGGCTCCTGTACGGACTTCCTGGACTTCTTATTACTGGTGTCGAATCGGACCGTGCGGCTCTTATAGCTGAGCTTCAGTCACGGCCGCTCGCGTTGATACACATTAGACGACGCGGGGTGCCCAAACGTTAATAGCGGAGAAGCTCTACAGTTGCGAGCGAACAAGATAACCGCCGACGTACGCGCGTTCTTTACGACCTATTGCACGTCGTTCAGTCGCCTCGACGCCACCGCAATCGCCAAACATTTCGCCGAGCTCGTGCACATCGCGAGCGATACGGGGAAGGATGTACGCGTCCACGTGGCAACCGCGGCGGAGTGGAGACGGACGATCGACCATTTGCTGGAGATGTATCGCGCGATCGACTTCGGTGGTGCGGAAGCCCTCGCGCTCGCAACCGATGCACTATCTCCGCGACTGGTGCAGGTGCGAATTCGCTGGGCGCTCCGGAATCGCGCCGGTGTACAGCTCTATGAATTCGACGCCATGTATACTCTGGCAAGACACGACGAGATCTTCCGCATCACGGCGATCGCGCACAATGAAATGGGATATTATCGGCGCTGTCTTGCCGCTCTTACGGCGGAGAAAGACGCGGCTAGGTAGGTCTTGCGCCGATCCGAAATCGGCGCGCGCATCGGAGTAGCTTTCAGACCATGCCTCAACGTACCGGCAGCGCGACGCTGCCACTCCATGGCGGCAAGGCGCCGCGCTGGCTCTTCGATCGCATGTCGCAACTCGCGCCGGCGATTGCCGAGGTCATCGTCCTCGAGCACGGCCGCACCGAATTCCTGAAGCGCCTGTCCGACCCGTATTGGTTCCAGGCTTTCGGATGCGTGCTCGGGTTCGACTGGCATTCGAGCGGTGTCACTACCACCGTGTGCGGCGCGCTGAAGGAGGGTCTCGCGCGTAGAGGTAGCGAGCTCGGGATTTTCGTCGCCGGCGGAAAGGGGAAAGTATCGCGCCGTACTCCGTTCGAGCTGCTCGATTACGGCGCACGCACCGGCGTTGATGGCGCCCGACTCGCGTACAATAGCCGCATGGCGGCCAAGGTGGACTCCGCCGCGATTCAGGACGGCTTCGGCATTTACCATCACAGCTTTTTCGTTACCAGCGAAGGCGAGTGGGCCGTCGTGCAACAAGGCATGCGCGACAACGATAGCACCGCGCGTCGCTATCACTGGCTCGGATCTCAGGTCGCGGACTTCGTGAATGAGCCGCACGCGGCAATTGCGAGTGAAGTTTCGGGTCAGCTCGTACTCAACATGGTTGCATCCGAATCGTCGCGAGCGCGCGAGGTGTCCACAGAATTCGCGCGCCAGGAACGAAGACACGTCGATCGGGAGATCGCTCGTGTCATCACGATGGCTTTGCCCACTCGGCACTGGGTCGACATCAAGCAGGACATCAATCCCGCTCATTTGCGAAAGGTGCTGTTGTCAACCTACGAGGCGAGTCCGCACAACTACGAGGAGCTGCTCGCGGTGCCGGGTGTCGGCCCGAAATCGGTGCGCGCGTTGGCGCTAGTCGCCGATGTCGTCTATGGCGCACCGGCAAGCATGCGCGACCCCGCGCGATTCAGCTTTGCACACGGCGGGAAGGACGGACATCCATATCCGGTGAACCGCGTCGTCTACGACGAATCGGTCGAGTGGCTCCGCGAAGCAGTTAGCCGGGCACGCATCGGACACACCGAGCGATTGAAAGCGCTCAGACGACTGGCCGACTGGCAGTAGCCGCGCATTGCAAGCTACGTCCCGCTGAGAATTCTGAGTCTTTCGTAACTGCTGATAAAACAACGTGTTACGTGTGGACGAACGCGGCGCGACCGTTGCATATATGTGATCTGCGGAGCTTCACATGTTTCCGCGCGGCGTTGCCTTTGTGCAATTGCTTTTCGCCCGAGTTTTTGCGAATTGCTCGGCAGCTCAGCCGGTAGCCCACACGCGGATCAGTCGTCTATAGACGATGCCCGCCAAGACACCCGAACCGGGGACCATTAACGCTGCGCAGCCGGCGACGGAAACCACGCCGCGCGCACGCGCCAAATTTCCCCTACCCTTCCCCCGCCTCGAGAGCCTGCGCAGCAGGATCCTCGCGTTCGCGGTTGCCGCGGCACTGCTTCCGGCAGCGACCATGCTTGGCGTTTTTTATTACCAGAACAGGCAGTCCCTCGAAAAGAAAATCAACGAGGATCTTCTCTCGGGCAGTGCGCAAAGCGCACGTGCGGCCGGGGTCTGGCTGAGAGAGCGCCTTTACGACCTTCGTGTCTTCGCGGGCTCGGATGAAGTCGTCGTCACGCTCGATCGCGGCGCTCGCGCTATCCCTGGATCGCCTACCGAGGGACGCTTGCGCGATTATCTGGTCTCTCTCCACGAGAGATTCAGCGATTTCGAAAGGCTTATGGTCCTCGATCTCGATGGAAATATCATCGCCACCAGTGCGACCGAGGTGACAAGTGTGCGTCTGCCCGCGGACTGGCAGCAGACACTCCGAGCGGACAACCAGATCGTTGGTGATGCCTATTGGGATCCGGCGACCAAACGCGCCAAGCTGATTGTTGCCGTCCCCGCTCAGCGGGCAGATGGCCGCCTCATCGGCGCCTTCGCCGCGGAGCTCAATCTCGCGCCAGTTCAGCTGCTGCTGCGATCCTTCGCGCTCGATAGCACGGGATCGATCCACCTCGTCAACCTGAGAGGCGCGGCCATTGCCAGCTCCGATGGAGTCACCGAAGACCGCGCCAAGAATCCACTGCCTGCCGCGACGATGAAAAAGTTGCGCGCGCATGCGAGAGCGCCATTTGCCTACGCGAGCTTCGGCGGACGCGAAGTCATCGGCACGCTCGAGTACGTTCCGCAGGTGAGCTGGGTAGTGATCGCCGAGATTTCCGCCGAGGCCGCGTTCCTCCAGGTTCGCCGCTTCCGCGATGTCGCGCTGCTCGTGATTGCGTTCCTGCTCGTCGCGGTCACCGCGGCCGCGTACCGGCTGGGACGTTTCATCTCCCGCCCTCTCGACCGATTGACGAAGGCAGCCGGTGAAGTCGCGGCCGGAGATCTCGCCGTCGATTTGCCCGCCGCGCCTGGTGGTGGCGAAGTCGGCTATCTCACCGAAGTGTTCAATCACATGGTTTATCGACTGCGTGAGGGCCGTCTCGAGCTCGATCGCATCAACGAGACGCTTCGCAAGAAGAATGAGGAGCTCGAGCTCCTATCGACGACGGACAGTCTCACGGGCCTTTCCAACCACCGCTCACTGATGAAGCGCCTCGACGACGAGGTTGCGCGCTTCAAAAAGGAGAAGCGCGGGTTCTCGGTGCTCGTCGGCGACGTCGATCACTTCAAGCAGTACAACGACGCATTCGGCCATCCCGCGGGCGACGAAGTCCTGCAAACGATCGCCGAGATCATGCGCGACTCAACCCGCAAGAACGATTGCTGCGCGCGGTACGGCGGTGAGGAGTTCGTCATCGTGCTCCCCGACACCGCAATCGCCGACGCACTCGACACCGCCGAGCACATTCGCGCCCGCGTCGCTGCCAAGAAGTTCAATGGCCGGAAGATGACGCTGAGCATCGGTGTCGCCAGCTTTCCTGAAGACGCGGATGACGCGGAGGCGATCATCGCGATCGCCGATGAAGCGCTATATCAGGCGAAAAGAGAAGGGCGCGACCGAACGGTGCGCGCCCATCGACTTAAGAAAACAGGTTAGGGTCGGCTCACCAGCGTTCGGTGAATCCACCCGGCGCGTCCGCTGCCGTCATCGCTTACGCGAATCCATTCGTCGACATACGAATATGCGGTGATGGAAGTTCCCGGATCCGCCGAGAAAGCAACTGAGAAATTGGTGCCCGGCCCCTCGCGCACATTGCCTCGGCTCGTCGTCTTGAGCTTGATCGGCACGGCAAAAAGGTTTTCGCCGGGACGCGAATCTTCCCTATTCACACCAAGGCGGCCGCGATAGGAGGACGCTACGGTTTTCGCCTGGTTCGCGAGATAAAGCGCGCCACCGTAATTCTGCTTGTCGAACGCCGCCGCACTTTGCCGAACGAGCTTCGTCACCTGCGTGGCCTCGGCGGAAGGTTCCTGCGAGGCGCCCGACTTCATCGATTGGAGCGCGACCTCGGCCTCGGCCATCGCCGACGCAGCCTGGGCTCGGCTAGCTACCGATTGCAGCTTGGCCATCGCGCGTACAACCTCGGCGCGGGTGTCCTCGAGCCGGGTCTGTAGATCCTCGAGCTGCGCATCGCGCGCGAGAAGTTGGAGCTCCAGCCGTGCAACGCGCTTGTCGAGTTCCGGATCGCGAACTGTGACTGTGTCGCGCACCACTTTCACAGTCGGCGGCGGCGCGGGCTTCGATTGGGAGCAGGCCGTCGTAATGGTTACGAAAGCCAGAAAAGACAAATAGGAGCGCACGGAAAAGACCCTCATCATTTTTGGGGAATCGCCCTTTTACGGCTAACGAATCAGCACGCCAGGAGTCACATTCGAGCGCCCCGTCTAGAGGGACATTTGTGTCGTTCACAGCATCGAATTCTCTGGTCGTTTCCCTGGGAGTCGTGTCGGCGGTTATCTTGACCGCGGCGAGCGCGCAGAGCCGGGATTGGATGTTTGGACCGTTCGAGAAGCCGTCTCAGGTCAATCCTATCATCTCGCCGACAGGCACGGCGACTTTTCTCTCGCCAATGACCGATAGCCTGGTACGGTGGGAAGAGCTCGCGACGTTCAACCCGGGCGCCACCGTCAAGGATGGAAAGGTGTATCTGCTGTACCGCGCCGAGGACGCGACGGGGAAGCGCGAGATCGGGTTTCATACTTCGCGTCTCGGGCTCGCGGAGAGCACTGACGGACTGAGGTTCACGCGTCGAGCGGTGCCGGTCCTGTACCCCGACAAGGATCTTCAGGCCAGATACGAATGGACCGGCGGAGTCGAGGATCCTCGAATCGTCGAAGGTGAAGACGGTACGTACGTTCTGACTTACACGCAGTGGAACCGTGACGTCCCGCGACTGGCCGTTGCCACTTCGAAAGATCTCGTACACTGGACCAAGCACGGGCCCGCATTCGCAAAAGCCGATAGCGGGAAATATCTCCGGTCGGAGACGAAGTCGGGCGCGATCCTCAC
The DNA here is from genome assembly GCA_045803975.1 of Gemmatimonadaceae bacterium. GTDB lineage: Bacteria > Gemmatimonadota > Gemmatimonadetes > Gemmatimonadales > Gemmatimonadaceae > UBA4720. Next base: position 7,180 of record JBJMOA010000110.1, read on the forward strand.
ACGGGCAGAAGGCAACCGCCTCGTCGCGACAAGAGTGAATGGGAAGTACTGGATGTACTTCAACGTGCCGGATATCCTGATCGCGACCTCTGACAATCTGATCGACTGGTCGCCTCTCGCCGACAAGGACGGAAAGCTGGTCAAGGTCTTATCGCCGCGGCCAGGATACTTCGATTCGTGGCTTGTCGAGGCTGGTCCGCCGGCGATCATGACCGACCGTGGGATCCTGTTGATCTACAACGCCGGCAACAGCGGACAGTTCGGGCAAGCCGGACTCCCTGAGCGCGTGTACACAGGGGGGCAGGCGTTATTCGATGCGCGTAATCCGATCAAGCTGATCGCGCGCGCCGAAGAGCCGTTCATCAGACCAACCGAGGACTACGAGCGGACGGGCCAGTACAAGGAAGGCACGACTTTCGTCGAGGGTCTCGTGCCGTTCAATGGCCGCTGGTTTCTTTATTACGGGACGGCGGATTCGCGCGTCGCCGTCGCTGTATGGGATCCAAAGCGGCGGTGATTTCCTAGCGGCCAGTCGCTTCCGTTTCTTCGGCAGTAACGGGAGTGACGGCAGCCTGTCCCTCTTCGCCAGTGCGAATGCGATAGACCTTCTCGACAGGCAGCACGAAGATCTTTCCGTCTCCAACATCGCCCGTCGCGCCAGCGGATAGAATCGCCCGAACCGTGGGATCGACGAAGTGATCGGAGACTCCGATCTCGAGACGCACCTTGTCGTGCAGCTCCACTTTTACGGTCATGCCGCGGTACGTCTCGACATCTTCCATCTCTCCGCCGTGCCCGCGCACTCTGCTGATCGTGAGGCCTCGTACTTCGGCACGGTACAAAGCTTCAAGGACATCATTGAGCTTTTCCGGCCGAACGATCGCGACGACGAGTTTCATCGGTTAGCTCCGGTCAGCAGTGACGAGAATCGCGCCTTCGCCCCGACTGTAGGCTTCTTCACCGTGCTGTGTAACGTCGAGGCCGATTCCTTCTTCGCGCGGGCTTGCGCGCAGGTTGAAACCGAGAGCGATCACCTTGATGATCGCGAACGTCGCCACCGAGCTGTAAAGGATCGTCGCGAGAATTGCGGCAGTTTGCACGCCCAGTTGCCTGATATTCCCGAACAGTGCTCCGTCGGTTACGCCATTCCAACTTTTCTCCGCCAGCACTCCCGTTAGGAGCGCGCCGACGATCCCGCCGACGCCGTGCGCAGATACTACATCGAGCGAGTCATCGAGTCGCGTGCGTGCTCGCCAGAGGAGAGCGAAATAACTTGGCGCGGCGGCGATCGCGCCGATCACTATTGCCGAGAGTGGACTCACGAAGCCGGCGGCCGGTGTGATCGCGACGAGACCAACGACGATCGCGGTTGCGGCGCCGATCGCGGTCGTCTTTCGCGTGCGCATCAAATCGAGGAGGCTCCAGACGACCAGAGTAGCCATCGGCGCGAACATCGTGTTGGAGAACGCCAGCGCCGCCGACGCGTTCGAGGCTAGTGCGCTTCCGCCGTTGAACCCGAACCATCCAAACCAAAGGAGTCCGGCTCCGAGCAGCGTGAATGGGACGTTCTGCGGAATGATCGCCTGTCGCGCGTAATCCTTGCGCGTGCCGAGGACGAGAGCGATGACGAGTGCGGCAGCCGCGGCGTTGATGTGAACGACGGTGCCGCCGGCAAAATCGAGTGCGCCGAGCGTCGCCAACCAGCCTCCGCCCCAGACCCAGTGCGCGATTGGAGCGTACACGGCAATCGACCACAGCGTAATGAAAGTGAGATAGGGGCCAAAGCGCATGCGCTCGACGATCGCACCCGATATGAGAGCGGCCGTGATAATCGCGAACGTTCCCTGGTACGCGACGAACAGAACATGGGGAATGGTTCCGCGCGGCTCGACGCGCACGTTATTGAGGAATGCGAAGCCCAGGCTGCCGAGGAACCCGGATCCGTCAGAGAAAGCGAGCGAGTAGCCGACGAGCGCCCACGCGATCCCGACGAATCCCAACGCGACGAAACTCATCATCATGGTGTTGAGCGTATTTTTCGCGCGCACCATGCCGCCGTAGAAGAACCCCAACGCCGGCGTCATCACCAGGACCATAGCGGTCGCAATCAGCATCCAGGCGGTGTCGGCCGTGCTGATGGTGGTCATTGTCGATCTCAGGGTGAAGATTGTGAGGCGGTCCACAGATAATAGGTATTTTTGGGTCCCAGTTCAAACTCACGTCGAAACGGATGAGAAAGTCTTCGGTCTCGCTCGCCGTTAGCGCCGCGGTGACTGCCTCGCTTGGGTGCACCATCATGTTCCGGCCGGTGCCTGCGGCGATCGTCGTCGATCCGGCGCTTGCGCGCGGAATCGCCACCGCTGATTCGTTGGTCGCTGCGGCGATCGGGAAGCTCACTCCCGGAGCGGTGCTGCTTGTTTCGAAGAACGGCAAGGTCGTCCACGAGCGCGCGTTTGGCTTCGCGCAGCTCAACGACTACGACGGTCGGCCTCTCGCGGCGCCTCCCGCAATGCGCACGTCGACCATGTTCGATCTCGCCTCGGTGACAAAGGTCATGGCGACGACAATGGGCGTGATGGTACTCGTCGACCGGGGCCAGATAGATCTGGATGCACCGGTCTATCGCTACCTGCCTGATTTTCGCGGACCCCATCTCGATAGCATCACTGTCAGACATCTGCTCTCGCATTCTGCCGGCCTCGTGCAGTGGCAGCCGTTGTACTATCACGCTTCGAGCAGTGCCCAGACCTACGCCGTGATTCGCGACATGCCTCTCGAATGGGGCGTCGGCGCCGCGCGACACTACAGCGACCTCGGTTTCATGCTCCTCGGCCACATCATCGAGCGCGTGAGCGGACAGTCTCTCGATCGATTTGTCGACGAGCAGCTCTATCAACCACTCGGTCTGCGTTCGACAGCGTTCAAGCCGAGGTCGCATGCGTTCACGGAGTTCGCGGCGACCGAACAGGGAAACGTCTATGAGAAGCATATGGTTTACGATTCCACGTTCGGATATCGGTATCGCGGCGATCCGACGGCGTGGGATGGTTGGCGACGCTACGTGCTCAGCGGCGAAGTCGACGACGGCAACGCCTACTACGCGAATGGCGGAGTCGCCGGCCACGCGGGCCTGTTCTCCACTGCGCGCGATCTTCACGTTCTTCTCGATCTGCTGATTAACCGCGGCACCTACGCAGGAAGGCAATACGTGCGTCCCGGCGTCGTCAGCGAGTTTCTCGCGCTCGACAAATATCAGAACTACCTGGGCTGGCAGGCTCCGATGTATTTGCCCGCAGGCAGTTTCTCACACACAGGATTCACGGGGACGTACGTCGCGGGAATTCCCAGGTATGGGCTCTCGATCGTGCTGCTGACGAATCGACAGAACATGGGCCCGGATTCGCGCGGCTATTTTCCTGATGTAGGCCCGCTTCAGCAGGCTGTCGCGCGAGCTTTGGCGGCCAGCGCCGGGCCGCGATGAAAACGAAATCGGCCACAACCAAACCTGGTCTTGCTGAGATCCGGGCTGAGCTCCATTCACTCGCCGATCCTGCCGACGCGATTCATCTGCAACGGTTCTTCAAGACCGGGCCCGGCGAATACGGCGCAGGCGATCGTTTCCTCGGGCTTCGCGTACCGGCGCTGCGCACTTTAGCAAGCAAATACGCCGCGCTCGCGCACGGCGATGCTGTGCAAATGCTCGCGTCCTCCTGGCATGAGGAGCGACTGCTTGCGTTGATGCTATTGGTAAATGCCTACAAGCGTGGCGACGGATCCAGCCGCGCAACAATCCACCAGGCTTATCTCGCGAATACCGCGCACATCAACAATTGGGACCTGGTCGACGCCTCGGCGGAACACATTGTCGGCGCGCACTTGGGCACGGCGGAGCCCGCGTTACTCGTAAAGCTTGCGCGGTCGAAGGACGTCTGGGAGCGGCGCATCGCAATCGTCTCGACGTTCCATTTCATCAAGCGCGAAGAGTTTGGACCGACGTTCAAGATCGCCGCACTGCTTATGACCGATACCCACGATCTGATCCACAAAGCGACCGGCTGGATGCTGCGAGAGGTCGGAAAGCGTGACCGAGACGCACTCGACAACTTTTTACGCAAGCACTATCAGACGATGCCGCGCACAATGCTGCGGTATGCGATCGAGCGTCACCCGGAAGGAACGCGCAAGAAATATCTGGCGGGCACCATCTAGGCGGGCGACCAGGCAAGGAGCTCCGTAAAATCGATCGCCTCTGACTGGACCAGCTTGACGTGCAGCACGCGCTCCATATGCTCCAGCGCGCGCTGGTGATTTTCCATCGTGACTGCGGCGGAGCAATCTGGCGGAATGACGATTTCGAGATCGCGCAGGTACGCGTCCGACGCTGTGAATAACACGCAGATGTCCGTCGTGAATCCGGCAATGATGACGGTTCGCACCTGCAGGTAGTCGATGAGCAGGTCGAGCTGGTTCTTGTAGAAGCCGGAATGCTTCGCCTTTAAGACGAAGTAATCATCGTCCTCGGGGCGCAGAAGTTTTGCGATCGGCTCGCCGCGGACACCGTCGTCGAGGACGTGTCCGAGCTGCTGCCGGAAATCGGAGCGCCACTTTCCAAAGTTGTCGTTGACGTAGATCGTCGGAACTCCGGCCTCCTTCGCGCGGCGTTTCAACGCCGCCATTTTTTTTGCCGCGGGAAGCGCGTTCTTTAGAAATGCCTCGCCGTCATCGAACTCAAGGTCGTTGATGACGTCGATCAGGATGAGCGCGACGCTGCACTGATCGGGAACGTTGCCGTGTAGGTCGGAATTCTTCGCTGGCATGCACTTCCATCAAGGAAAGGTCGTGCCATGCGATCTTGATCGAGGGCCTAGGACCAAATGCATTTATGATCGCGGACTAATTGAGGATCGAGGACAAAGGGCGTAAGCGCAGGACCAAGGACTACTCGAGGACACCGTGACGGCTCTCGATCCTGCTTGTCCGCCTTTTGTCCCAGGTTCTCACTACGTCATCAATCAGCAATGCACTTGGTCCTAAGCCCTCGGTCAAGAACGTGCCCGAAGCCCCAAGCCGCTCCGCCAATAGCTCCAAGCCGGTAGTTCTCAGGTGGCCGTTCCCGTTTTATCGCACGACTATCTGATCACGAAATCGTGCTCGAGCAACATTGTCGTCGGCAGAACCAATCTCTCCTGAACAGTATTCCTGCCGGCGATCGAGACTTTTG
>JBJMOA010000111.1:0-7151 GCA_045803975.1 Gemmatimonadaceae bacterium
TGGACAGCGTTCAGGCTTGCTTCGACGGGACCGGACCCAAAACGCAACGCGAGCACTGGTGCGTCGAGATCGAGGGTCGCGAGGAGCTGAAGGCTGGTGGCGCGGGTCGCTGAGTCCACGTTGGAGTCGCCGAACACCAACGTCTGCGAGTCCGCGGCGGCAAATACGCGAAACATGGGAGCGAGCTTCGCCATGAAATCACTCCCGTACGTGCGGGACAGGAACGCCGAGAGCGAGTCGCGCGCTATTTGGTTGTCCTGTGGATCGACGCCGACGAGCGAAACCTTCTCGCCCTGATGCGTCCTGTTCCACTGACGAAGCCACGGGAGCAGCTGCCGTTGCGCGCGGCGACCAATCCAACCCGCTTCCAGCGCGCGTGTCACCTGCGGGCCTTCGTCGATCGCGCCACTCACATACTTGTTGAGAACGTCCAGTCTCGCGGTACTCGCCTCGATCGCTATGATCCTGTAACCGTTGTGCTCGACCAGCCGCCGCACCGCCGAAAGCCTGAAGTCGTTCAGCTCCCTGCTGCCATGAGTCGCCTCGCCGATTCCAATCACGCGCGCGCGGGCGGCCAGCGAATCCAGCGGTGTAATCGGTGCGCGGCTGGATAGAATTCCGGACGCCGCAGCCGGCGCACTCCGCGCCGATAACCATTCGACGGCAGAGTCACGAGCGAGCTGCCGACCGCGCAGCAGTGCAGTGGTCTCGCGTGCATCTCGCCAGGACTTTACCTCGACACGGTACCTGCCGATCGGTTCGCGAGCGTCGAACGCCCTGACGCGAAGCGAATAGAAGCCCGATCGATCCGATATGATCTCCACTGACTCGGGCCCGTTTCGGCCGTTGGGACTATCGAAGAGCGAGACCACTCCGCGCGGATCACGCAGCTCGACGACCACATCGACACCCATCTGCTGAACAACGAGATCTACCGACTCGCCCTTCGAGACTCGAAGCCGATAATCGTGGGGTGAGTTCGGATTCAGGGTCGTGTCGAACGCGGAGCCTGAGCGGAGCTCACGCGGCGTCTGCGCTCCAATGGCCTGACCAGGAAACGCGGCGACCGTGCATGTAAACGCCCACCAAAAGCGGAGCATTGAGTGTCCGGGTGAGAGAAGCCAGCAGCGGGCTGCATGATAAGCGCGCGACCGGGCTTCGTCTTGCCCGCACTGGACTGTTCTAGGATGAAGCGAACCTGATTCGGGGAACCGTTACCCAGCGGTTGCTCGTCGGCGAAGGCTGTTGGGTGTCCGCCCCGTCAGACGCGTGAACGCCCTGGTGAAATGGCTCTGGTCCGAGAAGCCGGCTGTGACACTGATCGCGGAGATAGGCAGTGTCGTTTCAGTAAGAGCAGCTGTCGCCCAGTCGATACGACACCGGCGCACGTATTCAATAGGCGTACACCCATAATATTTGCGAAACAGCCGCGCGGCGTAGGCAGGGTGGACGCCACTTATCGCTCCGACATCTGACATGGACAGCGGCTCGCGGCAGCGCTCGCGGAGTGTGGCGCGAAGCATTCTGAGCCATTGGGGAGACGCGCCGTCGGGCACCTTGATGTCGCGAGCCACTCGAGCCAACAATTCGAGGATCAACCCTTCCGCCGCAAAAGGGGTCAGGTCATCGGCGAGCCGCATCTCGTCACGCAGAGCGACGAGCAGCGAGTACGGTGCGCCGCCACGCAAGTGAACTGTGCGATCGAATACGCGCCCCAGATCGCCTATTGGTTGGGTGACGGCCACCAGTAAGCATTTCGTCGGACGATCGCCATAAGTATTCGAGTGAAGTTGAGCCGCCGGTTTGATGAGTATGCTTCGGCTACTACATGATTCGCTCGTTTTGGTGAAGCATTCGAGGAATCCGCCGCAAAGGACCGCTGTGATGCTCGGGTGCTCGTGCACGTGTGGGCGGAAGCTGGTACGCGCCTCGTAGCTCGCCTCCGTTATTCGAAAATGCGGCGCATGAACCTGCGAGTCCACTTGACCTTGCGTCGACGGGGCGTAGGAGACTGCGGGTCGATGTTCTTGAAGGTTCATTTAATGAGTTCCAAATACTGTCGCCGGCGGAGGATTCACGCTTGGAAATATGTCACGTGCCTTTGCTATCAGGTCCCATGACACACCAATTAGACACTCGCGATGGAAACCCGGTCCACCTTGAGTTTCGGTCAATCGACAAAGGCGAAGGGAAAGGTTCAAGATGACGCCAACCGCCGTGCCGCGGAGCTTGCTCGGGGATTCAGGAACAGTCATGATATTTGAGTGAGAGTCATCAGCCGAGGCATACCCTTCGAGAAGCGCCTGATACTCATCGCCGCTATAACGAGTATCGCTGCAAGCGCGCGCGGCCAAGGGAACTGTTCACCGGATAGCGACAAGGCACTCCGGCGGCGATTACCGGCACTTATGGATAGCGCCGGCATCCCCGGTATCGCACTCGCGTTCATTGAAGGCGGACGAGTAAAATGGGCCGGCGGATTCGGCGATAGCGGGGGAGCTGGCCATCGCATCGGGCCCAACACCACCGTATTTGAAGCGGCGTCGCTGAGTAAGCCGGTGATCGCCTACGCGGCTTTGCGCCTCGTCGATCAGGGAAAGCTCGATCTCGACCGATCTCTGCTCGACTACACGCCTTATCCGGACTTTCACGGTGATCCGCGTGGCGCGCTGATTACCGCCCGGATGGTGCTCGCACATACGACCGGGTTGCAGAATGAGAGAATTGGAAGCGACTCCCTGCGTTTTTCCTTCAGTCCGGGTGCGCGGTTTCAATATTCGGGCGAAGGCTACGTGTTTCTTGGTCGCGCGATCGAAGCAGTAACCAGGACCACGCTTCCGAACGCGATGAAGATGCTAGTGTTCGATCCGCTCGGCATGAAACGAAGCAGCTTCGTATGGCAACCGTCATTTGCACGTGATGCCGCGATCGGACACGGACGATTCGGTGAGCCGAGGGTGCCGACCCGGCCGGTTGTCGCGCGGGCGCCGTCGAGTCTACACACCACCGTCGCCGACTACGCGGGGTTCATCGTCGCTGTCACGCACGGTACTGGGCTCAGCGCCAAACTATCCCGAGCCATGCGAGCTCCGGTCGTCTCCGTTGCGACAAACGTGGGTTGGGGACTCGGCTGGGCAATCGAGGAAAATCCGGCGGGCGTCGTGCTGGCCCATCACGGCGACAACTCGAATTCCGGCTTCACAGCGTTCGCTCTGGTCGATCCGCAGCGAAGGTGCGGGCTCGTCTACTTTGCCAACAGCGCGAATGGCCTGAGCATCGTCAGGAAGGTTGCGTCGGTAATACCCGGGCCACATCCCGGCGTCGACCTGCTCCCGTATGAGCGTTATGCTGCGCCCGCCGCGCGCGCGCGCCGGCAGCTCGCGCAAGCACTACGAGCGAAAGGAGTCGACTCCGTAATCGTCCTGTACCGCTCTATGAAGGCAGCTTCAGCCGATAAGCCGCCGGAGACTCTACTCAACGACCTGGGGTACTCGCTCCTGAATCAGCGACGAATCCGGGAATCCGTCGCGGTTTTTGAGGAGAACGCGCGACAGTTTCCGCAGTCGCCCAATGTGTACGACAGCCTTGGCGACGCCTACCTCGCGGCGCGGAATCGGGAGGGAGCACGCAACGCGTATCATCACGCGGCATTGCTCGACCCGAACAACATTCGAGCGAGACGCCTCGCCGATAGCCTCGGCGCACATTAAGGCGACCGTATGACGGCCGAGAATCACCGTTGCGGAACTTCTGGGAGGTCAAGAATCTCCATTCCGGCTGCGGGAACCGGACGGTGGTGTCGGGGCCAGAACCATCGTCAGCTCATAGACGCGGAGAGGCGCGCCGCGGAGTTCCGCGCGCTTGGTCCGGCGCCGGGCGAGCATCAGCCTGACCAGCTCCCATAAGAGGCGGTTTACGACCTCGAGATCGGCACCGGACAGCCGCCCCCGGGCTCTGATTGCCCACAGGTTTCGTCGCTTGCCGACGACCCGGGCCAGTCCGGGGCGGAAGCCCTTTCGGAATCCGCGATTGGCGCTGCGCAGCATGTTGGCGACCAGTCGCGTCACCGCCGCCTTGTTTCGGCGGCTGCTGACTTCATAGGGAATGAGGACCTGTCGCCGCGGCAAGTCGATGCGAGCCGCCTTTTTGCCCGTGCCTTGCGGCGATGTGACCACTACAAGGCCGACACGCGCCAGCACCCTGACGTGATAGTAGAGCCCATCCGCCGCCCGCCCCAGGGCGTCCGCCAGCTCGGTCATCGAACACGGCCCGATGGCGGCCACCGCGTCGACGATGTCCTGCCGCACCATCGAGGAAAGCGCATCGATCTGATCAGGCCGAGCCTGCACGAAGCGTTTTGACTCTTGCGAGCGTCTCGGTCCGGTCATATTCTCAGATATCCCGTTGAAATTTCTTTCATATTTTCAAAGAGGGACAATGCCTGCTACAAGGTTGTTGGCCGCCGCCTTCATCGTGCTCACCGCGCTGGAGGTCGGGACGGGTGCCACCATATCGCCGGCAGCCACGCCGGGCCCGGCCGGTGTGCGACCACAGACTGCGCGTCCGGAGGGGCCCACGGACGCGGTCGAGCTCGAGCGGTTCGTCGATTCGGTCATGTCAGTGCAGATGCGCGCTGAACGCACTCCCGGAGCGGCGTTCGTTTTCGTGCGCGATGGCCGCATATTGCTGAAGAAAGGTTATGGATATTCGGACGCTGACAGAAAACGGCCCGTCTCACCGGACTCCACGATCTTTCGGATCGGCTCCATAAGCAAGGTGTTCACTGCCTTCGCCCTCGTTCAAATGGCAGACCGCGGCTTGATCGACCTCAACGTCGATGTCAATCGCTATCTGCGCCGGGTGAAAGTGCCGGACGCCTTTGGTGCGCCCGTGACCGGCATCAACCTCCTCGACCACACCGCCGGGTTTGACGAGGTTCGACCTGGGACTCAGGCCCCATCCGAAAACGCCGTAGAGCCGCTGGCGCGCTTCCTGGCACCGAGGCTCCGGCGTGTGCGCCCCCCCGGACAGACAATCAGCTACTCGACGTATGGGATGACGTTGGCTGGAGAGCTCGTCGAGGAGCTGTCGGGACTGGCCTTCGAGGAATACCTGCAGAAGAACGTATTTCGGCCGCTGGGCATGGCGAGCACGAATATCACTGTCCCCCAACGGCTGAAGCAGTACGTGTCGCCGCCGTTCGAGATGGCCCCGGATTCGTCGATCACGGTGGCAGGCTGGGAATGGTATCACACCACTCCGGCCTCATCGATGAACAGTACCGCGGGGGATATGGCGAAGTTCATCATCGCCAACCTCAACGAATCCAAACCGGATACAATGGGTGTCATGACGAGCCGGACGCTCCGCTTCATGCAGCGGCAGCACATCACAATGCATCCGCGATTGCCGGGCTTCGCGCTCGGCTTCTACGAGGATTACGTGGGCGATCTGCGCCTCCTCGAGCACGGCGGGAACGTCGAAGGATTCAGTGCCCAAATCGTTCTGATTCCTACGGCGCACGCCGGGTTCTTCGTGGTGAACCACCGCGAGCAAAGCCAGCTGCGGGATAACTTGAAAGCAGCGCTGTTAGCCCGCTACTACCCGAGCTCCGCCATCAAGCGGATTGTGCCCCCGCCCGATCTCTCCACCCGGGCGGGGCTGTCCGCGTTCGTGGGAAGTTACGCCTGGACCACATCGTGCCACACCTGCGTTCCGCGTAGCGTCCCCTCGATTCTTCGCGTCGTGGCCAACCCGGATGGGACCCTCAGCTTCGCGGGCGGCAAGTGGATCCAGGTCGAGCCACTCCTCTTTGTCAGAGAAAACGGAACGGGTTATATCGCATTTCGATCCAACGCCACAGGCGCAATCGATCTTATAGCGGCCGGCGGATTTTGGACGTTTGAACGACTTCCCGACTGAGGCGGATTCGTTGGCGATGGCGTAGGGTACGGACCTTCGAAACGTCACGCGGGAGAAGCTTCTATTGAGCGTCCGCCGACGATTTAGCTCCAGATCGAGGCTTTTGCTTCAGCCGCGCGCTGTCTCCATCGCTCATTGTCCACACCGACTGTGAGCAGCCACACGATCGTCGCCAGCAATCCTATCAACGAGTACACCGCCACGTACAGGAAGACGCGCATCCCGAGCGATGGCGACAGAAATGTCAGCCAACCGAATCCGCCGATGATGCCGATAACGCCGAGCCAGCGTGGCAGAAAGCCGGACTTGTAAATCAGCCAGCCCTGCAACAGCGTGGAGAATCCAAAGAACGCGAGAGCTATTCCGGCGCCATAGTCGTTGATCCTCACCAGCAGCAGCGCGATTGCGTCGAGCTGCTCGTTGTTGAAGACGCTCAGGTACGCAGCGCCGCCGCCCAACACCAGCAACGGTGCGAAGTAGAACAGCCTGCTGAAGATTTTGATTCCGCATCCAATCAGCTCGAAAGCCGCGGCGAGCATCGCACCCGTCCTGCTCACCGGCTTGAGCAGCTGGTAGAACAACACCAGCGTTGCGATCTGGCCCGCCATCTCGAGCAGATACACCGTCAATCCAAGCCTGTACATCGATTGATTGGCGAGGATGTTGGCGGCCGTCCTCGCCGCGTCACGTGACACGACGAGGCGATCGCTGATGAACGCCTGGGCGTAGACGCCCGCGATTACGTAGAGCAGATACAACGCGCCAGCGAACCTTCCCTTGGTTCGCGGCGTCATCTCGGCGCCTCGATCTAGTGCGGAAACAGCGCTCATGCCGCAACTCCGTTGGGGACCGTGAAACCAGAACCTATCCAGTCACGTATTGATTATCAATACGAAACTTGACGATAGTCGATATCAGCCTTATTGATAGTCGCGACAAAATTCAGGTTCGCTGCCAAGCGACCAAGGAAGCCCGATGTCCAACTCGTACCCAGACGCCCTCAAACTCTCACGCAGCGCATTGAACGCCTTGATTGCGCTCAATCTCGTGATGGGCCTTCTCATCCTCTTCATGCTGATCGGCAGTCTCGTCGCCGAAACCTGGGTGATGACCGCACTCGGCGCGGCGCACCCCGGTCGCGCTCCGACTCTCTATCTCGGAATGCGCCTGATCATGGTGATCGGCATCGGCGCTGTTCCACTCGCTCACGTCGTCCTGACCCGACTCCT
>JBJMOA010000112.1:0-21028 GCA_045803975.1 Gemmatimonadaceae bacterium
TTCCCGTCACGGAGCACACGCTCGCCGTCAGCGAGCTAAATACCACCGCGTTTCCGGAGCCACCACCAGTTGCGCTTACGCTATAGCTTCCGCTAACGAGCGGCACGCTCGGCGGGCTCGACGTGAAGCTGATTGTTTGCGGTTGTAGATCTACGACGCTGAAGCTTTGGGTGGCCTGTGGAGCACGCAGATACCCGCTTGCGCCCGCCTGGTCGGCGGCAACGGTGCACGTTCCCGCGTGGGCCAAGGTCACGGTAGCACCGCTTACGCTGCACGTCGTCGCGCTGAGTGAGCTGAAAGTGACCGGGTTTCCGGATCCACCACCTGTCGCAGATACCGAGTACGTGCCACCGACGACGCCAGGGTTTGGCTCCGGGCTCGAAGTAAATTCGATCCTCTGCGCTTGCGGCTCTACGACATTGGATCTCTGGACCGTTTGCGGCGCCGCGAGGTAGCCGCCACCGGCCGCCTGGTCGGCTGCAACGCTACAAGTTCCGGCACGGATCGGAGTCACAGTACTGCCACTCACTGTGCAGACCGTCGAACTCAACGAACTGAAGGTTACTCGATTTCCTGAAAGGCCCCCGACCGCAGCGACCGAATACGGCTCGCCCACAAACGCAGGAGCGGGTGCCACCGACGTGAACGTGATCGCCTGGACATCATAAATGTCGAATTCCTGCGTGACTTCGTTCGCGGGCAGGTAGTAAGTGTTGCCCGTCTGGTCGGCGGCTACGCGGCAAGTCCCGCGCGCACGAAGGGTGACCGTATTTCCCAGAACGAAACACACGCTCGGTGTAAGGGAGCTGAAAAGAACCGGGTACCCCGACCCGCCACCGGACGCTGTGACAACGTAAGAACCGCCGACGATTCCTGGATTAGGCGGCGCGGACGTGAAGCTGATTATCTGTGGTATTGGTTCGACCACCGAGAAGCTTTGCATCTTGCGTGGGGCCGCGAGATAACCACTTCCTTCCGCTTGATCCGCGGCAATCACGCAGGTTCCCGCGCTGTTCAGATTCACAGTGCTGCCGCTGACCGTGCAGACGCTGCTGCTCAGCGAGCTGAAAGTGACCGAGTTTCCGGACAGACCGCCGATCGCGGAGATGGAATACGTCCCGCCAACAACTCCCGGAGCTGGCGGCGCCGATGTAAATGTGATTGCCTGGACATCAAAGATGTCAAAGATCTGTACTGCTTCCGCCGCCGGCAGGTAGAAGACGTTGCCCGCCTGGTCCGCCACGACGTGACACGTTCCCCTTGAAACGAGATTCACCGTGTTGCCGATGACGAAGCACACGCTCGGCGTCAGTGAGCCGAAGAGGACCGGATTGCCCGAGCCACCGCCGGACGCAGTTATCGTGTAGGATCCGCCCAGGAGCGCTGGTTCCGGCGGAACCGACGTGAAGGTGATTCCTTGCGGCAGCGGGTCGACCGCCGTGAAGCTTTGTGTTACTTGTGGCGCGGCGAGATAGCCGTTGCCATCAGCCTGATCAGCCGCGATGGTGCACGTGCCGGCATGAATCAAATGCGCAATGCTGCCCCCGACTGTGCAGACCGTCTCGGTGAGTGACGCGAACGTGACGTCATTCCCCGAAGCCCCGCCATGGGCGCTAAGAACGTAAGTCGCGCCGACGACGCCGGGGTTTGGAGCGACGGAAGTGAACTGAATCGCCTGCACGCCAACCACATTGAACGTTTGGGTCACTTGCGTGCCGGCCGAATACTCGGTGCTTGCCGCCTGGTCCGCGGCAATCGTGCAGCTACCGACAGCCAGGAAGGTCACGGTGTTGTCAGAGACGCTGCAGACGCTGGAGGTCGTCGGAATACTGAACGTGACCGGGTTCCCCGAGCCACCGCCTGTCGCTGTAACCGTATAAGCAGCGCCAACGACGGCGGGGCTTGGAGGGACGGAAGTAAAAGAGATCGTTTGCGGTAGACCGGGAATCAGATCGAGGCCAGCCGGCACGTCGATCTGACCGGACCCGTTGAATCCCCAACAGACAACCGTGCCATCCGTCTTGAGCGCGCAACTATGTCCCGCGGCCGCGCTCACCTGGCGCACGGAAGTGAGCGTGCTCGGCACGGTCGACTGCCCGGACCCATTCTCGCCCCAACAGGCGACCGTCCCGCTGGTTTTGAGCGCGCAGGCATGCGTAGTTCCCGCGCTGATCTGCGAAACAGGGCCGATGTCGGCGGGCACATTCGTTTGACCGAGCTCATTGTTACCCCAGCAACGCATCGTGTTGTCAGCCATGAGCACGCAGGTATAGCGTTCGCCGACACTCACCTGAGAAACCGGCGGGAAGCCGGGAGGCACGGTCGACTGACCGTTCAGATTGAAGCCCCAGCACACGACAGTTCTGTCAGTCTTGAGAACGCAGGTATGATCCGTCGATGTGCTGAGCTGCACGACTGAATTGAGTCCGACAGGTACGCGCGTCTGCGGTGCATCTTCTCCCCAGCACACGACCGTGCCATCCGCTTGCAGCGCGCAGGTATGAGAGGTGGCCGCGATCACCTCGGTTACTGAAGGAAGATCGGCCGGCACGGTGGCCTGACCGAACGCATTCTCGCCGATGCCGCCCCAGCAGACTGCTCTGCCTACCGTTTCAACAGCGCATGTGTGGTATCTGCCGGCGCTCACTTGCGCGATCGCCGGGAGATCAGTCGGAACGGTCGACTGACCAGCATTGTCGCGTCCCCAACAGCGCACCCCACCCGCTGTATTCACCGTACAGGTGTTGAAGCCACCCGTAGTCACCTGAGGCGAGATCGCAGAGGCCAGATCAACTCTCGACGGATCGCGAGGAACGGCAAGTCCAGTCGTGGGTGCAGTTATGTCATCTCTGCAGGAGAAGACGACGATCAGTGGCGCGAGACGCCAGGCAAGTGATGTGAGCTTCAGAAGCCACCCCCAATAAAAGCTTTGACGCTGCTTCCGACCGGGATTTTGCTCGTCGGATGCGTAGACATTGGCGGCGATTGGTCTGAGGACCCCACGCCGCGGTAGCGCGCCTGGGTTGCAGCATGGGTGCCGCCTGGGGAGACGCCTTGCGTCGCAGTCATCCGGCAAAGCGGTGGAGGCTAAGTGACCATGGCCTCACGATTTAAGAGGTGAAGACTTTCACAAGCGCGGAGAGCAACACCAGTTCGGCCGTGTAAACTGTTGGAGCAACGCGACACGACTGTCACCTGTTTGCGTAGATGAGCTTTGGCCCATGAGCTGCCCCTCAAATGGCCATCCCAGAGGGCATCAGACACAAGAAAAAAAGGAGGGTCCGAATTGTTGCGACGGACCCTCCGAAATCGGTACGACAAACGGCGTTCGACTATCTGGTCACCGTCACCCCAACGCTCGAGGCGGCGATCCCGCCATCCTTGTCTACTACGCGAATTGTGATGGTATATGTCCCTGGCGTCGGGAAGCGGTGCGTCTGGCGAATCGTCAGTCCTTGGGTGATCGCCCCGTCGAGACCCGCTTTCTTCCGGTCACCCCAATTGACCTGGTAGAACCACGGCGCATCTCTGATTCCTGGATCGGTAAATTTGAACTGGAGCGTGTAGTCGACTCCCACGGAACCGCTGGAAGGTGCACTTATTATCGTGATCGTGGGCGCGACATTTGTCACGGACACCGCCCCACTGTACTCAGTTTGAGCTCCATCCTTGTCGGCTACCTTCGCCTTGACGTGCCACAGCCCGTTGTCGCTGGCTACGCACGAAATTGAAGCGGAGGAGCCGAGCGAGCCGTAACCCGCGCCGTTGCCACAGTCAACCGCGTACTGCAATGTGGAGAGATCGCCCAACGCGTCTTGCGCTCCAGTCAACGACAGATTCATGCTCCCCTCGCCGATGGAACCTGGAGGAGCAAAGACCGCAGTTGGTGCGACGTTGCCGATCAGAGCCGAAGTTGTCGCCGGTGCACTCGTAGCACCGCTGCCATCGGTGACTTGGAGCGTTACCACGTACGCGTTGCCGCCCGATTTGTTGTCGTTGTAGACGTGCCCTACGGTGGGAGTGCTCACGGTCTGCTGGGAACCATCACCGAAGTCCCACGTATAGCTGGCTATCGCATCACCGTCCGGGTCCGTCGAAGCGCTTGCATCGAAGGTGACCGCCGAGCCTTCATTGCCGGCCTGTGCGGCACCCGCATCGGCTACTGGGGCGCCGTTGGTACCGGACGAAAGATCGCGACCGACGACAGGACCAGAGTGAACAGGAGCCGTCGCGTCGCGCGAACATGCCGAAAGCGCTATAGCGAATACCGCGGTTAGTCGGACGGTGGTGAGTAGGGAAATTGGGCGATTGAACACGACTGGGTTCCGGTAAATGATGGAGCGGGAGAACCGCGGCACCGTCAAACCGTGGCAGGTTAGGCGGACTACTTTCCTAAGGTCACGGCAGCTGCAAACATTTGGTCACACACGGTACTAGAGCCTCGCCCCGCGTGCAATACTTTTTTGTTTGCGGATCTACGGTAGAGCTTGATATGGCCAATACTTAGCGCTGTTGCCCCACGTCAGGCGCGCGGGTGGGCTTTTTGATAAACCTGTTTCAGTCTCTCCACGCTCGTATGCGTGTAGATCTGCGTCGTCGATATCGACGCATGGCCCAGTAGTTCCTGGACGGCGCGAAGATCGGCGCCCGCATCCAGGAGATGCGTTGCGAACGTGTGCCGCAGTGAATGCGTCGAGAGGCCGGAGCTCTCGTCGATCTTATCGAGAAAACCCTTCACGGCGTTTTGAATCGCCCGTACCGAGATCCGCTTCCCGCGGCTGCTGAGAAAAAACGCCGTACGATCGCCGCTCGCGCCGATTCGACGCAGCAGCTCGTCGCGCTTCGCTTCGTAGTTTCGTAGCGCGAGCTGCGCGTGATCCCCAACGGGAATGATGCGCTCCTTTCTTCCCTTCCCGCGCACCTTCACCTGCTGCGACAGGAGATCGATGTCCATGCGATTGATTCCACGCAGCTCCGAGAGACGCATACCGGTCGAGTAGAAAAGCTCGAGGATCGCCGAGTTGCGCACATCGGCGAAGCGCCCCTCCTGCGCCTTGAGCTCGGCGGATTGAAACAGAAGCTCGATCTGCGCGCGGTCCAGATAGCTGGGCAGATACTTGTCCTGCTTCGGCGTGCTCACACCGCGCGCAGGATTGGCCTCGACCTGCTCGTTGCGGTGGAGATATCGATAAAAGCTTCGCACCGCCGACAGACTGCGCGCGATCGAGCGCTTATTGAGCTTTCGACGGGTGAGGTGCGCCAGAAATCCACGGATCGCGAGCCGATCGAGCCCCTGCCAGGACCATTCACGCGCGCCGTAATAGGTGCCGAGGTACTCCACAAACTCCTCGAGGTCGCGTCGGTAGGCGGTGATGGTGTTGGGCGAAACGTCGCGTTCCTTTTCCAGATGCACCAGGAACTCCGCGACATACAGTCTCTCGCTCACGCCCCGGCCGCCGCGTGAACGTCGTGAATGCGGTTGGCGTCGATCCATTCGCGCATCGCTTCCAACGCCCTCTCGGCGAACATCTCCCTTTTTTTCTTTTTGTCCTTCACTCTTACAGGCAGATCGTCGAGCAGACCGAAGTTGGCGTTCATCGGCTGAAAGTGTTTTGGGTCGGCCTCGCGCATGTACCGATAGAGCGCACCGAGCATCGTCGTGGGTGGAGGCACGACCGGCGCATCGCCGCACAGCAATCGCGCGAGGTTCACTCCGGCGAGAAGTCCAGTCGCCGAGCTCTCGGTGTAACCCTCGACGCCGGTAATCTGACCGGCGAAGAGAACCGTCTCGTCATCACGCGCGGAGAGGTGTGCGGTCAACGCCGCGGGCGAATTGAGATACGAATTGCGGTGGATAGATCCGTAGCGGAGAAATTCCGCCTGCTCGAGTCCTGGAATCATGCGCAGCACACGCTGCTGCTCCGGAATGCGAAGTCGCGTCTGAAACCCGACGAGGTTCCACATCCTGCCGGCGCGATCTTCCTGACGGAGCTGCACGATCGCGTAAGCGTCTCGCCCAGTGCGCGGATCACGCAACCCGACCGGCTTGAGCGGTCCGAAGCGCAGAGTGTCGCGCCCGCGCTGCGCCATCACCTCGACTGGCATGCAACCCTCGAAGTAAGGCACCTCGTCGAATTCGTGGCCGTGGTACTGGTCCGCCGAGATAAGCGCGTCGAGAAACGCATCGTACTGCTCGCGCGACATCGGGCAATTGAGATACGCGCCATCCTCGTCCGCGCCCTCCATCGTTTCTTTGCCGTAGCGCGAGCCGCGGAATACGATCGAGTCGTCGATGGAATCGCGGGCGACGATCGGCGCAATCGCATCGTAGAACGCGAGCGCTTCAACGCCGAGCCGTTGACGAATTGCTTCGGCAAGGTTGTCCGATGTCAGCGGGCCTGTCGCGATCACGCAGGGTCCGGAAAAACTGGAGGCTTCGCTGCGGCTGACGGTGATGCGCGGCTCGGCGGCAATTCGCTTGGTGACAGCGGCCGCGAATGCGTCGCGATCGACCGCGAGCGCGCTACCAGCCGCGACGCGTGTGGTGTCAGCTGCTTCGAGAATGAGCGAGCCGAGCAGTCGCATCTCTGCCTTGAGCAAGCCGTGCGCGTTCGTGAGCTCGGTACTCTTGAACGTATTCGAGCAAACCAGCTCGGCGAGCCGATCTGTCTTATGCGCCGGCGTCGTAATCACCGGACGCATCTCGTGGAGCGTTACATCGATTCCGCGCCGAGCCAGCTGCCACGCGGCCTCCGACCCGGCGAGCCCGCCTCCAATGACGGTGACGAGCGCCTGTTCGATTGCCGCCTCCCGCTTCCCGCCTCCCGCGTCCCGCTTATTCACACCGCGACGGCTTCAGGCGCAGGCACTACATCCCACTCGTTCGCGCACTTGATGCAGCGGCGGTACTCTCCACGGGCCTTGGTGAACTTCTGCTCGGCGCCCACGTATCCGCACTCCGGACAAACCTCTGCCACCGGTTTGTCCCAGACGACGAAATCACACTTCGGATAGTTCGAGCAACCGTAGAACGCCTTACCGCGCTTCTTCGAGCGGCGCACCGCGATGTCGCCGCCATCCTTCGGACATTTCACACCCGTTGGCATCGAGCGCGTGCCGCGGCACTTGGGGAACTTGCTGCAGCCCAGGAACTCGCCGGAACGGCCGTGACGTATGACCATCGGCGCTCCGCACTCATGACAGATCTCGTCCGTGGGCTGCGCCGCTTTGCGGTCACCACGCAGAGGCCGCGTGTACTTGCAGGCCTTGGGATGGTTCTCGCAGGCGAGGAATGGACCGAAGAATCCTCCGCGCGGAACGAGCTTTCCGCCGCAGTCCGGACATCTTTCGGTTTCGATCGCCGAGAGGTCGTGCGCCTCGCCGATCAACGCCTCGATGTCCGCGCCCTTTACGGATTCCGCGAACGGGCCGTAGAAATCCTTGAGCATCTTTCGCCAGTTCACTTCGCCTTCCTCGACCTTGTCGAGATCGGTTTCCATGTGTGACGTGAACTGGACGTTGAAGACATCGGGGAAGCTCTTCACCATCACCTTCTCCACCTGCTCACCGAGCTGAGTCGGGAAAAACCGGCGCTGCTCGAGCTGGGCGTAACGTCGATCGACGATCGTCGAAACGATCGATGCATAGGTAGACGGCCGACCGATGCCAAGGCGCTCGAGCTCCTTCACGAGACTGGCCTCGGAGTAGCGCGGCGGCGGCTCGGTGAAGTGCTGCGACGGCGTGATCTTCCGTACCGGAATGTTCTCGCCCTTCTGCACGACAGGGAGCCCCTGCTCTTCCTCGAGCGGTTTCCCCTCCTCGGCCTCGCGTGATTCCTTGTACAGTCGCTGGTAGCCGTCGAACTTGACGACACTTCCGGTCGCTCTGAACAGGAACCGATCGAAGTCGAAGTCGACTGTCGTCGTATCGAAGATCGCGGGCGTCATCTGCGACGCCATGAAGCGCTGCCAGATCAGCTCGTAAAGACGGTACTGATCTTCCTTGAGATGTTTTCGAATGTGCTCCGGCCGCCGCGTCGGATCGGTTGGCCGAATGCATTCGTGCGCGTCCTGCGCGTTCTTCGATTTCGAGTCGGAGTAGAGACGCGGCGCGTCGGGAAGGTATTGCTGCCCGTACATCATCTTGATGTAGTCGCGCGCCTGGCCGGCTGCTGATGGCGCCACACGCGTCGAGTCAGTGCGCATGTAGGTGATCAAGCCGACCGCGCCCTCCTCGCCAATGTCGATTCCTTCGTAGAGATCCTGGGCGAGGCGCATCGTACGCTTCGAGCCGAATCCCAACTTCTTGGCGGCATCCTGTTGAAGCGTGCTGGTCGTGAATGGCGCGGCCGGATTCTTCCTCCGCTCGCGACGCTTTACTTCCGTGACCTGGAACGTCTTTCTCGATTTCAGGGCATCGAGAATCGCGTTCGCTTCTTTTTCGTTGCTGATGACTGGCTTTTTACCGTCGAGGAGATGCAGCTTCGCCGTGAACTGCTGGCCGTCCTCCTCGAGCAGCGCTTCGATAGTCCAGTACTCGACGGCTTTGAACGCGCGGATCTCGCGCTCTCTTTCCACCAGCAAACGAAGCGCGACAGTCTGCACGCGTCCCGCTGAAATTCCCTTCTTAACGGTTTTCCAGAGAACGGGGCTCGCTTTGTAACCGACCAGCCGATCGAGCACGCGGCGCGCTTGCTGTGCGTCGACCTTGCGCTCGTCGATTTCACCGGCGTTGGCAATCGCGGATTGCACGGCATCGCGCGTGATCTCGTGAAAAAGCACACGTCTCACCGGCGCGCCGTTTTTTGATTTGATCTGCTGCGCGACGTGCCACGCGATGGCTTCACCTTCGCGATCGGGGTCGGTCGCGAGGAAGATCTCTCTCGAATCGCGCGCGGCGGATTTCAGCTCCGCGACTGTTTTTTCCTTGCCGGGAATGGTGACGTATTCCGGCTGGAATCCGTTCTCGATGTCGATCCCCATCTTTTTCTCGGGCAAATCGCGCACGTGCCCGATCGTCGCGCGCACTCTATACGCGCGGCCGAGATATTTGCCGATGGTCTTAGCCTTCGCCGGCGATTCGACGATTACGAGCGACGTTGCGCCCGGCTCGGCGACGAACTCGCCATCGCCATTCGCTTCGGCAACCTTTTTCGACCTGGTTGCGCGCGTGGGTCTGGCCGCTTTCTTTGCGGACTTCTTAGCTACTTTGGCTCGCGCCATTCTTAGTGTACCGTAGTGTTGTCGCCGTTCCCGGCGGAATCTTCCAGACCAGTTCCCTCGAGCAACCCGCGCAGGTCGTCGAGCGCTATGCGTCCATCGAATTGGAGGAGCGCCCGTTCGATGATGTGCTCGAGCTCGAGGCCGGTAACGGCTCCCGAGCCGCTCAGGGACAGGAGATGGCCCCACGCTTCAGGGGCAAAGCGCCCCCGCTCGTGCGGGCCCATCACGCGGAAAGTGGTCTGTGCAGGAATCCGGTCGGTCATATGGCGTCTTGGTTTATTTAAGGGCCGAGGCTAGCTCGACGACTTTTGCTATAAGTTGTTGTCGTACAAAGGTTTCCGTATCAAGGACGGTGTCAGCCGTCTCGTACAGAGCCCGTCTTTTCTCGTACAGCTCTCTCAGTGCGATCACCGGATCCCGCCCCGCGAGGAGCGGTCTGGTCTCTACCCGTCTCAATCGACGTGCGACGGCCTCAGGTGACGCTCTAAGGTATATGATACGTCCAGTGGAACGCAAAAGTTCGACGCATTTGGGTTGAGTGATCCAGCCACCGCCCGGTGATAGCACCATTCCGCCAGTCCCGCTCAGCTCCTCCGTCAGTGCAAATTCAAGCGAGCGAAAGTAATCCTCGCCTTTCAGGCGGAATATTTCACGCACCGGCATCCCTTCCCGCCGCTCGATCTCATGATCGAAATCGAGAAAGCGCCGTCCCAGCTGCTTCGCCGCCGCGCGCCCGATCGTCGTTTTCCCAACGCCGGGCAGGCCGACGAGAATGAGATGACCAACCGGCGCGCTGCCCGCTCTATCTACCACTTAGTGAAGAGATGTAGCTGTCGTAATTGCGACGCGTCTCGCTCAGCGAGTCTCCGCCGAATTTTTCCAGAAACGCCTGCGCGACAATGAATGCTGTCATCGCTTCGGCTATCACCCCCATCGCTGGAACGGCGGTGACATCACTTCGTTCCGCGACGGCCTGAGCGGGCTCGCGAGTCGCCATTTCGATCGTCCCCAGTGGGCGCATCAGCGTGCTGATCGGTTTCATCGCCGCGCGCACCACGATCTGCTCGCCGTTGCTGATGCCGCCTTCCATTCCGCCAGCGCGGTTGGTACGCCGGCGTACGCGACCCGCTCTCGCGTTCTGCTCGTCGGCGTCGATCTCATCGTGGACGTCAGATCCCTTGCGGCGTGCGCCCTCGAAACCCAATCCGATCTCGACTCCTTTGACCGCAGGAATCGACATTAGCGCGGCGGCGAGACGGCCATCGATCTTTCGGTCCCAGGACACGTGCGAGCCGAGGCCGACGGGAACTCCATCGCAAATGACTTCGGCGATTCCGCCAAGTGTGTTGCCGTCTGCCTTTGCGGCGTCGATGCGCGCAATCATCTCTCGCTCCGCATCGGGATCCAGAGTGCGCAACTGTGATTGGTCAGCGACGGCGTTGAGATCTGTCGGCATCTGTTCGGGCCGACGCGCGTCGACGCCTCCAAGGTGGACGACGTGGCTACCGAGGCTAATGTCGAATTCGCGGAGAAAACGCCTGCAAACGGCTCCTGCGGCCACGCGCGCGGTGGTCTCGCGGGCGGATGCCCGCTCCAGTACGTCACGGGCGTCCAGGCGGTTGTACTTGAGCATTCCGGAGAGATCGACGTGCCCCGGACGGGGGCGCGTTACGGCGCGCTTTCGCGCAGGATCGCCCTCTCGTGGCGCGGGATCCATGATCTCCTGCCAGTTCTTCCAGTCGCGATTCTGGATCAACATGGCGATTGGCGAACCGAGAGTTTCGCCCGCGCGAACGCCGGAAAGAAATTCGACGTGGTCAGATTCGATCTTCATGCGGCGCCCGCGTCCATAGCCTTGTTGGCGGCGTGCGAGCTCGGTGTCAACATCCGCGGCGACGAGCGGAAGACCCGCGACCATGCCCTCGAGGATGGAGACGAGAGCGGGGCCATGAGATTCGCCGGCGGTAGTAAAGCGCAGCATGGGTGACAATAAGAACTAGGCGGGTTGGGGCTGACAACCCCTCGGCTCGCGTCGAGCCAAGAAAAAAAAAGAAGCCCGGCCGTCGGCCGGGCTTCTCTTCTTGAATTACGCTGTTACGGGCAGGTTGTTGTAAACGTGTTCGGCAGCTGTGCGATGACCACGCCGCGTGCAGTCGCTCCAACCAGCACCAACTGGCCTGTCGGGCGGAGCGCGGCGGTGATCGGACCGATGATCGGATCCTTGATCGGAATCGTGCCGACTCTCAGGTAGCAATTAGTGTCGTAGATCTCTATCAGCGGCTCGGACGACGCGGCGAATGCAAGCCGTGTGTTGAGCGGGAAGGAGAAATTACCCGTGTTCTGCGGATGGAAATCGAGACCCGCGTTTGTATTCGTGGTGTTGAAGATACCCATTAGACGGAGCGCTGGATTCAGCACGTAGGTCGAGTCAGCGCGGATCGCCGCCAGACCACCATCAAAGTTGATTGCTACGCCGAACATTCTGGCCGATGAGTTCGCGATGAAGTCCGTCACGTCCTGCGGCGGTGAAACACCCCGATCGATCCACCAGAAGGTGGGATCATAGCCGCGGTTTACGTCGTACATCATCGTGCGGCTGTTGGCTACACTCCCGCCCTCTCCGAACACGGCGCGGCGGAAATTGCCGGAACCGCGGACGAAGGTGGTGTCGCGGAAGCCTAGTCGATCGATCGCCACGACGGTTGAAGCAAGCGTTGCAGGATCGATAAAGGGAACCAGGGTCGCTGAGCCTACACCATCCGCGTCGAAGCGAAGGATTTCAAGCGTATCGCCACGAGCGCCAGACTGGCCGATCGCCTGTTCGTAGAAGAAGTGCGAAGTCGTCGAATCCGACTTGCCGGCCGCGGTGACACCCTTGGTCAGGTCCTCCCACCGCAGCGTCCCGTTGAGGCCAGCGAATGGTCCAGACTGGCCCGGCGTGGGGGTCGTCGAGTAGGTCAGCACCGTATTGGTGCAGGTGGCTGTGTTCTGTCTATTCAGTGCGTCGAAGCACGTCGCTCCAATAAACTGCGGGCGATCGCTGAAATCGTATTTGGTGCGCACGCGTATCGGCAGACCACTCGTGGCCGACGTGCTGGTGGTAATCGTAAAGACAATGATATTCGGCAGCATGTAGCGGAACACTTCAAGGCCGCTGCCGCTGGTACCGGCGTTCAAGTCGACGTAGCTGATCTGCGTACCGCCGGAGTTGGCGACCAGGAGCGTGTCACCCTTGGTGCCAGTGCGGTCGCGCGGCCAGGCGGCCAGGCCCCATGGACGCGAGCCAACGATCACCGGCGCCTTGAATGACGAGTCCGCCAGGTTGAACACTTCGACCTGATTTCTGGTGATGTTCGTGAGATACAGTCGATCCTTTCCGGCATGATAGAGCGCGTCGGCAACCTGCCCGCCGAACGGCAACGATCGAGTCACGCCCGCTACGACGGTAACAGTGTCGACTCGATTGGCTCCACTCGCGAGCTTGGCGTATGCCCGCACACCGTTCGAATTCTGTGCGAAAACCTGGATGTAAGCGATCGTCGGGAAAGCCGTATACGGCAGGTTCATCCTGAACGTGTGCGGCTCGAACGTCAGCTGGCCACTCGATGCGAAGGTTTGCGTATCATCGATGGGCCCACCAGGAGTGCTCCGCACTTCGTAGCCAAGCTGACTAATCCCGCTCGGATCGTCGGCTTCGACGTGAACGCTATCCGTAACTTCGACGCGCTTGCCATGTCCGCAAGCGTTGTCGAACGCCTGACTGTTCGCGCAATAACCATTTACAACTGGAACAGAATTGATCTGCGCGGCAGTCTGCACGGTTATGGTGATGCTTGGGCCCGCTGCGCGCTGACCAAGTGAATCGCGTAGGAACGGCGTAATCGTGAGCGTTCCGGGTGCGGCGTTCGCCGGGATCGCAATGGTGTCCTGCATCGTGAGCGAGTCGAGCAGCGGACTCGAGTAGATGACGGAATCAGCACGCACCACCGGGCCCGTCGTCTCGAGGCCGAGCGAACGAACTTTGAGAGCCGTCTTTCCCATCACGGTAACAAGGATCGACTTGCCGACAACCGCCGAGCTCCCCGAGAAGGGACTCAGTACTCTCACTTCAGGCGGCGGGACATTTCCCGTCGCCATCACGAGAGTGTCGATTCCAGAGCTATTTCCGGCGCCGTCGAGCGCTTCCGCGGTGATGGTGACTGGCGTACCCGGCGGCACGGAACGCGAAGAAAAGAGCGTGAATGGAAGCTGGATGTCCGTAACCGCGCTCGTGAAAGTTGTGTCGTACACAACACTCACCGCGCCGATCGCCTGCACGTGAACGGTCTTGAGGCCAAGATTGTCTTTGGCGTTGGTCGTGAAGGAGATCACGGTGTCCGCCTGACCACCGTTCGCAGTCAGAGCGATCGTAGGCGGAACGCGGTCCCGCTGCGGATCGATCGACGTGGTGTCGTTGCACGCCGCAGCTATGACCGCGACTAATGCGACCGCGGCACAGATGAGCTTTCGGGATAGTCCACGGACAGGAGCGTTATTCATTCGAGTCACCTTTAACGGGTGGCTGGTGGAATCGGGTTCGTCGAGGCGCCCGGAATGGGTGCGCCATCGTCGATGATGTGCGGCGTGACGAGGATCAGAAGGTCACGCTTTTCGTCGTTGGTGCGGGTCTCGCCGAACAGCCTGCCGATGATTGGCAGATCGACGAGCAACGGAATTCCCTGCTTCGACTGAGTGGCTTGTGTAACAGTCAATCCGCCGATCACGGCAGTTTCGCCGTCGCCGACGAGCAGCTGTGTGTCACCCGACTGCTTGCCGAAGATGAATCCAACGTCCGACGACGCCAGCTGCGCGTCCGAGTTCTCGGCGTGCAACAGCAGCAGGATCTGACGGTTGTTGGTGATGTGCGGAGTAACGGTAAGGATGATACCGACCTGCTTCATCTGCACCGTGGCGCGCGGCGCTGCGTTCGGGTTCGCGCCGCCAGTGAGATTCGCGGTTCCTGCGTCGAGCACCCTGATTGGGATTTCCTGTCCAACCTGGATCGATGCCTGTCTGTTGTCGAGCGTCACGATGCTCGGCTCCGCCTGCAAATCGGCGAGACGAACTTCTTGAAGCGCGTCGAGGAAGCTGGTGAGCTGGAACTTGCCGAGCGCCGTCGAGAACACGACGCTAAGCGCCGGGTTTACGACTCGCGCGTTGGCGTTGGCAATCGCCGAAAGCGCGTTGCCGCCAAGGAGGACGCGGTCACCCTGGAACGGCGTGCCGCCGCCGAGAGCGTCGGGTACTCCGTCGCCGTTGGTGTCGATTGGCTTGAGCGTCGAGGGATCGGGACGCTTGATAAGCTGGCTGAAGAACTGATCGGTACCCGTACCGAGATCGTACGAGAGCCCGATGTCTTCGATATTCGTTCTGTTGACGAAAATGATCTTCGCCTTGATGCCAACCTGCGGCGTGCGGACGTCGAGGTTGCGCACGTACTGTAGAACGTCGGCGAGACGGGTGGCCGTCTCGGTGATGATCAAAGTGTTGGTAGTGCTGTCAGCGGCGACGAGGCCGCGCGCGACGCAACTTGGACGCGCATTGTTGACGACATTGCCGCTCGACTGCACTTGTGGGCAATCCTTCTGCAGCAGCTGTTGAATCGTCGGCACGAGCGCCGAGGCGCGCGCGTAGTTGATCGAGACGAGCTGTGTCTGAAGTGGCTCAGACGCCTGACGGTTCAGAATGTTTGCGTAGCTGTCGACGGTGATGATGCCTGAAACGGCATCTTCTGACGCGGCGAGTCCCTGGCCCTGCAGAATCGCGCGCAGCGCGACGTCCCACGGCTGATTGCGGACTTCGGCGGTCACGGTTCCCGAGACATCCTTCCCGACCACGATCGTGCGACCCGAGAATGCCGCGAACGAAGCGATGACGTCGCGAATGTCAGTGTCCTGGAAAGTGACGGTGATCGGCGGCTGCTGCGACTGCTGGACCTGTGAGAAGAGGGCTACCGGGCGATCGTACGTCGACGTCGCTCTGGGCAGCGCCGGCTCCGATGCGGGCGGCGTTGGATCATCCTGTATGTCGATTGGCGCCGACGTCTCAACTTGCGCCACAACTTTAGGAGAGCTCTTGATCGCAGACTGCGTCGATTCTGACGCAACTGTCGTTACGTCGGGGCTTACGACGGTCCTGCGCGGAGCGACTGCCGTCTTGCGGACTGGCGGCGGAGTCGGAGCGGCAACATACGCCTTGCGTGACGGCGCCGCGGACCATGAGGTGTAATCGGTAGTCTTGCCGCCGGTAATGGCGATGCGGATCTCTCCGTCGCCCCGGCTCACTTCATATGGATGCTTGGCGTCCAGCTCAATGGCGACGCGGACGATATTGGGGCGGTACTGCGAATAGCGAATATTGATGATGCCGCCGCGCGCTACCCTGTCGTAGCTGCGGTGCGACATGTCGAGCGTGGCTCCCTTCAGGTCGACCACTACCCGGGCGGGCGCGTCGAGCGTGAAGTCCTGGACTTCCACAGCGGCGTTCACCCCGATCACCACTTCAGCCTTCCCGGAGGACGGGACGACGCTGACTGAGTGAACGGTTGCAGCCGACGTGGGCAGGAACAGGAGCGCCGCTACTGGCAGCGCCTTCAACAAGCTCATTGACGGGGCCTCATTTTAGTCGAATCGGGCGGCGCTATCGGCAGAAGCTCCTGGCGACTGTAACCGAACTCTTCGATCGTGAAAATCACTGCTTTAGGCTGGATGGCCGCGACGCGCATTCTACCAATCGTCTGACCAACTCTGACCTTGTACTGCTCTTTAGACGTGACATCTCTCAAAACCGCAACAGAGTTCTGGCCACGTGGGTCGTACGCGACGCCCACGAGTTTCAGATCGTTGAGCAGCGGCTTGAGGTCGGACGTCGTAAGCAGCGACACAAATGGGTCCCGCCGACTGCCACCATCGTACTGGAAGATTTCGCGGTTGATCAGCACTCTCGCCCCGGTATCAGGGGCGGGCGTGGGAAGAGGCAACGCATCGGGTTTTTTGGTT
The DNA here is from genome assembly GCA_045803975.1 of Gemmatimonadaceae bacterium. Lineage (GTDB taxonomy): Bacteria > Gemmatimonadota > Gemmatimonadetes > Gemmatimonadales > Gemmatimonadaceae > UBA4720. The sequence continues at coordinate 16,259 of JBJMOA010000112.1, forward strand.
TCGGCAGCGGACGTCTTGGGCGCCGGCTTCACTGCATTGTTTGGATTCGGACGCGATGCTGCCTGCGCGCGCACCTGCGCCGACGCGCCGCCGGCAACTATGGCGACGAGAATCAGAGCGAAAGAGAGTGGTCGCGTCATTGTTTAACCGCTGATGGCGGAGCGTATGGCGTTGTCCGGGCGACGTAGGTCTGCACCAGGAATTTTGTGTCTATAACGGACTCGCCCTTGCGGAGACGCGCCTTGGTCTTGTCGACAATTGGACGCAGCCTGATCTCCATCGTGACTGGCGCGATGATGCGGTTCAATGATCCGACGTTGCTGAGGAACTGGCCGACAGGATGGTATCCGCCAATTACTCCGAGCTTGTATCGGTAAGTATCGAACTGTTCACCCTGCAGCACCGGCATCGGCTCGACCGTCGCAAGGTCGAGTCCGACGCGACGAGCAGCAGTTGAAATGTCCTCGAGGAGCGCTGGAACTTCATTGCTCCGAGGAACGAGCTGCCGCATCACCTTGAGGCTCTGCGCATACTCGGCAGACTGCGCCTTCAGCTTCTGAAGACTGCCCTGAGCGATGTCCGCCTTGGCCTGTTGGTTCTTCTTGTCGAGCGAGTCGACATGCACCTGGACCAGCGAAAGTTCAGCCGCCTTCGGCTTGTACAAGAAGTACCAGTAAGCAAGCAGGAGCATTACCGCCGCCAGACCGATTCCGGTCAGCGATTGCTCGCGTTTGGTCATGTTCGCGCCGATAGCCATTAACGCACCGCCGAGACTACGAGTGGAACCGTCTTGATTGCGAATATGGGCGGGGCCTGCGTCTCCGCCTCGAGCGTGAACTCGGTTACTTCCTTCCCTTCCGCCTGCACCAGATCCGACCGCGACAACTGGACGTTCTGAATGAATGGGGAAGCCTCGAGCGACTTCATGAAGCGCGTGAGCGCCTGAATGTCTACAGTCCGGCCAACGAGCTTGAACTTCACTTCCTTGGCAGCGGCGAAAAGCGAATCGCTGCGGAGCTTCTTCTCACGCTCGCGCTCGGCCGCCCGCTCGCGCGGTGACTTCGCGTTGCTGCCGCTGTCCGCCGCCGGAGCTTTCTTGGCGGTGGTATCGGCCATCGCGACGCTGCGCGGCTGGCTGGTCTGCGTGATTTCTGTCAGCCAGGTGTATTGCGGCAGCGCATTGCTGATCTCGTACATCAGGTGCGACCACATATAGCGCGAATCGTCGATCGACTTGATGATCGCGATCTGTTGATAGAGCGAATCGCGCGTGGCTTCTGCTCTGGCCTTCGCGTTGAGAACGGCACTGTATTGCGCGGAATCCTTGACGGCCTTCGTCTCGCGCGCATCGAGCAGCGCCGCACGGGCGGTCTGGCTGATGAACATCAGGACGATGAGCGCGCCGGACAATCCAGCTGCGCCAATGGCGCCGAGCATGTACTTGTCGGTGATGCCTTCAGTAAGCCCGGCGAGCCATGCAGGAGGCTTGAGGTTGAACTCAAACTTCGTGGCGGTCGTCGTTTTCGCGCGCCGCTTTTTCTTGCCGTCCCCGGGAAGGAGATTGATTTCAATCATGGTGTCTATGCTCCGGGGTCAGTTCTTACGGAGAGCAAGACCGATGGAGAGCATCAGGAGAGGCGCGACCTCGTCGGTCACCAGCGACTCCAGAGCGCCTTCTCTCACCGACATAGTGGCGAGAGGATTGGCGAGCTCCACGGGCTTCTTGAGCCGTTGCCCAAGCGATTCTGTAAGACCTGGCGTGCGCGACCCGCCGCCGCAGGTATACACGGCCTTCATCTGTCCGTCGCCCTTGAGCGACGTCGCGAGGAACGCGATCGCGCGCTCGAGGCCGGTTGCAATTTCTTCAGTTCGTGCAGCGATCACCGAATCGAGCTGCGCGGACCGGTCATAGCCTCTAATAAGAGCCTCAGCATCAGCCGCCGACAGACCGTGCTCGCGCTGTAGGTCTTCGCGAAGGCGGCGCGTTCCAACCGGCAGATCGCGGGTGAGAATCGGTACGCCATCGTCGAGAATGTTGATGTTGGTCACTTCATGCCCGATGTTAACGAGCCCGACTGCCCCGCTCATCGCGGACGGGTAATTCACCTCGAACGCGTTGTGCAGCGCAAAGGCGTCGACGTCCATTCCCATGGGCGTGATGCCCGCCTCGGAGAGGATGCGCAGCTTCGCTTCGACGAGGTCGCGCTTCGCGGCAACGAGCAATACGCTCATCTCGTCGCGGTTGGCGCTCCCGTTCTCCTCGAGGATCTGGAAATCGAGCTCGACGGAGTCCACATCGGGAACGTGCTGCTCGGCTTCCCAGCGCATTAGCTCGCGCGCCTGCTGCTCCTTTACGCGCTCGGTCTTGATGCGTTTGATGATTACATCGCGCCCGCCGACCGCAGCGACCACGGTCTTCATGTTCGCGTCGACGGCTTCCATCGTCGTGCGGATGACGTCGGAGACCAGATGGGGATCCATGACTTCGCCCTCGACGATTGCATCGTCGGGTAGCGGAGTGATCGCAACCTTGACCAGTTCTGGTGTAGACTTCGAGTGATCGACGACGGCGACCTTGACCAGGCCTGATCCGATGTCGAGCCCTACGGTAGTCTTCTTCCGGCCAAATAACGCCATCGCGGCCCTTGAATGAAAAGAAGGGGTTTACTCAGGCCGGCGCCGCACTGTTTCTAGATCTTGAGGCGTGAAATCCTAAGAACCCTGTTTGCCTGCATGTACGATGAGACCAACCACGTGGCACTTCTGCCTTCAGGGTCCGTCACCAATCGTTCGAACTAAGACACGATTCAATTGGCGCGAAAGTAACGTTGCTACTATCAACGCTTTCCCTAAATCAGAAAAGCTCGGACCACGGTCGTTCCGGAATCGGATCGATAGCTATCGAACCATCCTCGCGCTGATGCACCCTCACCCAGACACCAATTCGACGTCGTGCTCCCGACTGAGAACGATCGGCGACCGCCTCCGCAACGATCGAATAGACCGTCGAATCAAGACGCGTGAGGTAGACTGTCGTCGGAACATCGAGTCCGCCTACCGAAGTCGAAGTCGCTCCGGTTATCCCGATAGAAACGGGCAGAACCCCGACTTGCTGCGCCACCACCATCGCGATCGCGGACTCGGCGGCGTTCAAAGCTCGATCCCGGGCAACGCCCGCCGCACCCGCTTTCGTGTCTTCGGTTGTGGCAAAGGTCGCAGCGACAGCGAGCGCGCCGATCAGCACCATCGCGAGTAGGGCCGCGACGAGCACGTAGCCTCTCCGAGTGCGCACGATCAGCCGCCGTTACGGATGGCGACGGAGACCTTCGCTGAATCGGAGATTCGGCTCGATTTGAAACCGAACGGAAGGTGGTCCGCGCTCTCACTACGCGCGGTGATGTCCACGCGCGCGAGCGCGGGAGCGGATGCCGGGGCAGGAAGCCTGTCGCCGCTGGCATCGAAATACTCGAATAGGAGCCCGGTGGAACGCGGGTCAGGGCTATACGCTCGATAGGGTCCGCTTATCGGCTGGACGGCGGCGCAGGAGGACGGCCCGATCGCGCTGCAGCGACGGTATCCGAGATACCAATCGCCGTCGCCGGCACGGTACAGGCTATATCTGACTCTCCGCAGGAAACGAACGGGCGATCCGACCTTCATCCCGCTTTCCAAAGGCGCGCTGAGAGTGACGACAAATGCGCGGGCCACCGTATCTGTCGCGGATTGCTGCGACATGCCCGAGACGGGGGGACAACTGGACGTCAACGCCCGTGAGGCGAACGCCGCGATGCGGTGCGGCTTCCATTGTTCAGGGCCGCTGTCGTAGAACATTGCGAGGTCTCCGGTGTCGGGCTCGATCCAGAAGGAGCTCAGCGAATTCGCCGACGACTGCGCGGCCGGGAGGCCGGTCTCGTTGCCAGCGATCTGGCATACCACGGAGCCGCCGATGTTGGCAAAGAACTCGACCGCCGAATCCGCGCGAATCCCGACCGTATCCGCGACCGACATGCCGCGGATGTCAATGGACAACACTTCCATTGCGTCACGCACGCTCTCGCGCACGTAATGGAGCTCCGCCGCGCCTCTGTAGAAACGTTGTTGGCGATTGAGCGTGACAGCAATGGTACCTCCGAACAGCCCGGCGATCGCCATCACCACTACGATCTCCACTAGCGAAAGGCCCCTTCTAGTGTTGATCAAGCTTGGCACGAGAGCACCGCGCGGTAGCTCTCAGCGCATTTCAGTGGAGGAAGGCAACGGACGGACGCGGTCGCGATGGCTAGCGACGGTCCGTGACTGACGGTCCAGTCGACTTGCATGTGCTCGATTACTTCGCTGCCGCTGGTGGCGGTCGAGCATCGGGACTTGATCAGCTCGAGCTTGCTCAATGCGATTCGTGCCGCTCTCTCCCGTTCGCTGTTACTGGACATCGCGCGAGCGACCACAGCGCTAGACGCAGCCAGCGCGAGCCCGCCAACTGAGAATACAAGGAGCGCGATAATGACTTCGACCAGCGTATGACCGCGCCCTCGGGTTGTTCTCTGCATCCCCTACCATAGGCGATAACGATTCAGGTCCGTCATTAAGTCCGCGCACGCAACACCGATTACTTTCCCTATCGCAAGTCATACAAAAGAAAAACGGAGCGTCTTTCGACGCTCCGTTTCTCGTATTCACGCTCCTGCAATTAGCTGCAGACGATCGCGCCAGTTGCGTTGGAGCAGGTCTTCGACGACTGCGAGTGAGACGCAGTGGCCGTCCAGGTCTGCG
>JBJMOA010000113.1:0-14286 GCA_045803975.1 Gemmatimonadaceae bacterium
TCGCGGCATCTCTCGGGGCGCGCGAGCGGCGAGCGGCCGGCGTGTCTGTTCGACTACTTCCCGGACGACTTCCTCGTCGTCGTCGACGAGTCGCACGTCACGCTGCCGCAGATCGGCGGCATGTTCAATGGCGACCGCGCGCGCAAGCTGACGCTCGTCGACTACGGTTTCCGTCTGCCGAGCGCGCTGGACAACCGGCCGTTGATGTTCGACGAATTTCTGGCGTTGACACCGCGCGCGCTCAATATCAGCGCGACACCGTCGGAGACGGAACTGCGTTTGTCCGAGGGCGCAGTCGTCGAGCAAATCATTCGCCCGACTGGTCTCGTCGACCCCGAGATCGAGGTTCGGCCAGTGCGCGGTCAGGTTGACGACTTACTGAACGAGATTCGCATCCGCGAGCGTCGCGGCGAGCGTGTGCTGGTGACGACGCTCACCAAGCGCATGGCGGAAGACCTTGCCGATTACCTGCAGCAGATGGGCGTGCGCGTGCGTTACATGCACGCGGACATCGATGCGATCGAGCGCATGGAGATCGTCCGCGGGCTACGGCTCGGCGAGTTCGACGTGCTGATTGGAATCAATCTTTTGAGAGAAGGTCTCGATCTTCCTGAAGTCTCGCTCGTCGCGATTCTGGACGCGGACCAGGAAGGATTTCTGCGCAGCGATCGCTCTCTGATTCAGACGGTCGGTCGCGCGGCCCGACATCTCAGTGGGCGCGCGATCTTCTACGCCGACAAGATGACCGGCGCGATGCAGCGCTGCATCGAGGAGACCCATCGTCGTCGCGAGATTCAGCGTGCGTACAACATCGAGCATGGGATCACCCCGATCAGCGTGAAGAAGAGTGTCGACCAGGTTCGGTTCATCACGCGTGTAGCGGACGCGCGCAGTGAGAGCGAGGAAAGAGAGAAAGAGCGGGGTAGGCGTGTCGCCGAATCCGCCGCGCATTACGGGGCGGACAATCTGCCCGCACTCATTGCCGATCTCGAGGCGCAGATGCGGGAAGCCGCGACGAACCTCGACTTCGAGACCGCGGCGCGTCTGCGCGATGAGCTCTTCGAGGTGAAAGCGAAGGCAGGGCGTCAGGAAAGTCGAGGATCACTGGCGGGCCTCCACGGCCGCTAGCATGCCCGCTCATCGTCACCTCGTTCCGCCGCGGGCCAGCAAGGGACATCTCAAGCTTACCGAAAGCGAGCTGCGGCACTGGGGCGAAGAGCTGGGAAAATCGATCACGCCGCCGCTCATCGTCACTCTGACGGGCGAGCTCGGTGTCGGGAAGACGACCCTGGCGCAGGCGATTTGTCGCGGCTACGGCGTACGAGAAGAGATCACGAGTCCGACTTACGCGCTCGTCCAGGAATATCGCGCGCCCAAATCGCCGGTCTTTCACATCGACCTATATCGTCTCGATTCTCCCGATCAGCTCACCAATCTTGGGTGGGATGAGATCGTGAGCTCGCGGTCGTTGGTGCTGGTCGAATGGCCGGAGCGCGCCGGTGCGAGACTTCCGGAGGATCATCTGTCGATCGATCTGGACTATCTGCCAGAGGATCCGACGCGGCGGATTCTGCTTGCTGGATGATGGGGAAGGGGGAAGGGGGAAGGGGGAAGGGGAAGAGCGAAGGGCAGAGACACGACGCAACTGGGCACGCATGACGACCGACGGCTACTCGCTCGCGATTGATGGTTCGACGTACGAGGGGAGTGTTGCGCTCCTACGCGGAGCGCGCGTCGTCGCTGAGCGGACGCTCAAGGAAGAGGATGGGACGCCGCCGCGCGCGGGGCGGGGTGAGAGACTGATGCCGGCGATCGCCGATTGTTTGCGGGAAGTCGGAGTTGCGCGCGGCGAGATTGGACGGATTGTATGCGGGTCGGGCCCCGGCAGTTTTACGAGTTTGCGCGTGGCGGGATCCGTAGCGAAGGGTTTAGCGGCGGGGTTTGGGGTCGAATTGTACGCCGTGTCGTCGCTTTTGCTCACGGTTGCCGGCGCAAAACCGCCCCTCCCCTCGGGGGAATATCTATCCGTGCTCGACGCCATGCGTGGCGAATTCTACGCGGCGCGAATCTTTGTGCCGCCGTGGTTGTCGCCGCTCCCAGTCGACGGCATTCGATCACCTGACCAGCACGCAGACCGCGCAATTGCGGGCGTTCAAACCGAGCCGCCCTCCATAATCACCGCGCAAAGATTGCAGGAGCTCGCAGGTGCCGAACGGGCGCTCAAGGTGGTCGGACCAGGCCAGCAGATCGACGCGCATCCACACGCACGCGGTGTCGCTCCGCTGCTCGAAACAATAATCGAGGCTGGTCCGGTCGATTTGGCATCTTGGGAACCGGATTACGGTCGGCTCGCCGAGGCGCAGGTGCGCTGGGAAGCCACGCATGGGCGAAAACTGACGACATGACTGCTCTTCTCAGGCCGGCCACAGAATCCGATCTGAACGCCGTCGTCCAGATCGAGCGCTCCTCCTTCGCCGATCCGTGGAGCGAGGAATCCTTTCGACGCCTGCTCCCCGGTCATCCTGCTATCTTTCAGGTAATGGTTGAACCACCCGACAACGAGATTGTCGGGTACGTGATTGCCTTCGCGGTGGGCGAAGACGCCGAGCTTCTCAACGTTGCCGTAGAGCCGAATTCGCGGGGCAAAGGGCTGGCGGGGCAGATGCTGGACGCTGTGCTCATCGAGCTTGGGGCACGCGGAGTACGAACGGCATTTCTCGAGGTTCGTGAATCGAATTCCGCGGCGCGCGGACTTTACACCTCACGCGGATTCGTCGAAATCGGTCGCCGGCGCAACTACTACCGGCGTCCAGTCGAAGACGCGCTGGTGATGCGAAGAGTTCTGGAAGTGGTCGAAGGCGATAAAGAAAGATCGGCGGGAAGTTTTGCTGACCGGTGAAATCGTTGGTTTGCTCGGGGTCGCCACCCCATCTATACTATTCTGGGCGGGAACGAACTCTCGCCAGGAGGCACAGTGAGCAGAAGTCTGAACAAAGTGATGCTGATCGGAAATCTGGGCAGCGACCCCGAGGTCCGCTCGACGACGGGCGGCAACCGGGTCGCGACATTTTCCCTTGCCACGAGCCGGCAGTGGAATTCGCCGAATGGTGAGAAGCAGGAGAAGACGGAATGGCACCGGTGCGTGGTGTGGAATACCAAGGGCACTGGGCTCGCCGACGTCGTCGAGAAATACTGTAAGAAGGGCGACAAGATCTACGTCGAGGGACGCATCGAGTACCGCCAGTGGCAGGACAAGGAGAATCAGACTCGGTACAGCACCGAGATCAACGTTCGCGAGCTGCTGATGCTGGGTGGTGGACGTGCGGCGTCGGGCGACTTTGATGGCGAGGGTGCGGGAAGGAGCCGAGCCCCGGCAACGGCTGGCGCGAAGGCTGGCGCTGCTGCGACGGGCGGCGCGGACTTCGAGGATTTTCCGGGCGCACTCGAAGAGACGGACGACGATCTGCCCTTCTAACTGCGGGGGTGAGATCGTTTCGAGCGGCCCCCTCAAGGGGCCGCTTATGCATCCAGGTCCGAAACGTGACCTTCCAAGGCGGCACCCGTCAAATGCTTGACCCGCCTCGCGCGGGGTCCTGTTATTCCGTCTGTTCCCGGAGCACGCGTGATCGGTCTTTTCCCCAAGTTATCGCCAACAATGGCAACGAGATCCCTCGTTCGCGCCGTCGCGCTCGGCGCCTTCCTGGTTCCTTTGACGATTGGCGCCAACCGCGCGTTCGCCCAGGTCCCGACCACTCCCGATACGGTTCGACCCGTCCGTACGGATACGACGAACAACCTCGTCATGGCTGGCGACACGGGCCAGGAAGTAAGACACGTCGTCAAGAAAGGCGACACGCTTTGGGATTTGGCAAAGGCGTACCTCAAGGATCCCTTCCGGTGGCCCGAGATCTTCCGTCGCAATACCGACGTCGTCGAGAACCCGCATTGGATCTACCCAGGCGAAGTCATCCGCATCTGGGGACACGAAGTCAGATCCGACGCGCTGGCGCGCGCCGATAGCGCGGGCGAAATCGTCTCGCACGTCGCGACAACCGGATTCCAGCAGGCGCCGCAGGCGCAGGTGGGCGACGGACGATCCGATCTCACAGTCTTCGCGTCGCCAATGAGCCGCGCGGCTGCAGCGCTTCAGAGCACGGATGTTCTCGGTCGGTCCCGCGCCGGCGCAGTTCGCCGAGGCGAGATACAGGCCGCGCCCTACGCGGAGCGCAGCGGCGGACCCAGGGATGCAGGCAGACTCGTCTCCAGCGTCGATCGGCCCGGAATAAAGACAACCATCGTTCAGTCCAGATACCAGATCAACGACGATCTCTATCTCGAGTTGCCGCGCGGCCGCGTTGCGCGCCTGGGCGACGAATACATGTCGTATGTACTCGGCCCGGACCTCGGCGACAACGGCCAGGTTGTCATCCCGACCGGGATTCTGCGCGTGGAGAGCGTTCCGTCGGCTCGGCGCCCGATAGTTCGCATCGTCAAGCAGTTCGGCGAGATAAGGCTTGATCAGCGAGTGATTCCCGCCCCCGACATTCCGTACCCTTCAGGCACGACGCTCTCCCCGGTGATTGGTGGAACCAGCGGGAAAGTCGTCTACGTCCACGATGAGCCGGTGCTGCCGTCGATCGGTCACTACCTGCTCATATCACCAAACTCCAAGACGGGAATTCAGCTCGGTGACGAGGTGACGCTGGTCGACAACTCCATTGGAAGAGACGACGACAGGTCGGCGCCGCCTGTGGCTGCTGCTGTCGCGCAGGTGGTGCGCGTCACGCCGTACGCATCAACCGCGATCGTCGTGCGGCAGACGCAGCCGACAATCCGCGACGGAATGCCGGTGCGACTGACCGGCAAGATGCTCGCCCCCTAACATGGGCTAAAGCACGGCGGGGAATTAAATTAGGCGATCAGATGATTGCGATCGCCCACTTCCTCGCCGTCACGTTTTACCTCGCCGCTGCCGCGGTCGCTGCGCTGCCTTTCGCGCGACGCGTCAAGGCGCCGGTATCTGGTGTTGTTGTCGCTCTGGCCCTTGGGATCGCCGCTCACGCCCTTGCCCTCGCCAGCCTCGCGAAACAGTCGGGCGCTGCATCTCTGACCGGGCTTGGACCCGGCCTGTCGTTCGCCGGGTTAGTTCTGGCGCTGTCCCTGGTGGTCGTCGAAAGCCTCGCGCGAGAGGTCAGCCTTGCTTTGATCGCCGCGCCCGTCGCGGCGCTCGTCACGATGGCGGGCAATCTCGCCGGGTTGCGTCCGTTCCTCGAGCCGGCGGGCGCGCGCGCCGTTTGGCTGAGCCTGCACATTGTCCTCAGCTTCGCGGGAATCGCGGCATATGGGACAGCGGCCGCCGCCGGAGCAATGTACCTCGTTGCGCGACGCGAGCTAAAGTCGGCGCACTTTGGCGCCATCTTCAGATTCTTTCCGCCGCTGGACACCCTCGATCGCGTAAATCATCTCGCGTCGATCGCCGGATTCCTCGGCCTTACGCTCGGGCTGGCGCTCGCAGCCGCGTATTCGTTCCAGTATCGCGCGCTCGTCTTGCCGCAAATCATCTGGGGCATGGGCGCATGGATTGGTGTGAGCGCGCTCGCATTGGGCCGGATGCTTCGCGGCTGGCAGGCGCGCCGTGCCGCGCTAATGTCGGCGGTAACGTTTGCGAGCGTGATCGCGCTTTATGTGGTTTTCCGCCTGGCGTCGTTCAACCGCGGTCAGTTTCTATGAGTGATTTCCCGATCGCGTTGCACGGTGAGCGGATCACTGCCGTCGTCATCGGTGGTGGCGCTGTAGGCGCTCGCAAGGCTCGGACGCTAGCGGATGCAGGAGTGTCGGTGCGAGTCATCTCGCCGCTAGTTACGGCGGATCTCGCCGAAGCGGAACGGCTCCGGCAAGTAACCATCGTCCGCGAGTCGTACCGCGCTGAGCATCTCGATCGCGCGACCGTCGTAATTGCCGCCACGGATTCGCGCGAAGTGAACGCCCAAATCGCTGTCGACGCGCATGCGCGTGGTAAGCTCGTCAACATCACCGATCATCCCGACGAAGGAAACTTTCATACGATGGCGTTGCACCGTTCGGGTGAAATAACAATCGGCGTCTCGTCCGGTGGCGTGCCCAGCGCCGCCGCACGGATCCGCGATGCTATCGCGGAGCGCTTCGATGCCCGTTATGGACGCGCTGTATCGGCATTGCGCGGGCTCCGTACGCGTCTCAGCGGCACGAACGCCGACGAATGGAAAACCGCCGCCCCGAAGCTGATCGGGGAAGATTTCTGCACGTCCGTTGAGGATGGCTCGTTCGCGAACAGGATGGACTCGTGGCGATAGTCGTCGCGGGCATCAGCCACGCTACCGCACCCATAGAAGTGCGAGAGAAAGTGGCGTTCAGGCCGCGCGAGGCGACCGAGGCAATCGGCCGGCTGAGACACGACGGCGTGATCCGCGAAGGTGTCGCCCTCTCGACGTGCAACCGCACGGAGGTCTACGCCGTCGAAGATCATGGTGACGCGTTGCAGTCGATTTCCGCGCTTCTCTCGGATCGGCTTGGCAGCGACGCGGCCCAATTTCTGTACGTGCGGCACGATCGCGAGGTTGCTTCGCATCTCTTCAGCGTGGCTGCCGGTCTCGATTCCATGATCCTTGGCGAAGCCCAGATTCACGGACAGGTAAGAGAGGCGTGGGAGGAAGGCCGCGCCGAGTCCGGCCCGATTCTAAATCGAATGTTCCAAGCCGCTCTGACGGCCGCATCACGGGCAAGACTGGAGACGGGAATCGGCCGTGGTGCGGCCTCGGTAAGCTCGGCGGCAGTTCAGCTCGCGAAAAAGATTTTCGGTGGCCTTGGTGGACGCCGTGCGATGATACTCGGCGCTGGCGACGTCGCCGAGATCGCTCTCGAGTGTCTGTTGAACGAAGGGGTGCGCGTCGCAATCGTCGCCAATCGCACCCACGAACGTGCACAGGCGCTCGCTGAGCGTCACGGCGCAACGGCGATGCACTACGATCAGTGCTGGGAGTCGCTTCGGGATGTCGACGTACTGATTTGCTCGACTGCTTCGCCCGTTCCCGTCGTCACCGTGGACCGCGTTCGCGCCTCGATCGCCGCGCGGGGCGACCGCCCCCTCTGCGTTCTGGATATCGCGCTTCCGCGCGACGTCGAGACGGCAGTCGGTGAGCTCGACAATGTTTTTCTTTATGACCTCGACGACCTGCGCGCAGCCGCCGCGGCGAACCTGGAACAGCGCGGCGAAGATGTCCCGGCTGCGCGCGAGATCATTGCCGGCGAAGTGCAAAAATATTGGGACTGGGTCGCGGGTTTGGCGGCAGTTCCGGTCGTCCGCGAGTTCCGCGAGGAGATGGACAGGGTTAGAAGTGCCGAGCTCGCGGCCGCGTTTCGCCGTCTCGGTCCGTTAACAGCGGAGCAGGCAGAAGCGATCGAAAGCTTCTCAAAGTCGCTTATGAACAAGTTCATGCACGAGCCGAGCGTTCGGCTGAAAGCTGCTGCCGCGAATGGGCGCGGGCTTGGCGTTGTCGACGCTGCGCGCTACTTGTTCGCGTTGGACCGTAAGCTGAGCGACGATGTGAAGAAGGGAGAAGCGTCCGACATTGCCTAAAGTCCTCGTGACGGGCGGAGCCGGATTCATCGGCTCACATGTAGCGGATCTCTTTCTCGACAAAGGTTTCGAGGTCGTGATCGTCGACGACCTCGCAAGCGGAAAGCGCGAAAACGTTCCTTCGCAGGCACGCTTTCATCAGGTCGGAGTAAACTCTTCCGAGTTCGCTGGTCTCGTAAAAAACGAGAAGTTCGACGTAGTCGCGCATCTCGCTGCACAGATCGATGTACGCAAGAGCGTCGCAGATCCTGTCAACGACGCCACCATCAACATCCTCGGCACGCTGAACCTGATGGAGTCGTTGCGTGCAAGCGGGGCGAGGACGCGCGTCGTATTTACATCGACTGGCGGAGTATTGTATGGAGACTTCAACACGCCGCCAAACGCTGAGACGTATCCCAAGGATCCGGAATCGCCATATGCAATCGCAAAACTCAGCATCGAGTATTATCTGGCGTACTACGGCCGCGTACATGGAATGGACTCGGTAGCAGTGCGCTTCGGAAACGTGTACGGACCTCGACAAGATCCCCACGGTGAAGCAGGCGTGGTGGCGATCTTCTGCGGACGGATTCTCGATAACCGTCCGCTGACCGTTTTTGGGGATGGCCGACAAACGCGAGACTATGTCTATGTGGGCGACGTCGCGCGATCGGTGTGGCTGGCCGCAACGAGTCCTCTGCCCCAAAAGGGACGTCTCGATGCGCGTGCGTTCAACATCGGAACCGGTGTTGGCACGAGTGTGCTCGAGATCGCCAGTCTGCTCCAGGAAGCAGCGGGGACCAAAACGCCGATTGAATTTGCGCCGCACCGGCCTGGTGAGCAGCAAGAGTCTTTCGTAAACGTGGCCAAGGCGAAGTCTGAGCTCGGCTGGGTACCGGAAGTGTCGTTGCGCGATGGATTGGCCCAGACGTACAACTGGTTTGCGGCGCGAACGACAGGAGCGGGGCCTTGAGCGCCGTCTTTTTTTTGCAAGCCGCTCAGGCGATACCGAGCTCGCCGATGGAGCTGGTCACGAACTCCACCGGCGCGACGAAAATCGTACTGTTCATTCTCGTCGTGCTATCGCTGATCAGTTGGGGAATCATCTTCGCGAAGTGGTACGAGCTCCGCCGCGCCGCGCGCATCACGCATTCGTTTGCGCACGAGTTCGCTGGTGCGCGCTCGGTGGCAAGCGCCGCCGAAATCGCGCGTCGCAGCAACGGCCCGCCCGCGACGATCATGGAGCGCGCGATGCGGTTCATCGAAGAGACCACGCCCGCCCTCTCAGGAACATCGGAGCGCTCTGCCCGATTCAGCAGCGCTCAGGTCGAAGCGCTCCAGCTCGTGCTCGACGCCGAGACGACATCGGAGCGTGACCGGTTAGGCCGGTGGGTTCCATCACTCGCGACAATCGGGTCCGTCAGCCCGCTCATCGGCCTTCTGGGGACAGTGCTGGGCGTTATCGACGCGTTCGTTGGTATTGCCTCAAAAGGCTCGGGCAACATTGGCGCGGTCGCGCCCGGTGTCGCGGAAGCGCTGATTGCAACAGCCGCGGCACTGAGTGTCGCAATTCCGGCCGTGTTCGCGTATAACATTTTCGCCGCGCGCCTGAACAAGATCGAGGGCGAGCTCGAAAGCTTCAGCTCCGAGCTCATCGCCCTGATGGTAAGAGAGGGAATGATCTAATGGCGAGACGTGGGCGCGGCCGCGGCAGACTCACGCTCAACGCCGAGATCAACGTCGTGAGTCTCATTGACGTGATGATGTTGTTGATGATCATCTTCATGATCACCGCGCCGATGATGCAGGGTGGTGTCGACATCTCGCTGCCAAAAGCGCAAGCGCGGCCGCTCGAATCCAAGAGCGGACTTACTGTAACCGTCGATCGGACGGGCGCGATCTTCGTCGACGATGCGCGTCTCACCTACAGCCAGTTTTCCGCGAGCTTCAAGGCGCTGGCGCAGCGGCGTGGCACAGGCGGTGTCTATCTCCGCGCCGACGACCGCGTCCCGTACGGATCGGTGGTGAGGGTGCTCGCGATCATGCGTGCAAGTGGCGTTGGAGATATTGGATTGGTGGCCGAGCCGCCCGAGGTGAGGTGATGGCCGGCCGGCAGAGTGGATCGCGACTCACCGCGCCGCTCATGCTCTCGGCGATTCTGCACGCAGCAGTCGCTACGCTTCTCTTCAACACGCTGAGCGAGCGCAAGCAGGTGGCCCTGCCGCCGATGTATCGCGTCAACATTGTCGCCGCTCCGCCGGGCGAGAGAGCCATTGGCGAAGTGCGGAACGAGCCGAGCACGCCCACGCGAGGTGTTACCCAGCCGAGCGCGACACCGTCAACGGTCAAGGAAATGCCCGTTCCCAAGGCGAAACCGGCACCGAAGACACCGGCGCGCGCTACGCCAACGGAAGGGAAGACGGTCCCAAAAGCCAACGCGACGACCGACGCCAAGGCCACAGCCAAGCCCAGGCCGGACGCGCCGAAGGCGGGCGGCGGGCCCGTAGGAGGCAAAGGAACCGACGTTGCGACGGTGCGCAGCGAGGGGATCGAGTTTCCGTTTCCAGGGTATCTCAACAACATCGTTCGCCAGATAGCGATCAGGTTCAAACCGCGCAATCCAGCGGCACGGCTCAAAGCAGAAGTCAGATTTCTGATCCATCGCGATGGCTCAGTGTCGGACATCACATTCATCAGGCGCTCAGGAAACTTTTCTTTTGACCTCGAGGCTCAAGGTGCAGTCGACGCCGCGTCCAGCGCGCTCGCGTTCGGACCATTGCCCGCAGGGTTTAGCGACGATGCGCTCCCGGTCGTGTTCAGCTTCGATCCGGAGTTCTTGAAGTAATGCATCGCGTATCCGCTGTAGTTCTCGGGGTATTGGGTGTCCTCGGCTTCGCCACCGGCGCGCGCGCGCAGGACACGACGACGACGCCGGGCGTCCGTCTTGGACTCAATTACGAGGCGGGCACGAAACCAGGTGTGATCGTCCTGCCCGTACGAGATGATGATGACGATTCGCTGCGGGTGATCGTGCAGCGCGATCTCGACTACAGCGATCGGATGACGGTTATCTCGCTCGACCAATCGACGCTCAGCGGGCTCGTACCGGCACCGGGCGAGAAAATCAATTTTCCTCTCGTCGCAAAGTTTGGCGCCGCGCTCCTCGTGCGGATGACGCCGACCAGCCAGGGACTGCACGTTGCCGCCTATGATGTGTCGCGCGGGCAGCTATTGCAGTCAGAGCATTTTCTCTTCGATCAGCGCGACAGGGATTGGCGCTTTGCGCTACACGGCGTATCCGATCAAATCGAGCAGTGGGTTTTCGGCAAGCGAGGCATCGCGCAGACTCGCATCGCCTACGTAAACGAGGGTGAGCTTCGCATCGTCGACAGCGATGGTGCCGAGACGCGTGCGATCACCACGGGGCGCGGGGCGCTTTCGCCTGCGTGGTCGCCGACTGGCGAGACTGTCGTCTTCACCGTACTCGGCAATACCGGGACACAAGTCCAGGAACTCGATGTGCGCACGGGTCGCACCCGTCGCATCAGTCAGATTCGCGCCGGGCTCAACATCACGCCGGTCTATCAGCCCGGAGGACGCGCGATCCTCTATGCTCAGGGAACCGGCAACGGAACTGATCTCGTTCTCGCCGAGCTCGATTCAGGGGGACCACGCCGGATCAGCATCGGCAGAGGTTCGGACAACACGTCGCCATCGTATAGTCCGGACGGGCGACAGATCGCGTTTATCTCGGGGAGGTCGGGATCACCCCAGGTGTATATTATGGATGCCGACGGCTCGAACGTTCAGTTGCTCACACCGTATCAACCAGGAGTGCGCAGCTATCGGGCAAGCCCCGACTGGTCGCCGGATGGCCGCGCGGTCGCGTACGAGCAGCAGAATGGAAACTTCCAGATCTGGATGATCGACTTGCGTGATCGCGTTCCGAAGCAGCTCACGAGCGAGGGCGAGAACGAGGATCCGTCATGGGCGCCGGACGGACGGCACATCGTCTTCACGTCCTCGCGAAGCGGGACAAAGCAGTTATGGGTTCTGGACACCGAGACGGGCCGTGCGCGTCAGCTTACGCACAGCAAAGGCGCGAGGTTGGCGGCATGGTCGCCGATTCTCGCCAACCCCGAAGTAGGAACGTACTCGCAATGATCAAATCAGCTTCGCTTCCCGCTTTCCCTGCGCAAAGAGTATTGGGTGGGGTTAGGCCCCTGCTCGCGCTGGTCATTCCATTGGCGTGCGCTAGCTGTTTCTTCGCCACCAAGTCGGACCTCGACCGCCTGCAGCAGGATGTGCTGGGAACACGGGCAAGCTCGAACGCCGCGGACTCGGTTCAACGCGCGTACCTCGTCGACATGAGCCGCTCGGTGCGAACGCTCGGTGATTCGATCAACGCGCTCAGCCGGAGGGTGAATTCGCTGCGAACGGCGACGGAAGCCGATCTCGCCGCGATGAAAGAGGACATCTCGCAGCTCCAGGACCTGAGCGGACAGAGCGAGCAAAGACTGCGCGACATGCGGGCGGCGCTCGAGGAGAAACGTGCACAGGCGGCGGCCGCGAGCGTTGACACTGCAGGTTCCGGCGAAACCCCCGCTGATGGCAGCCCGGGACCCGGCCAACTGTTGCAAGCTGGACGCGACCAGCTCCTGAAAGGTGGGAATGTCGCAGCGCGGGCCGCATTCAGTGAGCTGATAAGGAAGTATCCGCGCTCTGACCTCGTACCGGACGCGATGTTCTATACCGCACAGGCGTACGCCGCCGAGCGCAATCCGGATGCAGCAGACAAAGAGTACGCGGCGTTGATTACGAGGTATCCAACTTCGCCTCGCGTGCCGACCGCGATGTACAAGCGCGCCCTCCAGCTGCAAGCGGCGAAGAAGACCGCGGAAGCCAAGCGTCTTTTCCAGGATATCATCAAGCGCTTCCCGCGCTCGGACGAGGCCGCCCTCGCCGACGAGCGTCTGCAGTCGATTCGGTAACACGGAGTCGTGGTATGAGCGAAGCTCCTGGCCACGAGATGCCATTTCTGGATCATCTGGAGGAGCTGCGTAGGCGACTCTTCTGGATCGCGGGCGCCGTGATGGTCGGAATCGTCGTCGCATTCGCGATGCTATCGAAGCTGGATATCATCCGGCTTCTCGAGCGCCCTATTTTGCCGCTCATGCACGGGCAGAAGCTGATTTATACGCACCCTGGGACGTCGTTCCACATCCTTCTCAACGCGTCACTCGTGCTCGGGATCATCCTGGCGTCGCCGATCATCGTCGGGCAGATCTGGGGTTTCCTCGCGCCGGCGCTTTACGCACACGAGAAGCGAGTAGTGGTGCCGGTCCTGATTTCAATGGTTGTGCTCTTTCTTGGTGGAATCGCGCTCAGCTATTTCATCGTGTTGCCGCTGACGCTGCGCTTTCTCATGAGCATCGAGTCCACAGCGCTCACCCCGATGATCTCGGCCACCGATTACTTCGACTTCGCGATCAGCATGTGCCTGGCGTTCGGAGTAGTCTTCGAGGTTCCCATTGCAATTCTGGCACTGACTGCTCTGGGGCTCGTGACACCGCAGTTTCTGTCACGGTATCGACGCCATTCGATCATCATCTGTCTGGTGGCGGCCGCGTTCATCACGCCAGGTGCCGACCCTTACTCGTTATTCGCCCTCGCCGTTCCGCTTTATCTGCTCTATGAGCTGAGCGTGTTCGTCGCTCAGTTCGCTTACCGCAAGCGAAACAAAAGGGCGGCGGAACGAGAAGCAGAAACCTCTTCCGCTCATCGCAGCGCAACCGCTTCCGCTTGAAACGGCCCATCATTTTCCTCGGCGTTGGCGCATTTCTCTTCTGCGCTCACAGCGACCTGACCGCACAGGTTAGGACGGTTCCTCCCCGCACGCGCGACACCCTTCGAACGCGCGCTGATACGTTGCGTCGGGACAGCACGGCGAGGGACACCACGAAAGCACGGGAATTGATCAAGTGGAATGAGCCGGATTCCGTGATGCGCGCGCTGATGTCGACGCCGGGATATACCGCGACCCGATATCAGGGGGATCAGGCCGTCTTCAATGCGCAGACGCGGAGTCTTGCCCTCAAAGGGAACAAGGCGGTGGCGCCAGTGACGAAGGCGGGAGTAAGTCGCGAACAGACAGTCCTCGTCGGCGACAGCATCACCTTCAACGATTCGACCAAGATCATCGTCGCCCGTGGCGACACGGTTGTTCTCCGCGACCCACAGCAGCAGGCAGCCGACGTCGTCGCGCGCGGTGAAATGGCGTACAACGTCGAGCAGCACCGCGGCGTCGCGACGAACATTTCGACAGCGATCGCCGAGACGGGTCAGAACTGGATTGTCGGCGGAAAGACGACCGCGTTCCAGCAGTCGCAGTTCGTGAGCGATACGACGCGCGGCCGCGAGACGACTTTTTACGTCAAGAACGGGACGATAACGAGCTGCGATGACTCGATCCCGGATTACCACTTCCGCTCTGGCCAGATCAAGATGGTCTCAAAGAACATCATGGTCGCGCGACCGGCGGTGCTGTACATCGGCGAAGTGCCCGTGATGTGGCTTCCCTTCATCTTCCAGGATATCCGCTCGGGTCGACGCAGCGGTGTACTCACGCCGCGCTTCGGCGTCAGCGAGCTGTTTCGCAACAGTCCTACCTATCGGCGTCACCTCGAGAA
>JBJMOA010000114.1:0-28082 GCA_045803975.1 Gemmatimonadaceae bacterium
ACCGCTGTAATTGCCGCACCCTCCGCGTACAACGCAGTGCTCAACGGTCCGGTGGTGCCCCAGATTGCGCCGGCGGCGAGCCCGCAGGTATACCCGATAATTCGCGTCCGCTGTGAAGACTTTGGCAGCTGTTTGTACATCTATCAGAGAATCTGAGTTAGAGTTCGAGCAGACGCATCGCGCGCACGACCCCTGTTGCCCGCGAGGTGGCTACTTATTATCTGGCAGGCCTTGACGCTATCATGGGAGCGAAGAGAAGTGAACCTGCCTTTAATGCAAGAGCGCCAAGGTTGGTCAGTTAAACCAATCGCCGAGCTGTTCACACGGCTTGCATTGCTCGCCGCGATTTCTGCGCGCGCGGTGCCGGCTCAGGTCTCAGAGCTTCCACCGCCGACTGGACCCGCATCGATCGGGTTTCGCTCGTTCCACTGGATCGATTCAAGTCGTGCCGAGCCGATGACCAAGCGGCTCGACGATCGCCGAGAAGTTGCCGCCTTCCTGTGGTATCCCGCCACAGCAACGCAGCGATCACGTGCATTGTATGTCCCGGACTCGTCGATTCTGCCCTCCGGTTATCGTCAGCGCTACCCGACAGTGGTGTCACTCCATCAGCACGGATTTGCAAACGCGCCGATCGACGCCCGCGCGACTCCGCTGCCTGTCCTGTTGTTTTCCCCCGGCGGCGGAATGAGTGCGACATCGTACGTTACGATTATCGAGGATCTGGTCAGTCACGGGTTCGTAGTCCTCGGCGTCGACGCCAGTTATGACGGATTCCCAGTTCGGCTCTCGGATGGACGCGTCGCGGCGTCGTCGGAGTTTGTCTTTGCAGATGGTGTGACACAAAGTCGGAATCGCGTGGACGCGCGCGCACTCGATCTTCTCTTCGCCCTGCGGCAACTGGAGCGCCTAAACGCTGGGTCGCCGGTCAGCGACATTCGCGGTCGGTTGGACCTGACCCGTGTCGGCGTATTCGGACACTCCCGTGGTGGCTTGGCTGCCGCGGAAGCATGCAAGCGAGAGCCTCGTCTGCGAGGCTGCTTGAACTACGACGGGAACTTTTTGAATGGCGGCGCCTATGCCGATACGGTCGCCGGTGTCCTCAGCCAACCTTTCATGATGTTCCGTCGATTCCGTCCTGAGCCCACAGACTCGATGCTCAAGGAGTGGAAAATGTCGGCGCATGATTGGACGACGAATCGCGACACGCTCGAGAAGCGAGCGCGGCGAGTCATTCGCAACGCTGTTGCGTCGAGCTACCTGGTCACGATCGATGGGGCGACGCATCTGTCATTCAGTGATGCGCCGTTGCTCTGGACTGCCGCACCCGTAGCGGCGGCCGAGCGCGCGCGTTCGCAGGAAGATCTCCTCAAGGCGATCCGTGAGTACACGCGAGCCTTCTTCGATTTCTCGGTCCGAGGCGCTGAAAGCCGACTCTTATCGGGCGCCACTCCCACAATCCCCTACGGTACTACGCCCCCGTTTATTCAGCTTGAAATCCTGCCGCCGCTCTCGCAGTGAGTTCACAACATTCGCTGTAGGCCGCCAGACCCGTGGGTTCGCAACCATTGAACAGCATTGTCGCCGTCGTTGACGCGCTGCGCCGTGCACCGGACATCCTGGTGCCGCTCGTCCGTGAGGTCCCTCAAGCTGTGCTCAAGCGACGACCGGCTCCCGGCCGGTGGTCCGCTCACGAACACGCCTGTCACCTCGCGCACGTGCACGCGCTCTTTTTCGACCGACTCGAGCAAATGCTACGTGATCCTGCGGCGGTGATTCGCCCATACCTGCCTGACAACGAGGATGCCGACGATTTCCTTCTAGGGATGGATCTCGATCAGGCGCTCGAGCGCTTCATCGCCGACCGGGCCCGACTCGTTGCTCGACTGGCGACGCTCACCGATGCAGACTGGGAGCGCACGGCCGAACACGGGGAATATCGCACTTACTCGGTGTTCATCATGTTCCGTCACTTGGCGCTCCACGACTTCCTCCATGCGTACCGCATCGAGGAACTCCTCCTCCGCCCAAATTGGCCCACTGACTCCAGCGCGCCGGGCGGTCTAACGAACGCATGAACGCGTTACGCGCTCTCTTTGATCCCCACGTCCTGATGTCAGGAGTCGCGATGGTTCGAGATCTTCGAGCGCGAATGTTATCGAGCAGCGGCTCCGCGTGGGATCGAGGGCTCCGCGCTCAGAACGGGTACTCGTCCTTGCGCCAGCTGCGCGGCTCCGCCGGCTGCGGCTTCGGCGTCCGCTCGAGCAGCATGCTGAAGAAGGGGGCGACAAACGGATCGGGCGCCATCACCGTGTAGGTGTGGTAGATGGTCCCATTCTCGCGCGCGAACGCGATGTAGCTCGGGCTCTCGCGGAGGCCGTCCTCGAGGTCCGCGCCAACCTGCTCCGACCATTCCTGCAACCAGCCCGGCGGGTTGTCGACCATCTGCTTGACTTCGGGGATCCCCTGTGCCTGCTGCTTGGTCAACGCAAGTCCGAAGTCGAACGGGAAGTCGGTCCCGTGCGTCGAGACGTAGGGGAACTGCCAGCCCATCCGCTTCTTGTAGGCGGTTAGGCGGTCGATCGGTGCGCGCGAGAAACAGAGGAACGTGACGTCGCGCTTGTTCAGGTGGATCAGCTGGCCGTCGAAACCATCCGCGAGGCTCGTGCAGCCGGGACACGCACCGGCCACGTAATCCGGCCCGTACATGATGTTGTACGCGAGGAGTTGCGAGCGACCATCGAACAGTTCAGCGAGGGTCTTCTTTCCGTCGGCGGTGTCGAACTCGTACTCCTTGACGACGGGGACCCACGGGAGCTCGAGCCGCTTCCTCTTGATCTCCTCGTTTCTCTCGGCGAGCTCCGCCTCGAGCTTCGCCAGCTTGTCGCGTGCGGTCTGCCATTCTTCGCGCGTACCAATCTTGTGCCCAGCCATCTCGTCTCCTTCCTGCCTCGCGGCGTATAACGAAGTCCCTCGGACCGACCTTAGTCTCGTGATTCTGGCGCCGCGAGACAAGGCGCGGGAGTTCGGGCGCGGCTTCGCGCAACGATGGCAGCGTGCTTGCCGCTGAACTAACACGTCAAGCCACGCACCGAAGCTCCCTGGGTCAGGACACTACTATGCAGAAAACTTCCGGCAAACTTCCCGAAAACACGTCGATCATTATTCCGCGTCTGGTGTGTCGTGATCCGGCTTCGGAAGTCGAGTTCTGCGTGCGTGCGCTTGAGGCCGTCGAGCTCAACACGCGTCCGGGTCCCGATGGCGCGCTGGCGCACGCACTTCTGAAGATCGGTCCTGAAATGATCATGATCGAGGCCGAGTGGCCGAGCCTGCCAAGCCGCGCGCCGGCGATGGACGCTACCTCGCCAGTCGTCATCTTCGTTTACGTAGCCGATGTCGACGCGGTGATCGAACGAGCGACAAGCAGCGGCGCAAAAGTCCTGGTACCGCCAGCGAATCAGTTCTGGGGCGACCGAATCGCCTGGCTCATGGACCCGGCCGGCCACGTGTGGACCGTCGCGACGCGTATCGAGCAGACTAACGCCGAGGAACGCACGCAGCGCTGGGAAAAGATCCTGGCAGAAGGGCGAGCGGGTCCGGCGAGCGGCCTAACGAACCCTGAAGCTGACGATTGAGCCTTCTATTTGGGGTTGTCGATTTCAGCTACCCTCGTTCGACGCCTGGGTAAGAAGGCGACACCAAACCGTCGACCTTCACCCCGTTGAACCCTCTGAGGAGAGAACCGCTGATGCGTTACATGATAATCGTCACAGGCTCCGAGAACCTCGCGGCGTCCGGACCGCCGCCGGCCGCGCTGATCGAAGCGATCGACGGGCTCTGCGAGGAAGCGACCAGGAAGGGAACACTGGTCTCGTTCGGCGGCCTCCATCCCACGTCGTCGGGCGCGCGCATGCGCCTCACAAACGGGGAGATCATCACCACCGACGGGCCGTTTACCGAGTCGAAGGAAGTGATCGGCGGGTTCTCGATCTTCAACGTCGCGTCGAGAGAAGAAGCGCTCGAGGAAGCCCGCAAATGCATGGAGCTGCACCGCGTTCACTGGCCAACCTGGGAAGGCCAGATCGAGATCCGGCAGATGTACGAGCAGGAGGACGACGTGTTGGCGGCTCAGATCGAAGGTAGTCGCCTTCTCGAGCGACGGTGATTCTGGGCGTTGGAGTTAGACACCTGCGCTACGCGGTACGAAAGGCTTAATTAACTGATCACTCACCGCGTAACGAGACCCATGTCTTCTATTATCCATTCGCAGACAGCAGACATTCCGTCCAACATGACCACGACCGGCTTCGACGTTCCTGGATTCCGAATAGTGGACAATCTGGGCGTGGTGCGCGGTGTCGTCGTCCGCTCCCGATCCGTTTTCGGCACCGTCGGCGCCGCGTTTCAGACGCTCGTCGGCGGCAATATCTCGATCTTTACGGAGCTCGCTGAACGAACGCGCAGGCAGGCCTTCGATACCATGCTGGTACAGGCGCATAAGGCGGGAGCCGACGCAGTCATCGGCATCCGTTACGACGCGAACGAATTGATGAAAGGCGTGACCGAGGTATTGTGCTACGGGACCGCCGTTCGCGTCGAAGCGCTGTAGGTCTGAGTCAGACGATTCTCAAGTAATGCGACGGCTTCGGTATTCCATCAACCTCACTTTGGACGGGTGCTGCGATCACCGCGCAGGTATCGCGAACGAAGACGTGCATCGTCACGCACTCGAGAACATCGAGTGGGCCGACGCGCTCCTCTTTGGCAGAGTGACCTACGAAATGATGGAGGAAGCCTGGCGGCAACCGGTGCCGGCGGGAGCGAGACCGGAGTGGATGGAGCCCTTCGCCCGGACAATCGATGCAGCAAGGAAATACGTTGTGTCGAGCAAATTGCAGCGCGTTGATTGGAACGCGGAGCTCGTGCGCGGGGATCTGGCGAAGGCCGTTCAGCAGCTCAAGTCGGAGTCTGGTAAGGGACTGCTCACGGGAGGGATAACGCTTCCGTTCGCACTGGCGGAGTTGGGATTGATCGATGAGTACGACTTCGTCGTGCACCCAAGAATCGCGGGCCATGGCCCGACGCTACTCGCGGGGCTGTCAAAGTATGTCGACTTGGAGCTCGTGAACCTGAAGCATTACCCGTCTGGGACGGTGGCAATGCTGTATAAGCCAAGACGCTAACCATCGAGCGAACGCAAGGTCGACTACACATTCGTAACCGCTTCACCGAGGTCAGTGAACACCTATGGCTGAAAAGAGGACAGGAAAGAGGTCAACAAGGAAGTCCACCAAGAGCGCCCCGGCGACTGGCGCCGCATCCACTGGATTCACCGCCGAGGAACGAGAAGCGATGCGGGAGCACGCGAAAGAGCTGAGGGCGGCAGCGCGTGGTGGAACTGCGGACGACGAAAAAGCCGTACTCGAGAAGATCGCCGCGATGACGGCAGCCGATCGCACCATGGCCGAGCGCATCCACGCAATCGTCAAAGACAACGCGCCGAACCTGTCGCCAAGAACCTGGTACGGAATGCCCGCGTACGCCAAGGACGGCAACGTCGTCTGCTTCTTTCAAAGCGCGCAGAAGTTCAAGTCGAGGTACTCGACGTTCGGCTTCACCGACAAGGCGCGTCTCGACGAGGGCAACATGTGGCCGACTGGCTTCGCGCTCAGGGAACTGACCGCCGCGGACGAAGCAAGGATTGTCGCGCTCGTGAAAAAAGCAGTGAGCTGACACCTACGTCGCCGCCGTCGCCGCAAACCCCTCCCCGGTGCGGCGTCCTATTTGCTAACTTACAGGGCAGGAACCACATAACCGCATCGCGCTGAATCCGGAGAAGTCATGGGAACCGCGACACTTACGGCAACTGATCAGGTTACCGACACCTTCCCGATCAACGGGACCGATTTCATAGAGTTCTACGTGGGGAACGCGAAGCAGGCGGCCCACTTCTATCGGAACGTCTTCGGCTACAAGATCATCGCTTATCGCGGGCCCGAGACCGGTACGCGTGACCGGGCCAGCTACGTCCTCGAGCAGGGCAAAGTCCGGCTCGTACTAACCACCGCGCTCCGGCCGGACAGCGACATCGCCGCTCACGTCCACAAGCACGGCGACGGCGTCAAGGACATCGCACTGTGGGTCGACGACGCGAAAACTTCATTCAGGCTCGCCGTCGAGCGCGGGGCGAAGTCTGCGTACGAGCCGAAATCGCTCGTCGACGAGCACGGCGAAGTCGTAATTGCCGGAATTCGCACCTATGGCGAAACCATCCACAGTCTCGTCGAGCGCAAGAACTACAAGGGTCTGTTCATGCCGGGCTTCGTACCCTTCGCGGGGCGCGGTGATGCGGTCAGCGTTGGACTCAAGTACATCGACCACTGCGTCGGCAACGTCGAGCTCGGCGCCATGAACAAGTGGGTCAAGTACTATGCGGATGTGCTCGGCTTCAGCCAACTTATTTCGTTCGACGACAAGACGATCTCCACCGAGTACTCGGCGTTGATGTCGAAAGTCGTCGCGAACGGCAACGGCCGTATCAAGTTCCCCCTCAACGAGCCGGCGAAAGGAAAAAAGAAATCGCAGATCGACGAGTATCTCGAGTTCTATCAGGGGCCGGGATGCCAGCACATTGCGATCGCGACCGACAACATCATCGACACTGTCACCAGACTTCGCGACAACGGCGTCGAGTTTCTGAGAGTCCCGGGCACCTATTACGACACGGTGCTGGATCGCGTCGGCCACATCGACGAGGATTTGACGCGCCTCCGCGACCTCGGCATCCTCGTCGATCGCGACGAGGAAGGATATCTGCTCCAGATATTCTCCAAGCCCATGGAAGATCGTCCGACGCTCTTTTACGAGATCATCCAGCGCAAGGGCGCGAAGAGCTTCGGCGCCGGAAACTTCAAGGCGCTGTTCGAGGCGCTCGAGCGCGAACAGGACCTACGCGGGAATCTGTAGCCATGCCGATTTACCATACGCTCGGAAGAATCCCACGCAAACGGCACATCGCCTTTAGAAAGCCGGACGGCGGTATTTACGCGGAGGAGTTGGTCGGGCACGAAGGATTTACGGGCACCTCATCGCTCGTATACCACATCCATCCGCCGACGACGGTAAAGTCGGCGCGACGGCTTCGTGAGACGAAACTGGAAGCGGATGCGGATTCGACGCTTCGACACCGGCACTTCTTAACCTCGCGGACCAAGAAAGGTGGTAGCGTCACGCTCGACCGCATGCCGATCCTGTTCAACCAGGACATTGCCATGCTGTACATCGAGCCCGACGAGAACGACGCGCATTTTTACAAGAACGCGCAAGCTGACGAACTGATTTACATCAGCAAGGGCAATGGCACGCTCGAGACGACGTACGGATCGCTCCCTTTCGGTGAAGGCGATTACGTCGTAATCCACCGCGGGATTATGCATCGCTACCGCTTCGATCTGAAAGGCGAGCAACCGAAAGTTGTGGTGTTCGAGAGCAGGGGACACGTGCGGTGGCCCAAACGCTATCGCAACGAATTCGGTCAGCTGAAAGAAGGCGCTCCGTATTCAGAGCGCGACATTCGCCGTCCGACTTTTGCCGAGCCGGTTGATGAGATGGGCGACTTCCCGATTCTCGTGAAACAGTACGACGGGATAAATGAGATCATTCTCGATCACCATCCCCTCGACGTTGTCGGCTGGGATGGATACTTCTACCCCTGGGCATTCAACATCAGCGACTTCGAGCCGATCGTCGGTCGCGTGCACCAGCCACCGCCAGTCCACCAGACCTTCGAGGGGGATGGATTCGTCGTCTGCTCGTTCTGTCCGCGCCCATACGATTTCCATCCGGAAGCCGTTCCTGCTCCGTACAATCACAGCAACGTCGACTCGGACGAAGTGCTCTACTACGCGTCGAGCGAATTCATGAGCCGGAAGGGAATCGAGTTTGGAAGCATCACGCACCACCCGGACGGAATTCCCCATGGCCCGCACCCGGGCCGCGCCGAGGCGAGTATAGGTGCGAAGTACACCGAGGAGTTGGCGGTGATGATGGACAGCTTTCGCCCGCTCAAGGTGGCGAAGCAGGCGCTCAAGATCGAAGATCCGAACTACCACAAATCGTGGCTGCAAGGTCAGCACGCCCAGTTCAATCCTCCCACGAGCTGACGCGCGAGGGACTGAAACGCTGAAGCCAACATGAGCGACGCTGTCTGGACTCCGTCGCCCGAGCGCGTGATCAAGGCGAACATGACCGAATTCCTCCGGTACGTGGAGGAGCGCGGCGGTCCGCCCGTGCCGGACTACTCCTCGGATTCGTACTGGCAGCTTCATAAGTGGTCGGTCGACAACCCCGAGCGATTCTGGTCGCTGACGTGGAGGTTCTGCGGAATCATCGGCCATCGCGGTACCGGCGGCGGCGCTGAGCGCGTCGGAGTTGGTCTCGACCACATGGGACCGCCCGACCCGGACAAGGGTCCGCACTGGTTTCCCGATGCGAGCCTCAACTTCGCCGAGAATCTTTTGCGTTTCACCGACGACGAGCCAGCGCTTTCGTCGTGGAATGAAGAGGGACATCAGCGGACGATCAGCTATCGCGCGTTGCGTGAATCGGTAGGAACTCTCGCCCTGGCGCTCGAAGCCGCCGGAGTGCGTCCGGGCGATCGCGTCGCCGGCTGGCTACCCAACATTCCCGAAGCCGTCATCGCGATGCTCGCCGCTACATCGCTTGGCGCGATCTGGTCGTCGTGCTCGCCGGATTTTGGCGCGCAGGGCGTGATGGATCGCTTCGGTCAGATCGAGCCGAAAATTCTTTTCGCGGCCGACGGATATCTGTACAACGGAAAAGAGATCGACCTCCTGCCACGACTGCGTCAGATCGCTTTCCGGATTCCGACGCTGGAGCACGTCGTCGTCACGCCGTATCGCAAGCAGATGCCGGATCTCGAGGGTGTGAGGAAGGGAACGCTCTGGTCGCGATTCATTGCAGCGCAGTGGGCTGTTGCGGCGAGTCAGCGCACGCCGACCGACGGCTACCGCACGACGCCGCTCGAGGGGTACAGGCGCACTCCTCCCGGCGGATCGAGCGTGCTTCCATCGATCGGAGGCGCATCACTCACACCGGCGCGCGGCGTAAGCAGTGTCTCCGCAGCGCCGGAGATGGCGGAAGGGAAGACGCTCACCTTCGAGAGATTTCCGTTCGATCATCCGGCGTACATCATGTACTCGTCCGGCACGACCGGACTCCCGAAGTGCATGGTGCACAGCGCGGGGGGAACACTCCTTCAGCACCTCAAGGAGCTGATTCTTCACACGGATCTAAAGCGCGAAGACTGCATCTTCTACTACACGACGTGTGGCTGGATGATGTGGAACTGGCTCGTCAGCTCGCTCGCGGTTGGCGTGAAGGTCGTTCTATACGACGGTGCGGCGCTCGCGCCATCGCCCACGATTCTCTGGGACATGGTCGACCAGGAAGGGATAACGGTGTTCGGCACCAGCGCGAAGTATCTGTCGCTCCTGGAGAAATCGGGCGCCGAGCCGCGCAAGACTCATGGCCTGACGAAGCTCAAGGCGATTTTGTCGACCGGCAGTCCGCTCGCGCACAGCAGCTTCGATTACGTCTACAAGAAGATCAAGACCGACGTGCACCTCGCCAGTATTAGCGGCGGCAGCGACATCATTTCCTGCTTCGTGCTTGGTAATCCGATTTTGCCGGTGTATCGCGGTGAGATCCAGACTCCTGGCCTCGGGATGGCCGTCGATGTTTTCGACGATCGGGGACGCCCGGTGCGATTGATCCCCGGCGAGCTGGTTTGTACGAAGCCCTTCCCGAGCATGCCGGTGGCATTCTGGGATGATCCGGAAGGAGCCAAGTATCGCGCTGCGTACTTCGAGTATTTCCCGGGTGTGTGGAGGCATGGCGACTGGGCGGAGATGACGCGGCATCGTGGCTACATCATTTATGGGCGGAGCGACGCGACACTAAATCCGGGTGGCGTGCGGATTGGAACCGCCGAGATATACCGGCAGGTCGAGCAGCTGCCGGAAGTGCTCGAGAGCGTTGCGGTCGGTCAGGAGATCGAGAGCGATGCGCCGGGTGACGTGCGAATCGTCCTGTTCGTGAAGCTCCAGCCCGGCGTGACGCTCGATCAGGAGCTAAGCGAGCGAATCACGACCCAGCTCCGGGAAAACACCACCCCGCTTCACGTGCCGAAGAAGATCATCCAGGTCGAAGACATCCCGCGGACGATCAGTGGCAAGATCAGCGAGCTCGCGGTGCGCGAGGTGATCCACGGGCGGCCGGTGAAGAACACCGAAGCGCTCGCGAATCCACAGTCTTTAAGGTTGTACGAGAGGCTGCCGCAACTACGCGACTAGCCGCGAGCTAGTGCTGCGCGACGACCGGCTGGCGCTTCGCCGTTACGGCAAGAGCGGCGACCATATCCTGAAGCTTCGGACCGCGGCCGGGCTGGGGCGTCCCAAATGTCAGCGGGGTCCGATAATGCGACGCCGAATAACTCGCGTCGGTTCTCACTTCGACGGTCATCCCCAAATGCTCGTCGTCCGATTCGCCGTCGGCGGCAGCCACGGCGCCCGCTGGCGCCGAAGCGCGCGACTCGATCTCGGAGAGAAACGCCTTCCAGTCCGCGGTTCCCTTTAGCTTCGCTTCGCAGGTCGAGCTGATCCAGCGATCTTCGCCGAAATGCGAATCGCGCTTCGAGATTGGGCCGCAGTCGTAGCCGGCGCGAACGAAGTTGTCGACGCGCACGTCAGCTGACGCGGGCGATGACTCGTAATACTGATCCCACCACAATAGAAGGCGACCAGTAACGCTCGCGCCCTTCTGTTTGATCACGACGAGGTACTGCGGATTTCCGAACCCGGAATACCAGACTCTGACTTCGCGTTCACCCTTCCGCAGCTCGGTCTTTGAGAGCGGAGCAAGTCCAGCCGTGAGAACAGCCGCATCCTTCGTCTCGAAGATTGCGGCGGAGGCAGGATCCGTGTCGGTGGAGGATGCGAGTACGGCCTGCTGCGCGGCCAAAGTGCTCGGGATGGCCACAAGCATGGCGACAGAGAACGTGAGTCGGCTCATGCCAAGAGGACTGTTTTCAGCCCCTACTGGTCACATTTTATGAGCTCATCCACAAAGGCCGTGCAATCCCTTGCCGCGCAATAACTTACGCTGTGGGAAAAGGCCCCGAAAACAGGTGTAGTTTGCAGGCCCTCGCTACAGCGAGCTCAGCTGTCGGCCGAATACCTGACAGTAATAGACGCCTCCAGCGGACGACCGGGCGATCGCGATTCCAGTCTCGGTTACATCCCGATCGAGGATGTTGTGGCGGTGTCCGCTCGAGTTCATCCAGCCTTCGACTACCGCGTCAGCGTTAGGGTAACCCAGTGCGACGTTCTCCGCGATCCGACCATATGCGTAGCCCACGTAGCGCGCTCGATCGCTCAGCGCCGGAAGCTTCGCGCCGGGGAGTGTGTGGGCCATTTTCTGGAAATGGGCCATGTTCGCTGCCTGAATTCTCGCCATCTGATCGAGCTGCGGATTGTAGACCAGCGGTCGCAATCCCTGGTGCCGACGCTCCGCGTTGATCAAATCGAAGATGCGCGCTTCCGTCGCACCGGCGGCGGCCGCGCGAGGCGCCGCGGCGGGCGACCGCACGGGTGCCGCCATGGGTACAACGCAGGCGGCCAACACTAGACTGCTGGCTGCCCCGACAAAAAATCTCGACAGGAGCATGCTTTTTATATCGCGGCGTCAGCTCAATCGTTCCAGCGCGTCGAGGATCGCACGTGGCTCCAGTTTCGTCCGCCGCGCGGTAAAGACCCGTAGCCACCGGGCGCTCTTGTACAACTCCTCCGACAATGACGGAAGGTTGATCGTTCCGATCCAACCTTCGCCGGTTAGCCGTTCGACGTTGCCACTTCGCCTGAGCACAGGAATGTCGAGTCCCAGCATCTGGGTCTTCAGGGGGTAGTCGAGAAGTAGCTCGCCCGGCGCGAGTCCGCTCTCCTGCGCGAGTGCGGTCTCCGCGACGGCGACACGTTTCCGATCGATCGCTATCCATTCCATCCGATCGCCGGGGAGCTCGGCGGCCGGCCATTCGGCCGCGCGCTTGAAGAGGCGCCGTTCCTTCAGCGCCGCAAGGAGGTGACTGGGGCCTTCGGTCTCGAGTCGGTGCATGAGACCTTCGTCCGTGTAGCGCGCGAGAGACTGAACGTCGACGACCCCGCTTCGCGCCGCGTCTTCGACGAGGCGCTTGTACATCGCCGTCGCGCTCCGAACCGCGTGGTGCCAGTACACGTTGCGGTACATCTGGTATTTCGCGAACAGCAGCGACTCGAGCGCCGACAACGCTTTTTCCCGAACGCCAAGCGTAGGGCGACCACTGTCCGGATCCTCGACGAGCACGAAGGAGTTTGTCAGGCGATCGACATCGATCTCGCCGTAAGGAACTCCGCACATGAATGCATCGCGCTTCAGGTATTCGATCTTGTCGAGATCGAGCGAGCCGGAGATGAGTCCCTGGAGCGGACTGTCGCTCCGCCCGCGAATGAGATCAAAAACTCTTGCGGGGCCGTTCGCGCCAAGCTGCGAGGACAGCAGCGACGCCACGCTTCCCTCAGTGATGAGCGGCCGAGCAACATCCTCGTGGTGGAGCGCCCCGATCTCCTCGAGCGCGTGCGAGAACGGATAATGTCCAACGTCGTGAAGGAGCGCGGCAGATCGTGCCGCCGCCTGATCGACGTCACTGATCGACGCGCCATCTTCCGCCTCGCAAAGGAGCGCGAGCGTGCGCCGCGAAAGGTGGTAGGTGCCGAGCGCGTGCTCGAACCGCGAGTGCGTCGCGCCGGGGTAGACGAGGTATGTCCACCCGAGCTGCCTGACGTATCTGAGTCGCTGAAAGACTTCGGTATCTACGAGCTCGAGCGTCGGCTCATCGACACGAATGTTGTTCCAGACAGGGTCGCGCAGAATCTCGAAGCGCACTGACCCTCGGTTGTTCGACGTTATCCCTTCGGGCCGGCGTTCTTCGTCGCGGCTTCCACGGTTCCGAACTTCTCGAAATTCTCGCGGAACATCCCGGCGAGTTTTTTCGCCTGGAGATCGTAAGCTGCTGGGTCCGACCACGTCGCGCGCGGGTTCAACACGCTCGGCGGCACGCCGTCGATCTCGACCGGTACAGCGAGCCCGAATGTCGGGTCAGTTTGCGTCTTCACTTTGTCGAGTTGCCCTGCAAGCGCTGCGTGCACGATCGCGCGGGTGTACTCGAGCTCGATCCGCTTGCCCGTACCGTATGGTCCGCCGATCCAGCCAGTGTTGATCAACCACACGTTCGACTTGTGCTGGCGAAGCAAGTCGCCGAGCATCCTGGCGTATTTCGTCGGATGCCAGACGAGGAACGCGGCGCCGAAGCACGCGCTGAACGTCGGCTGCGGCTCCTTTACGCCGCGCTCCGTCCCTGCAACCTTCGCCGTGTAGCCAGAGAGGAAATAGTACATCGCCTGCTGCGGCGTCAGTCGCGCGATCGGGGGCAGTACACCGAAAGCGTCAGCGGTAAGAAAGACGACATTTTTCGGATGACCGCCGCGTCCGCCTTTGACGTGATTGCGGATGTAGTGCAGCGGATAGGACGCGCGGGTGTTCTCAGTGATTGACTGATCGGAGAAGCGCACTTTCTTCGTCGCCGCGTCGAGAACGACATTCTCGAGCACGGTCCCGAACATCTGCGTCGTCTGATAGATGTCTGGCTCCCTCTCGGGCGAGAGGTTGATCACCTTCGCGTAGCAACCGCCTTCGAAATTGAATATCCCGTCCTTCGACCAGCCGTGCTCGTCATCGCCAATAAGGCCGCGGTTTGGATCCGCGGAAAGTGTCGTCTTGCCCGTTCCCGACAATCCGAAAAAGAGCGCCGTGTCGCCTGACTCTCCGACGTTCGCCGAGCAGTGCATCGATAGAACACCCTGCTTCGGCAGCAGGTAGTTCATGACGGTGAACATCGCCTTCTTGAGCTCGCCGGCGTAGCGCGTTCCGCCGATCAGGATCGTGCGGTCGGCAATATTGAGAACGATGAAGGTGCTGGAGCGTGTTCCATGGCGCGCGGGATTCGCCTCGAATTCTGGTGCGTGCAGCACACTGAAATTCGGATCGAACGTCGGCAGGTCACTGAGCTCGGGGCGGATGAACATGTTCCGCACAAAAGCCATATGCCACGCCGTCGGTGATGTGTAGCGCACGGACAACCGATACGATGGATCGGCCCCACAATAGAGATCCTGGACGAACAGCTCCGGGGCGTCGCTCAGATACTTGCGCACATCGGCGTGCAGCCGCTTGTACGCATCGATCGACATTGGCTGGTTGACCTTTCCCCAATCGACGTCTTTCGACGAAGTTGGCTCTTCGACGACGAACTTGTCGTTGGGCGAACGGCCGGTGTGCGGTGTCGTAACCGCCACGAATGGGCCCATATCCGCAAATTCGCCCTCATTACGACGGGCCGCCGCCTGAAAAAGCTCGGGCGCAATCAAATTCCAGTGGACCTCGCCGCGTGGCTTGAGTCCCTGTCTGCTCAGATCAATGCTGCTCTCTTGCGCGACCGACCTGCGCTGAGGCCTGATTTCAGTTGCCATTACGAGACTTACCCTCGTTGATCCGCTGCTGAGCGTCGATAACGGCGACAGCGGCCATGTTCACGATATCCTGTACATCAGCGCCTTGCTCCAACACGTGCACGGGAAGATTCATACCCAGGAGGATCGGTCCGATTTTCGTCGCCCCGCCCAGGTGGTGGAGCAGTTTATACGCGATATTCCCGGCGCTGAGGTTCGGGAATATCAGCACGTTCGCCCGCTCTTTCAGCACGCTGAACGGATACGCCGCGCGGAGGATGTTCTCGTCCATCGCTGTGTCCGCCTGCATCTCGCCGTCGACCACCAGCGTCGGATCGCGCTTCCTGAGGATCGCGACCGCCTTCGCGACTTTCTCCGCCTCCGGATGACGCACTGATCCAAAGTTGGAGAACGACAGCATCGCGATCTTCGGCGTAATGCCGAAGGTCCGCACTATCCGCCCCGCCGAGTAAGCGATCTGCGCCAATTGCTCGGCGGTGGGATCGATGTTGACGGTTGTGTCTCCACAGAAGATAACGTGCTTCTCGAAGACCAGCATGTAGAGGCCGCTGACGATTTCGGCCTTTGGGTGCGGGCCAATTACCTGTAAAGCGGGGCGAATGGTCTCCGGGTAGTGCATGCCGACACCCGAGAGCAGCGCGTCCGCATCGCCGCACGCAACCATCACCGATCCGAAATAATTGCCGTTGAAGAGCAGCTGATGCGCTTCGCCGTGGCTGAGCCCCTTACGTTGTCGGCGCTGCCACAGGTAATCGGCGTACTTGTCGCGTTTGTCGGATGAGCCCGGATCGTCGATCGCAATGTCGCGCAGCAGGATGTGATTCTCGTCGGCAATGCGCTCGATCGCCGCGCGCTGTCCGAGTAGAATCGGCGACGCGATCCCCTCGTCGACGATCATTCGCGCCGCGCGAATGATCTTTGGCTCTTCCCCTTCGGGGAACACGATGCGTTTTGGATCGCGCACCGCACGGTTGATGATGCCGCGCATGATTCCTCGCGCGCGTCCGAGACGCGCCTCGAGCTGCTCGCGGTAGTGCTCGAGGTCGATCATCTCCTTCGCGACTCCGCTTGCAACGGCAGCCCACGCTACTGCTGGCGCAACCCAGAGGAGAACTCTCGGATCGAAAGGGAAGGGAATCAGATAGTCGGGACCAAACTTCACCGAGCGAAGGCCGTAAAGACGCGACACGCTTTCCGGCACGTCTTCCTTCGCGAGCGCCGCCAACGCGCGCGTCGCCGCCATCTTCATCTCTTCGTTCACCTGCGTCGCGCGCGCGTCGAGAGCGCCACGAAAGATGAACGGAAAGCCGAGCACGTTGTTTACCTGATTTGCAAAATCGCTGCGGCCGGTGGCGATGATCGCATCCGACCGAACGGCTCGCACCTGATCGGGAAGTATCTCGGGCTCGGGGTTGGCGAGCGCGAAGATAATTGGCTTCTTCGCCATCTTCGCGACCATTTCGCCGTTGATTGCTCCCGCTACGGAGAGGCCAACGAAGACGTCAGCACCGTTGAGCGCATCAGCGATGGTCCGCGCTTTTGTCTTGTTCGCGAACTTCGCCTTGTACGGATCGAGTTGACCCGGCCGCCCATCGTAAACGACACCCTGTCGATCGGTCAGCAGAATGTTCTCGCGTGGCACACCGAGCCGCACGTAGTGCTCAGCGGTCGATATCGCCGCTGCTCCCGCGCCGGAGAACACGACGCGCACTTTCTCGATTTTCTTGCCGACGATCTCGAGAGCATTGAGCAGCGCCGCGCCGGAGATGATTGCGGTTCCGTGCTGGTCGTCGTGGAAGACCGGAATCTTCATCGTCTTCCGGAGCGTCTCCTCGATGTAGAAGCAGTCGGGGGCGCGGATGTCCTCGAGATTGATGCCGCCGACAGTGGGCTCGAGGAGCTGACAGAACTTGATGACGTCGTCGGGGTTCTCGGATCCGACTTCGAGATCGAAGACATCGAGATCCGCAAACTGCTTGAAGAGATTGCCCTTGCCTTCCATCACGGGCTTGCCGGCCAACGCTCCGATGTTGCCGAGCCCGAGCACGGCAGTGCCGTTGGTGACAACGGCGACGAGGTTGCCTTTTGCCGTGTACTTGTAGGCGTCCTCGGCGTTCGCTTCGATCTCGAGGCACGGCAGCGCCACTCCGGGCGAGTAGGCGAGCGCGAGATCGCGTTGGTTGTTGAGGGGCTTGGTAGGTACTACCGCGATCTTTCCGGGACGGCCGGATGCGTGGTAGTCGAGGGCATCTTCACGCTTCATGGAACGTGGAAAAATGCCTGACACGGCGTTCGACCGCTACCTTTTTGGCCTGGCGGGGGTACCTTAAAGTCGAGATGAACAGCGTACTGTCGGTGTCGCGTCGCCCGGGATGGAACCTGCGCGTCTTCGCGTGCATCCTCGCCATCATTGGCCAGGTTGGGATTTTTGGCGCATACCTCGCCCTCGCGCGCGACGAGTCCAGCACCGCGCCGCACGCTGAGCAGAGCGGGGTCGATCTACATCACGGGCACAACGACGCGACCTGCGCCGCTTGCACCGCGCTGTCCTTCCAGGCGACGGTAAACCCAGCCATCCCACCGCTGGTGAGCACTGCGTTATCAACCGTTGCTCTCGCTTGTTCGTCCGAAGATCGGCCGACTGCTCCACAAGTCCTACCCAACTCCTGCCGAGCACCGCCCAGAGAAGCCTGAACCACTAGTTCAGTTCTTCAAAACAATTCTCTGGGGAGCTCATGCACTACAGGCACTTCACTTTAGCACTCACGCTGTTCGTCGTACCGGCTTTCGCGGGTGCGCAGGTTACTGCACCAAAATCGAAACAGGACTCGATCGCACGCGCGGATAGTATCGCGCGCGCCGATTCGATCGCGCTCGTTAAGCAGTTGGAGAAGGAGCTTGGCGCGGCAAGCGATACCGCGGCGGCTGCCGGTGCACAGGCACCGCGCGCTACGGGCGGATATATGAACATCGGGTTCGTCGCACTAACCGATGCCGGGTGGTCCTCCGCCTCCGACATTGGAGCAATCGAGCGAGGCGATCACGATCCCAAGGTCAACGGCTTTACGATACCGAACGCCGAGATATCGCTTGATGGCAACGTGGATCCGTACTTCAAGGGGTTCGCGAACATCGTGCTGAAGATCGATTCGGCAGGTGACAGCGGAATCGAGCTCGAAGAGGCATATGGGCTGACGACCTCGCTGCCGCTCAATCTGCAATTAAAGTTCGGACAGTTTTTCACCGAGTTCGGGCGCCAGAATCCGCAGCACCCGCACTCGTGGGCGTTTGTCGATGCCCCACTCGTGCTTACGCGTATGTTCGGTCCGGATGGTCTCCGCGGCCAGGGGGCACGCTTGTCGTGGCTGCTTCCGACTCCGTTCTATACCGAGGCGATGGTTGCAGTGATGAACGCGACCGGCGAGACCGCATCGAGCTTTCGCTCGCCCGAATCTTCGGAGATTCATGGCGGTGTCGTCGTGGACCGCAGGGTCAGCAATGGGTTCTCCGATCTGCTGATAGCGCCGCGCCTGACCACCTCCTTTGACCTGACGGAAACTCAGACAGTAGTACTCGGCGGGTCGGCTGCGTTCGGGCCAAATAATTCCGGACCCTCGGCAAAGACGCAGGTGTACGGAATCGATGCGTACTGGAAGTGGAAACCAGCGGCTGCACAAGCGGGGTTCCCGTTCCTCTCGCTGCAGACCGAGGCGATGTACCGCCACTACGATGCCGCGCAAAGGGTAGCTGCCGACGATCCTGCCATCACTCTGCCGAGTGAGGTACTGAAAGATCGGGGCGCCTATGCTCAGATCTTATGGGGAATAAAGCCACGCATCGTTGCGGGATTACGGGGCGAAGTCGCGCGAGGTGATCAGGCGTCGTTTGCGTCTGAGCTGCGCGGAGATCAGTCACGCGTGTCACCGAATCTTACCTGGTATCCAAGCGAGTTCTCGAAATTCAGGATCCAATACAACTATGACAATCGCAACGCGATTGGCACCGATCACTCTCTCTGGTTTCAGTTCGAGTTTTTGATCGGAGCCCACGCTGCGCACAAGTTCTAACCCACACATACTGCCATGAAAACCAAACTGCTTTATAAGGCCGCCGCGCTCGGTTTGAGCGCCATGTCATTCATAACCTTACCCGTGACGGCGCAGCTGCGCGTGGTCGCGACAACTCCGGATCTGGCGTCTGTCGCACGCGAGATTGGCGGAGATCGCGTCAATGTGGTGGCACTCGCAAAACCAACTGAAGATCCGCACTTCGTGGATGCAAAGCCGAGCTTCATCGTCACACTCAATCGCGCCGATGCGCTGATCGAAGGCGGAGCAGAGCTCGAGCTTGGGTGGCTGCCACCTTTGCTCGAGAACTCGCGTAACTCGAAGATCGCTGCCGGCGCGCCCGGCCGCATCGTCGCTTCCGAGGGCATGAGACTGCTCGAGATCCCGACCAGCTTCGATCGCTCCAAGGGCGACATCCACTCCCTGGGCAATCCCCATTTCATGATCGATCCCGCGAGCGTGAAAGTCGTCGCACGAAACATCGCGACGCATTTCGCGGCGCTCGACTCGAAAAACGCGGCGACCTACAACGCAAATCTGACGCGCTTTAACGGCAGACTCGACGCGAAGCTCGCGCAGTGGCGAAGCCAGCTCGCTCCCTACCGCGGCGCAAAGATTGTCACCTACCACCGCGATTTCGTTTACTTCGCGCAGCGCTTTGGCCTCGTCGTCGTCGACGAGCTCGAGCCGAAACCGGGCATCGCCCCTTCGCCCGCGCATCTCGCGCAAGTGATTGGCAAGATGAGGGCGAACAACGTGAAGGTGATTCTCGTACAGCCGTTCCAGAACCGGAGAACCGCCGAGACGGTTGCGCGGCAGACCGGCGCGACGGTCATCGATGCGCCGCAGCAGCCCGGCGCGGCAAGAAATGCCGGTAGCTACTTCGACAACATGGACAATCTGGTTCGCTCGATTGCTGTCGCACTTGGAGCTCAGAAATGACCACGGACTGGCAAGTTGCGTGGGAGGTCATGAAGTGGCCATTCGTGGCCTCCCTGCTGTTTCCGCCGCTGCTTGTCTATCTCGGTCTGCATGTCGTCAAACGCGAGGTGATCTTCGTCGATCTGGCCTTGGCGCAGGTCGCGACGCTCGGTACGTGCGTGGCCCTTCTGATGGGATATCATTTCGATGATCGTCCGACGTTCTGGATCTCACTGGCGGTAACTTTCCTCGGTGCGGCTTTTTTCAGCTGGTCGCGCAGCACCAAAAAGACCGCTGTTCCGCAGGAAGCCATCATCGGAATCACGTTCGTTGTCGCCGCCGCCGGCGTGATTCTGTTGCTTAGTCGCGTCGCCGGCGGCAAGGAGGAGCTGGAGCACCTTCTTACGGGCGACATTCTAAATGTTACGAAGGGCGAAGTCGGGCAGCGGCTACTGGTCTTTGTGGCGCTGGGTGCATTCTACGGCGCCTTCCACCGTCGTTTCGTCCTGATCTCCTCAGATCCGGAGCGCGCGTTCGCCGAACGAGTCAGCGTGCGACTGTGGGACTTTCTGTTCTATGCCGCATTTGCGCTGGTCGTGGTGAGCTTTGTCCGGCTTGCCGGGGTGTTGTTGACTTTCGCCTACCTGATTGTTCCGGCGGTTTGCGGCACCATGCTCGCGCAGGACTGGATGAAGCGGCTGGTCATTGGCTGGGTGGTCGCCGTCAGTGCGAGCGTGCTCGGATTGTGGGCCTCCTATTCCATGGATCTGCCGACGGGAGCCGCGATCGTTGTCGCAGCGGGAGTGCTGCTTGCCATCGTCGGCGTTTTCACGGCGGTGCGGAGCGGTTAGCAGGTGGTTTGCTGACAAGTTGATGCGCCATTCGTCCTATCATTGTCGACTACCAGCCAATGATAGAGATCTCACCTCACACGATCGCCCAGCTCCTCTACCTCGTTCACACCGATCCTGAGGAATTGCAGGAAGCCCTCGGCGAGCTCCGACCCGCCGACATCGCCGAGGCACTCAGAGAGTTGCCGCCCGAGGCAGCAGCGAAAGTGATGGCGGCGCTGTCGTTCGAGCTCGCAGTGCAGGTATTCGACGATCCGGAGCTCACTGGCCACCGTTGCGCGATCATCCAGCGCATGAACGGGCAGAAAGTCGGCCCTCTCATCGAGGCGATGTCGGCCGACCAGCAGGTCGATCTGTTCCGCGAAGTGCCGATCGACGATCGCCCGAGGCTCCTTCGAACAATCAGCGAGTCGACGCGCGCATCACTCGAGAACCTGCTCCAGTATCCGCCCGAGACGGCCGGCGGTATCATGACCACCGAATTCGTGAGCGTTCCGTCGGATTGGACTGTCGACCGCGCGCTCGTTCTGATCCGGGAAGTAGGCGGTCGGAAGGAAACCGTCTACGCGATTTATGTCGTCGACACCGATGACCAGTCGCTGGTGCACGTGGTCTCGCTCCGCGAGCTGCTAACCGCTGACCGCGACGACAATGTGCTGGATGTCGGCAAGCGCCGTCCGCCACTTACTGTTACGGTCGACGTCGATCGCGAGGAGGCCGCGCGCCTGATCTCGAAATACAATCTGCTCGCGATTCCCGTTATCGACGACCAACGCCGGATGCTCGGGATCGTCACCGTCGACGACGTGATCGACGCGCTCGTCGAGGAATCGACCGAAGACGTGCAGCGATTCGGCGGTATGGAAGCACTCGACGCGCCGTACATGGAGATTGGATTCGTCGAGATGATCAGGAAGCGGGCCGGCTGGCTGTGCGCGCTGTTCGTGAGCGAGATGCTCACCGCCACGGCGATGCAGCGCTTTCAGGGAGAGATCGAGCGCGCGGCGGTGCTCGCGATGTTCATTCCGCTGGTAATGAGCTCGGGCGGAAACTCCGGCTCGCAGGCGACGTCGCTCGTGATCCGGGCGCTCGCGCTGCAGGAGCTCAAGATCCGCGACTGGTGGCGGATCGCCGTTCGCGAGCTACCGACCGGATTGGTGCTCGGCGCGATCCTCGGCGTGATCGGGTTCGTGCGTATCGTGCTCTGGCAGCAAATAGGGATCTTCGACTACGGGCCGCATTACTTTCTGCTCGCGATCGCGGTTGGATTTGCACTGGTGGGAATCGTCGCATTCGGATCGCTGGCCGGGTCGATGCTGCCTTTCCTGTTGAAGCGGATCGGATTCGATCCCGCGAGCGCGTCGGCACCGTTCGTCGCCACGCTCGTTGACGTTACCGGGCTCGTTATCTACTTCTCGGTAGCCTTTCTCGTACTTCACGGGACGCTTCTCTGACAACCGGCATCTCTTAACTGAAGCTTTGACTACAACTGAACGGGTGCGGGGTAGTCGCAGTAACTGCAACTGAACGGGTGCGAGTGGGTGAGCAACTACCTGGCGAGTTAGGAGTTTACGACGTCGTGACAGCACCACTCGCATTCGAAGCACAAGCTGTCTATGGCGCTCCGAGCGGTCCCGGCGTAGTGAACCCACACCTCACCAGGCTTCTGCTCACACCTGGCACCCGTTCTGTTGCAGTTCAGAGCTTTCAGTTACGAGGGGCCAGTCACCGTGTTGCCTTCAGCCATTCCGCGGGATCAACAGCTGGTCCCCCTCTTCGAATCTCAAAGTGCAGATGCGCACCGAGGGCCGGATCACTGACCCCGACGGTCCCGATCGCCTGACCCTTGATCACCTTCGCGCCCTTACGCACATCGATGCGGTCGAGCGAGCCGTACACCGAGTAGTCGCCGCCGCCGTGCTGAAGGATCACGGTGTTGCCGTACGTCCCCATTGGCCCGGCGTACGCCACCGTTCCGGCGGAAACTGATTTCACGGAAGTACCCGGCGCCGCACTGATCCCGATTCCGTTCCAGCGAGTGGTCGTGTTATTGGGATTCACGAACCGACCGAAACGGTAGAGAAAAGCACCGTTAACTGGCCAATCAAGCCGCCCGATGTCCGTAGTACGAATCGAGCTCGGCGCGAGTGGCACGCTGCTGCCGCGACTGCTCGCCCGTCTGCGCTCGGCCTCAAACGACGCAATAAAGTTGTTCAGGCGAGCCTCGCTCTTCTCCAGCTCGGCGAGCCGCGCCTTGGTGCGCTTCGCATCTTCCTGCACTCGCGCGAGATTGCGCGCCTGCTCCGTCTCGAGCGCGCCCAATCGCGCCGCCTCCTGCTCCTTCAATGATCTGTTCTCGGTCACGCTACTCTGCAACCGCACCAGTTGTCCGTGCTGCGACTCGATCCTCGCGTGCAGCTCCTCCAGACGGTGCACGAGACCCTTGTCGCGCAGGGCGAGCAGATGGAGGTACTTGTACCGCGCGACTAACTGCCCCACCGACTGCGCGGAGAACAACACCTCCGCCGAGTAGAGAGGGCCGCGTTTGTAGATCTCGATCAACCGCCGCTGGAGTACCGCCCGTTTGATCGCCGCCTCGCGCTCCGACTTTTGCAAATCGGTCGTAGTCGTTTGCACTTCATCGGTGATCGCGACCAGCTGTTGATCGAGCGACTTGACCATTCGCGCCGTGGCGTCGTGCTGCTTGTCGAGCAGGTTGACTTCGTCACGAAGCTCGTGGGCGGTGTTCTGTAGCCCGCTCATTTTCCGCTCGAGCTCGTCACGCTCTGCCCGAATGCGCTCCAGCTCGGCGCGCTGGGCGTTGATGCGGGCTTCGGGATTCTCGGTCTGCTGCGCCGGGAGCAGTGAAGAGGAAACCAGCGCAAGCATCGCCATCGAACAGCAGAAGCGAATCATACCCGGCGCAGATGTCTCCCCACCGAGACGAGACTGCCAATCACGCCCATCATCGCGCCGCCGACGACGCCGAGGAAGATCATCTGGCGATCGAAGAAGATCGTCTCCATGAAATATTCGTTGACGACTCGGTTCGCGACCCAAACAAACAGCAGCGCCAGGAGTCCGCCGAGCACTCCCTTGACCAAGCCGTCGACAAGGAAGGGAAGGCGGACGAACATGTCCGTCGCGCCGACCAGCCGCATGATCGATATCTCTTTGGCGCGCGCAAGCACCGCCATGCGGATCG
This sequence comes from Gemmatimonadaceae bacterium, assembly GCA_045803975.1. Taxonomy (GTDB): domain Bacteria; phylum Gemmatimonadota; class Gemmatimonadetes; order Gemmatimonadales; family Gemmatimonadaceae; genus UBA4720. The sequence continues at coordinate 23,684 of JBJMOA010000114.1, forward strand.
TGGCGCCGATGATGATCACAGCGACGGCGGCAAACGCAACGCCGAGCGCGATCCCGGCCACTGTCGCAATGTTGCGAAGGCGGTAGAGCTTCTCGACCCACTCTTCGCCGTAACGCACGTCGTCGACGAACTGATACGACTTGATGCGATCAGCGACGGATCTCACCATCGCGGGGCTGCGCATGCCTGGCCGCAGATGAACCTCGATCGACGCCGGTAGCACTCCGGCCTCGAACACATCCGCGAACTCGCCCATCTCCTTTCGCGCCCTCTCGAGGGCCTGCTCCTTCGAGACGTAATCGACGCGCAGCACCGACGAATCAGCGCCGAGATCCCTCATTGCCGCCGCGACTGATTCAATGTCGGTACTGTCGCTCACGAACGCGCGCACTTCCACACGCTCTTCAACTTTGTCCAGAGCTTTGCGGATGTTGACGGCGACCAGGCCGAACAACCCGAACGCAAAGAGTGAAAATGCGATGGTGATCACTCCCAGCGCGCTAAGGAGCGGCGCGCGACGTGACGCTGTCAGCGCCTCACGAATCGACCGCATCTAGTAGGACTCTGTTCCGCTGGGTGTGTCGCGAACTTCGAATGGCTCGTCGATCGGCCGCGCCGATGCCGGCGATTCCGCCGAGTCGAAGACGACGCGCCCGTGATTGAGCTCGATCGTGCGATAATTCGAGCGCCGCACAAGGTCGAGGTCGTGTGTCGCCATGATGACGGCGGTACCCGACGCGTTGATGTCGCGCAGTAGCTGGAATACGCCACGTGTCGCGCGCTCGTCCAGGTTCCCAGTCGGCTCATCGGCGATGAGGACGAAAGGATCGTTGATCAACGCGCGCGCAATCGCAACGCGCTGCTGCTCGCCGCCCGAGAGCTCGCGCGGCAGGCTCGTCGCTTTCGACGATAGTCCCACCTGTGTAAGAACTCGTGCGACCTTGGAGCGGATTGTCGCCTTCGGCGCGCCCGTTACTTCCAACGCGAATCTCACGTTCGCCTCCGCCGTCCGATCTTCCAGCAAACGGAAATCCTGAAAGACGATGCCAATGCGCCGTCGCAGCCGCGAGATATCACGCCCGCTCGCGGTTGTCGAGCTGACGCCGTTGATCCACACCTCGCCCTTGCTTGGCTTGTCATCCATGTACAGGAGCTTGAGGATGGTCGTCTTGCCGGATCCGCTCGGGCCGGTCAGAAAGACGAACTCGCCCTTGCGCACCTGGAAGCTCGCGTGCACGAGCGCGACACCCGACCGCGGGTATTCCTTGGCCACATCGGTGAGACGAATCATCGTTACTGCTGGAGCGCCTGCTCTATGTCGGCGATGAGGTCTTCGGCGTTCTCGATTCCGATGCTTACCCGCAGGAAGCCGTCGGGGATCCCGATCTTGGCGCGCTCCTCCGGCGTCATGTGCTCGTGCGAGCTGTAGCGCGGCTCGATGATGAGCGAGTCGACGCCGCCAAGGCTCGCCGCGTAAGTAAACAACTTCAGTGCACGCACGAACTTCACGGCCGCGGGTCCGCCGCCCTTGAGCTCGAGCGCGAGCATTCCACCAAAACCGTCGAGCAACGTCTTGGCGATCTCGTGGTCGGGATGCGTCGGAAGCCCGGGATAGTGCACTTTGGCGATCTCCGGCCGCTTCGAGCACCACTCCGCGACGCGCATCGCATTTTCATTCTGGCGCTTCACACGCACATCGATCGTTTTCAGTCCGCGCTCCAACAGCCAGCACGCGAATGGATCCGGGGCCTGCCCCCACACTTTCATTTTCCGACGAACTTCGTCGATGAAGGGCTCGTTCCCGCACACGACTCCAGCGAGAATGTCGTGGTGTCCGTTGAGATACTTCGTCGCCGAGTGAATGACGACGTCGACGCCATGCTCGATGGGTCGGAAATTGACCGGGCTGGCAAAAGTCGAATCAATGACCAGAGCAATGCCGGCCGAGTGTGCAAGGTTCTGAAGAGAATTTATCTCGAGGACGCGACACGTCGGGTTGACAGGCGATTCGAGGAAAATCACTCGCGTCGTCTTTCGCAGCGCTTTACGCCACGCGCGCGGCTCGAGCGGATTCACGAACGTGACATCGATCCCCATGCCCATGATGTCTTCGGTGAACAACTTCCGGGTTCCGCCGTAGATCCAGGAGCTGGAGATCAAGTGATCGCCAGGACGAAGCAGCGCGAGCATCGCACACGCAGTCGCGCCCATTCCGCTCGAGAGGACCAGCGCGGCCTCTGATCCTTCGAGCAACGCCAGTCGGCGCTGAACGCGTTCCGCGTTCGGAGTATTTCCGTAGCGCGTGTACAGGAGGCCTTCACTCGTGCCCGCCTCCTGCGCGTAGTTCACCGATTGTACGAGCGGTGGCGAGACGCCGACACCCGGAGCCGCTGGTGCCGCGCCGCCGTGAATCGCCGTCGTCGACAGTCCCAGCTTGCGTGTCACTTCCGCCAAAAAACCGCTCCTATCCGAGGTTGCGTGTGCTGCGTCCGGCGTCGAAATCATGCTTGACGACGCGAACGATTTCCGCGGGGGCAATTCCGAGTATGTCGCGCGCGACGACGTTTCCCGGGCTCACCGTATCATCGACGACTAGCACCGCCAGCTCGTGACGCCGCGGGCCATAAACCCAGACGAGCTCACCGTCCTCAACCAGTCGCTTGCGAGCCTCCGACGGATGCATCCTGATCAGCGGACCGCGCTCTGCATCGCCTGAGCGAGTCGCGATGTACTCGGACACCATGAGCCAGGGTTGGAACCCGCCCATCATGCGTCGAGTCTCATCCTCTCCGCGGGCGCCGTGGCGCTGCCAACGGCGACATAGCTGTTGTCGTGGCGAATCAGCAGTCGTCTGCGCCAGAGGCTGTCCAACGTCCGCTCCGCAGCGTCAGGCGACACGCCGGTTGCTTCGGCGACGTCAGCACTCGCGCCGGCGCCGAGCTCGGATATGATCTCCCACGCCCGCCTCTCCTCGAGCCCGATGATTCCCAGGAGCCGCGACTCGCCATCGGCATGTTGTGTCACGAGCGCGAGCTTGTGCCGCTCCAGAACTGTTTCGATCGCTTCCATGTGCGACTCGCTGATCCCGCGGAACAGGAAGTACACCTCGCGACGCGGCGCGTCGGTGCTCACGTATTGCAGGAGAAGCTTGGCGACGATCTCGTCGGCGCAGGAAAAATCGAGCAAGCCGACGTGCGAGAAGTCGATCACCGTCAGTGCTCGATCTCCAGTCCGGTCCAGCTCCTGCTCGATCTCGCAGCGCACCGCGGCGCCCGTCGGCCGAGTCACAAGGTTCGAGTAGAGCTCGCATACGCTCTTGCGGAGGATCGAGCTCACATCGATGTGATTGATCACGCCACCCGCTCCGGAATCGTTATCTGCACCTGGGCACCTGGGAAGTGTGGAAGATCTTCCAGAAGCGGCTCGTCCTCGTCCCAATCACCTTTCGGCAGCACGGCGATGCGGGCGGTTCCGCTTCGGATGGAAAGTTTGCCATCCCAGTTTCCCACAAACCGCCTCACTCCGGCAAGGCCTTGACCTCGGCCGGGATCCCTGAACCGGGATGCGCCGCGCATGACGGTCTCCTCCAGGGCCTGTCCGTCGTCCCAACGCTCTTTTCTCTGGAATCCCGGGGCTGACTCGAGCGACTGTCTGAAGCCGATGCCCGGATCGGCGACGGCGATGACTACCACCTTCCGTCCGCCGAGGCGCACGCGCCAGGTGTATGTCTGGACGGCGACCCACCCGCCGCGGCCGGCGTGCTCGACGATGTTCTGGCAGACCTCCGACAGTGCCATCGTGAAGCGCATGGTGATTTTCGCGTCGAGGTTCAGATTCTTGACAAGCGCATCCTGTGCCCGCTGCTGGATCTTGTCGACGACGTCGTGCACATCGTCGCTTTTCGAGATCGAGGTAACTTCAAGAAGCACGCTAGTCTCGGCTGCTTTCGCGGATTTGACGCGACCCTGGATATCGTACAATTCAGCCGCGTGCTTGAAGAAATCCATCCGCGACCAGTAGCTGCTGACGTTCTCCGCCTCCGGCACGTAGAGGATCGGCCGTTCAGCGCGCGACTGCGCGAGGGCGAGCAAAGCAGTGAGTCCATAGGGCGACGCCCAGCGCGCGTGCCTCGTATCGACGATGATCTTCTCGTCGACGGGTAATGGCGCTACCTGATCCAGCACCTGCTCGAAGGATTTGTCCTCGAGAGAATGCGGAACGTTGATGATCGTCGTCACCTTGTGCTGAGCTCTCCGCGCAGGTAATCGGCAAGGCCCGTTGCACCACGATGGTCCACATTCCGGGTAGCCGCGTCCATAGCGCGGTCGATTGCCGCGTCTAACTTATCACCCGCGAGGAGTCGCGAGAAATAGGTCGCGCCCCATACATCACCACACCC
>JBJMOA010000115.1:0-5391 GCA_045803975.1 Gemmatimonadaceae bacterium
CGCCTACACCGTCGGCTCACGCATCGCGATGCTTTTCGAGGGGAAAGTCAGACAAGTCGGGACTGTCGACGAGATTCAGCACACGCGCGATCCCGTTGTGAGGCAATTCATCGAAGGGAAGCCGGACCTCGATACAGTGGAAGCAGGCGTCTAGGCGTGACTTCCGGCGCAAACGGTTCGACGCTGCCGTCCCTCGTGGTGCACCTCGAGCGGGAGCGAGCCAAGGCGCTCGTCCGTGCCGCGTTCCCGCGTCGCAAGTGGAGAATCATCTCCACTCGTTCGGCGGAGGAGCTCGAGGATGTTTTTCGAAAGGTCCTCGTCGATGCCGCGCTTATTGATTTGGGCTCACCCGGCGAAGACGCGTGGAAAGCAGCGGCGTTTGCCGCCGAGTTTCCCAGCGCGTCGTTCTTTGCAATCATGCCACTGCGGGCGTCCGATACGCCCGCTGCGGCGCGTTGCGCGTCGCTGGGCTTTATCGATTTGATTGTCGAGGGAATCGACGACAACACCGCCCGTGATCTGGTCCAACCGCACGCGTTCTCGACGCGGTTCCGTCAGGCGTTGGGCGAGCCGCCACAAACCCTGGGGCTGACGACTCCACTCCAGAAAAGCGCGTGGGAAGTGATCGTGTCGCATTCCGGTCGGCCGGTGACGACAAAGGAGCTCGCACAAGCGGTAGGTCTGAGCCGCGAGCATCTGAGCCGGAATTTCGCCAAGCCTGGCGCACCGAATCTCAAGCGAGTGATCGATCTCGTAAGGCTCATCGCGGCGGCGGAGCTCGCGAAGAATCCGGGTCACGATATCCGGGACATTGCGCGCATCCTGGACTTCGCTTCCTCGTCTCACCTTGCGGTGACGGCGCAAAGGATCTTTGGGACGCGTCCGGCTTCACTCGCTCGGCTACGGACCACCGATCTTATAGATCGGTTCGCTCAAGGGAGAACTCGAAGCCGAACTTGATCGAGAAAAACAAAACGGGGTGTCGGGTGCCGGGTGCTAGGTGCTGGGCACCAGGTAAAACCTGCCTCTCGCTCGCACCCAGTACCCAGTCCCCGGCACCCGACACCCCGTTGTTGCAGTGCCAATTCGTAGTACGCGTCCAAATTCGCAGTAGTGTCCCAATCGCTGTCACTCCCAATGCACTTGGTCCGCGGTTCGTCTGCAACGGCCTAAGTCTTCCAGATACCGATTGTTGCTCCAAAACGGGGCTTGTGATAAATTTCACAAGCGCCCGAAACGACCCAATCCCCCGGCGAGACGGTCCCCGCAGCCTCCCGCCAATCCAGCTTCTGAGCACCTAGACAATGGCAACTGATACGATCCTTCGCCCCGGCGAAATCAAGGACATTCTCCTCCGCGAAATCGAGGCGGCCGACCTCCACGAGCTCGACGTCGAGGAAGTCGGAACCGTATTGGAGGTCAAGGACGGAATTGCCCGCATCTACGGGCTACAGAAGGCGATGGCCGGTGAGATGCTCGAGGTGACCTCTTCCGAGACCGGTGAAAAGATCACCGCTCTCGCCTTGAACCTCGAAGAGGACAACATCGGGTCAGTGGTCCTCGGCGATTATCTGCAGCTAAAGGAAGGAGACGAGGTTCGTCGCACCTCACGCGTGCTCGAAGTGCCCGTCGGTCGCGAGCTAATTGGGCGCGTTGTCGATCCGCTCGGACGTCCGCTCGATGACGCCGGCCCGATCGCCGCCAAGCACACCCGGAAAGTTTAATCGGAAGCGCCCGGAATCATTGTCCGCCAGCCGGTGAAAGAGCCGCTGCAGACCGGTATCAAGGCAATCGACTCCATGATTCCCATCGGACGCGGTCAGCGCGAGCTGATCATCGGCGATCGCGGAACCGGAAAGACGGCGATCGCGATCGACACCATCATCAATCAGAAAGGCACTGGCGTCATCTGCGTCTACGTCGCCATCGGCCAGAAAAACTCAACCGTCGCTTCGGTCGTTGAGCGGCTTCGTCAGGCCGGCGCGCTGGAGTACACCATCATCGTCGTCGCCGGCGCGTCTGATCCCGCGCCGATGCAGTACATCGCGCCGTACTCCGGCTGCGCGATGGCCGAGTACTTCATGTACAACGAAGGATTGCCGACGCTCTGTGTGTACGACGACCTGTCGAAGCAGGCCGCGGCCTATCGCCAGCTCTCGCTCGTTCTTCGCCGCCCGCCTGGACGCGAGGCGTTTCCTGGCGACGTCTTCTATCTCCACTCGCGTCTCCTCGAGAGAGCGGCGAAGCTCAGTGAAGACGCATCGATCGTTGACGGTACCAACATCAGGAAGCCTGGCGGCTCGCTTACGGCTCTGCCGATTATCGAAACGCAAGCCGGCGATGTGTCGGCGTACATCCCGACGAACGTGATCTCGATCACCGACGGTCAAATCTTCCTCGAGGCAGACCTCTTCTTCGCCGGTGTCCGCCCCGCGGTCAACGTTGGAATCTCCGTATCGCGCGTCGGTGGATCGGCGCAGGTGAAGGCGATGCGATCCGTCGCTGGTAGACTGCGTCTCGATCTGGCGCAGTACCGCGAGCTCGAGGCGTTCTCGTCCTTTGCGTCGGATCTCGATGCGGCGACGAAGAGACAGCTCGAGCGTGGCGCACGCACCGTCGAAGTCCTCAAGCAGCCGCAGTACCAACCGATGGCAGTCGAGCACCAGGTAATGGTGATCTACGCCGTCACCAACGGATTCCTCGACGCGATCGCCGTCAACCGACTCAAGGATTGGGAACGTGGGTTCCTCGAGTTCGCCGACGCGCAGTTCCCGCAGGTGCCGCAGCGGATCCGCTCGGAGAAAGTTCTCTCCAAGGAGACCGAGGCCGATCTAAAGCGCGCGATCGAGTCGTTCAACCAGCAGTTCACCGCGGCGAAGCGGTAAAGCATGGCCAAGGGTCGCGAGCTCAAGGGGCGGATCAAGTCCGTCGAGAACACGCGGAAGATCACGCGGACGATGGAGATGGTGGCCACGTCCAAGATGAAGCGCGCACAGGATCGCGTCGTTGCCGCGCGTCCTTACGCGAATTCACTCACCGAGGTCATCGCGAATCTTTACACGCCCGAGCTCGCCGAGCGTTTTCCGCTGATGCGTCAGCCGACGGCGACCAGGAAAGCGGCGATCATCGTTCTCACGAGCAACCGCGGACTCGCCGGCGCTTTCAATGCGAACCTGCTCAAGGAGACGCGGAGTCTTCTCGCCCGGCTCACCGAGCAGAACGTCGAACAGGAGCTTCACGTTGTCGGCAAGAAAGGGCTTGGATACTTCCGCTACATCGGCCGTGCCGTCGCGTCGAGCCGTACCGACATCACTGGCCAACCGACGGCCGCCAACGCGGCGGAGCTCGTCGATAGTTTGATCGGAAGATTTGCGTCCGGAGAGATCGACGCCGTTTACGTGGTCTACTCGAAATTCAACTCGGCGCTCTCGACACCGCCGACATCGCAGCTCGTACTGCCGGTGACGCCGCCGGAGCGCAAAGGCGCGCAGCCCGACTACATCTTGATGCCGTCAGCGGAAGCGATTCTCACCGAGCTGCTTCCGTCATACGTACGCAACTCCATTTATCGCGCGCTCGTCGAGAACGAGGCCGGCTTCCAGAGCGCGCAACGCACGGCAATGAAGAACGCGACCGACAACGCGGGTGAGATGCTCAACGTTTTACGCCGCACCTACAACCGCGCCCGCCAGGCGCAGATCACGCAGGAGATCGCCGAGATCGTCGGCGGTTCCGCCGCTCTAGAGGGATAATCATGGCAACAGCCGTACGCACCGAGAGAAAAAAGGCGCCCGCCGCCGAGTCGAAGAAAACGCATAACATCGGCAAGGTGGTTCAGGTAATCGGACCCGTGCTCGACGTCGAGTTCGAGTCGGAGCACTTACCCGAGCTTTACAACGCGCTCCGCATCCGTGAGAAGTCCGACTCGGGCGCCGACATCGACGTGACCGTCGAAGTGCAACAGCACATCGGACGTAATCAGGTGCGTGCGGTGGCGATGTCGTCGACCGATGCGGTTGTTCGCGGAATGAACGTCGAGGACACCGGTGGCCCGATCACGGTGCCGGTTGGCGAAGCTGCGCTCGGAAGAATTCTCAACGTCCTCGGCAATCCAGTCGACAACGGTCCACCAATTCCTGACGACGTCGAGCGGTGGCCGATCCATCGTCCGTCTCCGGAGTTCGCCAACCTCGAGCCGAAGACCGAGGTATTCGAGACGGGCATCAAGGTCGTTGATTTGATCGCGCCGTTCGTGAAGGGCGGAAAGATCGGACTCTTCGGGGGCGCGGGTGTCGGTAAGACGGTCGTCATCATGGAGTTGATCAACAACGTCGCCAAGGGACACGGCGGGAAGTCCGTATTCTGCGGCGTCGGCGAGCGGACGCGCGAAGGCAACGATCTGTATTTGGAGATGAAGGAGTCCGGCGTCATCAATTCCGCGGCGCTCATTTATGGGCAGATGAACGAGCCGCCCGGAGCGAGACTGCGCGTCGGTTTGAGCGGGCTCACTGTCGCCGAATATTTCCGCGACGTCGAGAACTCCGACGTGCTCGTTTTCATCGACAACATCTTCCGCTTCACCCAGGCCGGCTCCGAAGTCTCCGCATTACTCGGCCGTATGCCGAGTGCTGTAGGCTATCAGCCGACCCTTGCGACGGAGATGGGCGATCTGCAGGAGCGGATCACGTCGACCAAGAACGGATCGATCACATCGGTGCAGGCGATCTACGTTCCCGCAGACGATATCACTGACCCCGCACCGGCGACGGCCTTTGCGCATCTCGACGCGACGGTCGTGTTGTCGCGCGCGATCACCGAGCTCGGTATTTATCCGGCGGTCGATCCGCTCGCTTCGTCGTCGCGAATTCTCGACGCGCAGTTCATCGGCGACCGCCACTATAAGGTAGCGACCGATGTGCAGCGAATTCTGCAGCGCTACAAGGAGCTGCAGGACATCATCGCGATCCTCGGAATGGACGAGCTCTCGGAAGAGGACAAGCTCGTGGTCGGCCGCGCGCGCCGGATTCAGCGCTTCATGTCGCAGCCGTTCTCGGTCGCCGAGCAGTTCACCGGCATCAAGGGCGCGTACGTCAAGCTCGAGGAGACGATCTCATCGTTTGAGCGGTTGGTCGCTGGCGAGTTCGATCAGTACCCGGAGCAAGCGTTCTTCATGCAGGGCGGCATCGACGGCGTCGTCGAGACGGCTCAGCGTCTCTCGAACGCATAGCGAATGCTCAAGGTATCGGTAATCTCTCCGGAGGCCGTGCTGTTCGAGGGCGACACCGATTCGGTAGTTGCGCCCGCGTATGACGGAGAGGTAGGAATTCTCACCGACCATGCGCCGCTGATGACGCTTCTGGGCAACGGTCGGCTCCGTCTCGCCGGCGCAGG
>JBJMOA010000116.1:0-30410 GCA_045803975.1 Gemmatimonadaceae bacterium
GTCTGAATCGGCTCGGGCAGCCAGTGGTCGATCGACGCCGCGGCACGACTCGAAAGTCTGATGAGCACGGGCGTCGTCAGGGTCGTGATAGCGGAAACGCCGATTGCGACCGGGTACATCCAGGGCGCAATTACGCCCGACGCGACCCCGACACCCGCGATGATGAACGAGAATTCACCGATCTGAGCCAGGCTCATGCCCGCTTTCATCGCGGTGCGCCGGCCGTGTCCGGCCAGAAACGCTCCGACGGTAACTGCCAGAATCTTTCCGATGAGCACTGCCAGCGTCAACGCGAGCACCGCTGGCCAGTGATCGGTGAGCGCGACCGGATCAAAGATCATCCCGACCGACACGAAGAAGATCGCCGCGAACACATCACGCACCGGCCGCACGAGCCGCTCGATCTCGGCCTCGTGTCCCGACTCGGCGACGAGAGATCCGGCGATGAACGCGCCAAGCGCCACCGAATACCCGAAGGAGAGCGCGAGGAGCGCGGCGGCGAAGCATATCCCGATGCTCGCGATCAGTGTCGTCTCGGGTTGGCCGAGTCGCTGCACGGCCCTGATGGCGCGAGGCACAATGAGGATGCCGAACCCGATTAGGCCAGCCAGGAACATCACCAGGCGGATTGCCGTCAGCGCAAGGTCGCCGGTCGAGATACCGCCCGAACGGGAAATGGTCGTGAGAATCGTGAGCAGGAAGATCGCGATCAGATCTTCGATGATGAGAATCCCGAACACGAGCTCCGTGACGCGACCCTTCACCTTCTGCTCCTGAAACGCCTTCAGGATGATGGTCGTGCTCGATATCCCGGTTATCGCGCCGGCGAAGATGCTTTCCATCCGCGTGAATCCCAGCATCTGTCCGACGAAGTAGCCGACCGAGATCATGACGCTACACTCGAACAGCGCGACAACCCCGGCCTTCTGGCTCACCTGCACCAGTTTTCTGACGCTGAACTCGAGTCCGAGCGAGAACATCAGCAGAATGACGCCAAGCTCGGAGAGCGCGCGGACCGTCTGCTGGTCGGCGACGAGCGGGACGGGGATGTGCGGACCGATGATCATCCCCGCCAGCAAATAGCCGAACACCACCGGCTGGTGCAGGCGCTGGAAGATCACAGTCGCGATGGCTGCGACGCACAGCACGACCGCGAGATTCTGAAGGAAGGAGTGCGGGTCCATCGATCAGTTTGTGACGAAATAACGAGAGGCGACCAATCGGCTGGCCTCTTTCACTGCCTCGCGCTAGGGAGTAACACTGGCTGTGGTTGAACTGCCGCGGCCCGCCCAGCGTTTGTACCAGCTCATCATGTACAGCTGCGTGCGCATGAAGTTCGACGGCTTCGAGCCAGTCCCGTGATACTCACCCTCGAATCGCAACAGGGTCGTTGGCACGCCACGCATTTTGAGTGCGGCGTAGTATTCCTCGCTCTGAGGAATCGGAGTGCGGCGGTCGAGCTCGCCGGTCATGATGAGCGTTGGCGTCGTAACGTGCCCGACGTACATGAGCGGAGACTGTTTGAGCCATTGCTCCGGCTTTTCCCAGAACGGCGCGTCGAAAAAGTTGTAAGTGAAAAGAGGAATATCGGTCTGGCCAGCCATGCTGACCCAGTCGATCACGGGACATCTGACCGCTGCAGCTGCGAATCTCTGGGTGTGTCCAATCACCCAGCTAGATAGAACACCGCCTCCGCTACAGCCGCCCACGAACATGCTTCGCGTGTCGATGTAGCCGCGTCCGATGACTGTATCTACTGCCGCCATCAGATCATCATAGTCAACACCTGGATAGGCATGCTCGATCGCGTTGCCGAAGGCGCTGCCGTAGCCTGTGCTTCCGCGAGGATTTGTGTAGAGCACTACGAAGCCGTTCGCCGCGAAATTCTGGAAGCTGAAATTGAATCCGGAGGTGTAGGCTCCGTGCGGGCCGCCGTGGATCTCCATGATGAGCGGATACTTGCGTGTTTGATCAAAAGCAGCAGGCTTGACGATCCAGCCGTCGACCTTCGTACCGCCGGTCGATGTGTACGTGAACTTCTCGACCGGCGAAAGAGTAATGCGCGCGAGCATGTCCGCGTTGACTGCCGTTATCTGTGAGACCGAAGGCGAAGATCCTCGCAAATCGATCCGGACGATGTCGGCCGGCGATTGGTACGATGACCGCGTACCTACCGCGATGCCCGTTCGGGAAACAGATCCGAGCGTAACGACATGATTGCCGGTTGTGAGGCGACGCGAAGTGCCAGCGGGAGACACGGAAGCGATGTTGACCGTACCGTGGTCGTCGAGATCGAAGTAGAGCGCCTTGCCATCGTTGGACCAGACCGGATTTCCTGGATCGCGATCCAGTGAGGTAATCTTCTGCACGCCGCTGCCATCGAGATTCATGAGGTAGATCTCGGACGCCTGGTAGCTCGCCTTCGTCGCCGGATAGCCAAGGAAGGCGATCCGTTTTCCATCGGGGGAGACCGCGGGCGACGTCCATACGCCACTCTGTTCGGTCAGTCGCCGCACGGACCGAGTGGCGACATCGACCAGATAGATATTTGCATTGCGATAGTTCATGTCGGCCGTCGAGTCGTTCATCCCTTCGACCACGATCGACTTGCCGTCCGGAGTCCAGCTCCAACCGACAGGACCGTCCAGAACATCGAATCTTGCTCCGACGCTCCAGTCGCCTGACGTGATTTGCTGCGGTGTCCCGCCGTCGGCCGATATGACGAACATGTGACGATAGCCTGGATCGGTGAAGCCGCGGCGATCCTGGCGGAAATGGAGCTGTTGAACGATGCGTGGCGCGCTTGTCCATTTTGCTCCGGCGGGCGCGGCCGGCATCGAGATCTCCCACGGAGATTTCTTCGGCACGAACTGGGTGAAGCCAAGCGATTTTCCGTCCGGCGACCATTTCACATCGGCGGGTGATTCCAGAAGGCGAGTGACCTGCGACCCAGCGCCCTCGGTGTCCATCCATCGCACGAATATCTGCGTTCCCTTGGGCTCACCGTCCGCCAGATAGGCGACGCGGGTGCCGTCCGGGGACCACACGGCGTTCGAGCCTTTGACGAGAAACCGGTTATGCGAGCCGTCTGCGTTCATGAGCCATAGGCCGGAGTCCCACCTGTCTTCGAGAACGTTGACCCACCGCCGCGTATATATCACTTGCTTTCCATCGGGCGAGATCCGCGGATCGCTGATCTGTTCGTAGTCCAGATAGTGGTCGACGGTCAGCAATGCATCGGAGCGCGCCTCCTGTGCTGACACGAGCGACGGCGTCAATAAGAGTTGCGAACAGAACGCAAGAAGAGTGGTGAGCGATGCAGAAGACAACGACATAGTCCCTCGGCGGATTGATGGCGTCCCTCAAAGTCGCAGAGCGGCGGCATGCTCGCCAGAGAGAGGCCACCGTGCGAGCGTTCGATCGCGGCGGATTGCGCCGAGGGCAAGAAAAAAGGCCACCCCAGCGGGTGGCCTTTTTTCCCATGACGAAGCAGGGTTAGCCTTCGCTGTCGTCGCTGTCGAAGGTTAGCGCATCGGCCTCGCGAACGCGGTCGAGCATGGCGTTGACCGGTACTGCGATGCCCCGGTCATTTAGCGCGGATTCCTTGCTGGACCCGCGCTGAAACCAAGCCCCAACATCAGGCGTTGCACCAGTACCGCTCGTACCAGCCGCTCCCTCGTCATCCGGGGCGGTATCCGAACCATACACGTCCATTCAACCTCCATGTGGTGAGCGTTGCTTGCCATACTTACGGTACCCCAAAACGATGGTTTCGAGCCGCTACGCAAAGCTATAATCGGGTACAAAACCGTCCAATAGTTTGACGCCGCGAAGCCTCGAAACCGTCACAACCAGGTTACAGTTTCTTACCGGATCGTTTTCGGGTCTATTCCCTTAGAAGCGAAAATCCGGCCAACGGCCTCGCCGATCTTGTTGTTCGGCGTGCTGGCGCCAGCGGTCACTCCGATTCGCACTGGCCCGGAGGCCGGCAGCCAGGACGCGGACTCGACTTCTTCGCTTGCGCCGAGGGGCCGGTGGCGGATTGTGCCGGCGTTGGGGTCGATCCCATCGGCATCTTCGACATGGAAGGTGCGGACACTCTCAGAACACAGAGCCGCCAGCGACATCGTGTTGCTCGAGTTGTAACCGCCGATCACAACCATCACGTCGAGGGGCTCGCGCAACAGCTCGACGACCGCATCCTGCCGCTCCTGGGTGGCGCTGCAGATTGTGTCGAAGGTGCGGAAATTCTGCCGCGTGTATTCCTGACCGTGGGCACGCGCCATCGACTGTCCGACGAGCTCACCGATCGCGAGCGATTCGCGCGCGAGCATCGTCGTCTGGTTGGCCACACCAATGCGTCGGAGGTCGCGGGCCGGGTCGAAGTTTGGCGAGGCCGCGTGGGCAAAACGATCCATCAACGCCGTCGCGCTCAACCTTCCTTCCATGAAATCGCACACGAGCTGAGCCTCGCCGATGTTCCGGACGATGAAGTAATGGCCGCCCTCATACTTCTCAGCCTGCGATGCGGTGGCGCGCGTCTCTTCGTGGTAATACTTACCGTGGATGAGCGATGTGAACCCGTCGCGTGCATAGCTCTCGACGCGCTTCCAAACGTTGAGCACCGATCCGCAGGTCGTGTCGACGATAACGCATCCGATTTTGCGAAGCGCCTCAAAATCCCTGATCGTCACGCCAAAGGCCGGCAAGATTACGACGTCCTCCGCCTTGACGACACTGAAATCGATCTGCTCCGCTCCCGTCGCGCTTCCCGCCTCCCCCCTCCCGCTTCCCGCCTTGAGAAACGTGATCCCCATCGCCTGCAGTTTCGAATTCACATGCGGGTTATGGATGATCTCGCCAGCAAGGTAGATGGTACGATCCGGGAATTTCTTTCGCGCCTGGTACGCGTAGTCGACAGCCCTTTCGACCCCATAACAAAAGCCAAATTCCTTTGCTAAACGGATGGTTACATCGCCTGAGGTCAGGGTATACTCCCGCGCCTTGAGCAGGTCGACCAGGTGACCTGTATAGTCGGAATCCAGTTCGGACTGAATCTCGGATTTCAACCCGAAACCTTTCCGAAAGTACGTGGCTGCCCCAGTTCCGTTTGGGGCGTTGGCCTGCATATTCCGAGTAGTGGGGTCAGCGGCCCCAGCTGGGGTCGGCGCCTTCACCGACATATCTGACATAACCTGAATTTAGCAGTGACCAACCGATAATGCGCTTCGAGAAACGACGATGACCGAATCCCTCGGAGCGTACCCCGCGGAACAATCACTGGCCACTGTCGACGGCGCGCCTTCGACATCGTTCGCGTCTGTCGTCTCACGACCGGCCGGCCTGGCCAAGCCCGCACCACTTCTCAAAGGCGATACCATAGGTATCGTCGCTCCATCATACGCGCCACAGATTGGCTGGCTTCTTCGCGGCGCGCGCGCGATGGAGGAAGCCGGATACAAAGTCCTCCTCGATCCCGAGATCGAGCGCGTTCGCCGCTTTCAGCAGCGCGAAGACAAGCTGCGGGCCGAAAGCTTCATGGGCATCTGGACCAATCCCGAAGTCAAGGCGGTGATTGCGGCGACAGGCGGCTACGGAGCCGCGAGGATGCTGCCCTACCTGGATCCCGACGTGTTCCGTCGCCATCCCAAAGCGTTTGTGGGTTATTCGGACATCACCGCACTTCACTTGTGGCTCATGCGCCGAGCTCAACTCCGGGTTTTTCACGGTCCGACTCTCGACGACCTTTTCCCCGGCGGCAGCGATCCGACAGTCCTGTCACTCCTCTCCGCGCTGACGACGCCGCACCCCGATAGCGAGCTCGGCCGCGACAGCGCTCGCGCGGTGCGTACGGGTACAGCAGTAGGTCGACTGACTGGTGGAAATCTTTCGCTGGTGCAGCAGACCATCGGAACTCCCTACGAAATCGATACTCGCGACGCGATCCTCTTTCTGGAAGAGACGCGCGATCCAATGTCTGTCGCTGACGAGCGGCTCCTGCATTTGAGAGCCGCGGGGCTGCTGCGTCATGTGCGCGGAATCGTTTTCGGTCAGCTTTCACTCGACCGATCGGAGGAGGACGAGTTCGAGGATTTCCTTCTCGATCTGGTGTCCGATCTCGAGGTTCCGATCGTGATGGATTTCCCGGCCGGCCACGAGGTTCCGAACCTCACCCTCCCACTGGGCACCGAAGTCGAGCTGGTAGCCGAGGGCGCGACGGGCTGGCTCTCTTATCGCGAAAGTGCGTTGGCTCACGCTGACGAGCGGCCACGACTTAGTCTCGTCTAGAGGAAAAACAAAAACAAAACGGGGTATCGGGTGCCGGTCGCTGGGTGATGGGTGCCAGGTAAAACGCTGTTTTTAGCCCGCACCCAGTACCCAGTCCCCGGCACCCGATACCCCGTTTTGTTTTTCCTCTAGAGCCCTCCAGCCGCGATAGTACCATCGATTGCGATGCACCATACGTGCAGCAACATCAAATGCACTTCCTGAATGTACGCGCCGTTGTCGCTAGGAACCGCAAGCACATGGTCGGCATCGAAATCCGCGATGCCTTGCTTACCGCACAACGCGATCGTAACAGCTCCGCGCTCCTTCGCCGCTCGCAGCCCGCGCAAGACATTCTCGGATCGGCCGCTGGTGGTGATGCCGACTGCTACATCGCCGCGCGTGACAAGCCCTTCGATCTGCCGTTCAAAGAGCGCCCCGTAGCCGAAGTCGTTCGCGATGCATGTCAGAACACCAGCATCGCCCACCAGCGAAATCGCTGGCAGCGCCCGCCGCGTGTCCTTGAAGCGGCCGATCAGCTCTTCGACGAGGTGGCTCGCCTGCGTCGCGCTCCCTCCGTTCCCGAAGGCGAGCACTTTTCCTCCGCGGCCAATCGAGGAAATGATCGCCTCCGATGCGGCGTCCGACGCTGCCTGAAGCGAAGCGATGCACGCATCGACGACTTTCTGGTGTTCACTGAAGTGGGTGGCGAAGTGCTGTGCTGGCATGCGCGGATTATACGAGTGAGATCACCGGACGCCAGTGCGAGACATTAGCGTCCACGCCGGCGTCGCCTGGAGTGAGATCGGTCGCTGCGACCGCGATGACCGCCGCCGCCGTGGCGATGCCTCCGAAATTCACTCGCGACCCGCTTCACTTCACGCTCGGCGTGGGACAGCATTGCGCGATCATCCGCCGTTTCCTCGACTTCGTCGGGAGACCAGGGCTGCGCGAGACGATCCTGCAGCTCGTCGAGCGTGTCGGCTCGAACCGCCCCACGCTGTCCCCTCAACACAACGAATCGGATCGGTCGATCGAGCGCTGGAATTTCCGCCTCTGTGAGTGTTCGCGCTATTTTCTCCGGCAACCGCAGCCGCGCGACTCCGCGACGCTCGCCGTCGCGCTCTTCGACGTCGTAATCGATGTCGACGTCCCGATCTCGAATTGTGATTTGGTTGGGCAGACGATCGAGCCTATCTCTCACATCGCGGGGAACGAACTTCTCACGGTCCACCACCAGGCGTGCGGACCGAAAATCATCCATTGAGTTGACATCCGCGAGCTGCTCCTCATACAGCGCGGTGAGCTCTGGTAGACCCAAACGCTTCGTCTCGCCGCCCGACCGCTTGTACGCCTCGCGAATCTCCTCGATCGTATCACGATTCTTTTTGACCGCGATGTGACGCGCTTCCCCACGCGCCAACGCCTCGGCGAGAATGTGTCGCGCCTCACTGGCTTGCTCGGGCGGGAACTCTTCGACGGTCTCGAGCTCGTTTTCCAGCTCGAAGCCGAAGTACTCGACGCTGCGCTTGAGTACCAGTGGGCCGTGCTTCCGACGTGCATCGTAAGTGATTTCGACCTTGCCGCGCGTGGCGTAGCGCCGGATCAGTTCCATCGGGATCTGCGTTCCCTCGATCGCCGCACGAGGAATTCCAGACCGGTCCGCGAAAAAGCGGAGATTGCCTGCGATCGCACCCCAACTACCGCAGACGCTGGTCTTCGATACGCGCGCTTCCGTGCCGTCTGCGGTGTGCTCATCGATCACGAGGTCGAACGGCATGTACTGCGCGAGCAGTTGGGTGAACTTTCTGTAGATATGGTCCCGGGCGTTCACCATTCTCGTCGGCAGCTCCATTCCCAGCGCGCGGTAAATGCTTGCCGTCGCCAGCGCCGCGTCTTCGATCGCCTTTACCAGGACGCCGCGCCGCTCCGCCCATCTCTCGACGCTCTCATCGAACAGTTGCCTGGGCAGCCCGTAGACCTCGCCGATGTAGCCACAATGGCTGAACGCTTCTGCGTAGAGGTTATAGGCAGTGAGATGATCGCTGCCGGGAACCGTGACGCCCGAGAGATCTCGATCTTCGCGTGTCATCCGGTGCAGTGACTCGATCGAGCTCGCGACCGCGAGATACGGCACGAGCTCGTCGTCGGCATTTACGAGCAGCTCAGCCCACGGTCGATCGACAGGCATTGCCTCCACTGCCTTGCCGTAGCGCGACAGTCTGCCGTTTTCGATGATGCCGCGCGCTTCGAGCAACGACACAGCGCGTCGATAGGCAACACGGTCAAGTGGAACGGGCAAATCGAGCTCGTCGGCGGCAACCCCGAGATCGGCGCACGTCATCGCGACGCGCTCGGAGTCTCCCGCGAGCTGGAACTCGGGCGCCGTAGGTCGCAGCGATTGAAAATGGATATCGCGGTCGGAGAGAATGAACACCCTGCCACCGGCGACGCGACCGTGTACGCGCCCGGCCATCTGCAAAATCTCGTTCGCGCCCAGGTGCAGCTTGGTGAGCACGTTCTTACCCCGCTCGATGATGTTGCTGAAGCGCGTGTCGTCTATCACGACGGTATCGAGTCCCTGAACATTGAGCGCGCTCTGACCAGCTGCGGTCATCGCGAGGAAGTACGGTTTTTTCTCCTCGGCCTCGAGAAAAGGGCGGATGATTCGGATGGGCTCGCCGCCATGGTAAAAGGCGCTGTTGATTCGAGGGAAGCGCTCGCTGACCAGCGCGGCAGCCTGCTCGACGCCGGCCCGCGTCGGCAGAAACATTCCGACGCCGCGTCGCTCTTTCACTACCTCCTGAAGGAATCGGTCATCGAGAAAGGTGAGCGGATCCTTCCGGACGATTCGAACATCAGCGGCTTTCGCGGGATCGAATGCCGATGTCTCGAGCACTGCAGCGGCATTGAGATAGCGCGCGTAAAACGTCGGGTCGACGGTCGCGGACAGCCAGATGAAACGACAACCGACCCGTTTGCCGAGCGCGAGACACAGCTCCAGCTCGGCGGAAGTTTGATGGATTTCGTCGACAACGAGTGTGTCAGTCGGAAGAATGTCGCCGTCCTGAAACCAGCGGCGCGCGATCCCGGTCGTGACGACGATCACGTTCCAGCTGGGCGTTTCGGGCGTGGCTTCGCGTTCGCGGTTCACTACGCCGACTTTGAGCGCCTCGGTGCGGAGAATCGTTTCGGCAATTGGCCGGATGGAAAGAGTCTTTCCGGTCCCTGTGCCAGCGACGATGCCGAATCCCTTCCCCGCAGCGGCGAGGTCTTTGATCTCCATCCCGTGCTGGTTCTCGAGGATCGTCGGGATACGCAGGCCGAGGGCGAGCTCGATCGTCTCGCAGGCAGCGCGCGTCGGAGCGATGACGATGAGTCGGCCAGTCGGTGGCTCGGCCGCGACGAACGCCTCGTGGTCCGGCGGCAGGTACCTATCGGTTACGATGCGCTGCATTCGCCATGGAAAGTGCATACATCGCACCGGATGCGAAACGGCCCCGGAAACCGAAGTCCCCGAGGCCGCTCGCTATGTCGATGTGGTGCGGATCCTAGCGATGATTGCGGCGATAGCCGTTGTCGTCGTCCCTATCGTCGTCGTCATCTCTGTGGTTGCCGTTTCCGTGGCCATTGCCTTTGTTCGCCTTCCTGTACTCCTTCTCGCGCTCTTTCTGTTCTTTTCTGTATTCCTTCTCCTGCTGGCGCTGCGCCTTTCTCCATTGCTTGTCGTTGTCGTTGGCGTAGCGCGTGTTCAGAATGGTGAAGGTGCCGTTTGGATTGCGGCGCGCACGCTGAATGACGAGGTTGCCATTACGATCGCGGGTGCGACGCTCGTAGATCGAGTTGTTGTCGCGGCCACGGCCGACCTGGTACCAGCCACCATCTATCCGGCTGCCACGATCCTCGCAAACCGTGTTGTTGGTGCGCCCGAAGATGATGTCGCCGACGCTATTCGTCGAACGGGCGTAGGTGCAGTCATCGCCGTTACGATTAGCGACCGTGCGAGTGCTGATTACAGTCATGCTACCGTTTGAGTTACGGCGGGCGCGCTGCACTACGGTGTTGCCGTACGCGTCGCGCGTCTGGCGCTCGTAAATCTGGTAGCCGCTGCCATCGCGCCCAACCGGATACCACGAGCCATCGACTCTGGCGCCGGTGTTGATGGTCCCCGAGGGTAGACGGGTGACCGGGACTTGTGCATTCATTGGCGCGGCGGCGGCCAATGCCGTCAGCGTCAATGCGATAGAAAAGATCTTCATCGTGAAATCCTCCGAGTGATTAGATCGACAAGTTCGTCAGTAGGGCTCGACTTACCTTTGTCGTTTTTTCCTTTTTTGCCCTTCGGCGGATCATCCCCGAAGAGAACCTTTCCATTTGCCGGACGATTCCTGACCGCGGATGCGCAATCAGTCGGCGCCGGCTGCTGGCTCGCCGGTACATCGTTGATCCAAACGCGGCACATGCCCGCCGGCGGAAAGAAGCCGGGCGGCACAACCGGATCGCGGCGGCCCTGCTGCTGCGTCGGCTTCGGCTTTACCGGAACCGGGCGCTGCGCCTCCGCCACGCTCGCCGAGACGATCAATCCGATCGCCAGCGAGACGGCAAACCGCAGAAAAGAACTGGATGAGGTCGAGCGAAAACGGTGCATCATGGGCCTACTGGGGTGCACGGCTGGTGCCATGCCGTACCAATGCGGCAACCTGTTGCTACTAAAGGACTTATCTGGACAGACCCAGCATTGAAATGGTCAAATGTCCTCTCAGAGGGACGAGGGGATAGTACACCTTAGGGACTCTGACTGCCACTGAAGACTACCGTTCAATCCCCAAAAGAAATCCCGGTAGCTCTAGCCGTAAGTACGGTATCGTGATCGATCTCTACCCGCTTCGGCGTTTTGAGCACATCCTCGAGCGGGATGCTCACGATATGCGGCGACTGGAGGGCGATCATGTGGTCCCACTTCTCCTCAGCAACGGCGCGCACCGCAGCGCCGCCAAAACGCACCGCTAACAGCCTGTCGTAACTCGTTGGCTGACCGCCGCGCTGAAGATGTCCGAGTATCAGCGAGCGCGTCTCCTTCTTCGTGCGCTCCTCTATCTCGTCTGCCAGTCGCTCCGCCACGCCCCCGACTCTGATCGCCTGGCCCGGCAACGACCTGCCACGAATCGCCGGCCCTTCGCCGCGCGGGTATGCGCCCTCGGCGATGACGACGATCGAGAAGTGTCTGCCAGAGCGACTGCGCGCGGCGATCTTCTCGCACACCTTGTCGATGTCGTACGGGATCTCCGGAATCAGGATCACATCTGCCGTGCCCGCGAGGCCCGCGTGCAGCGCAATGAATCCCGCGTATCGGCCCATGACCTCGAGGACGATTACGCGGTCGTGGCTCTCGGCAGTCGTGTGCAGCTTATCGATCGCCTCGAGCGCCGTGTTTACAGCGGTGTCGAATCCGAACGTCGTGATCGTTCCACTCACATCGTTATCGATGGTCTTTGGGACGCAGACGATCTTCATGCCGCGCTCACAGAGCTGGTGGGCAATGCTCATCGATCCATCGCCACCGATCGAGATCAGAGCGTCGATGCCCAGCTTGCGCGCGTTTTCGATCAGCTCGCCGGATCGATCCTTTTCGAGGAGCGATCCGT
The DNA here is from genome assembly GCA_045803975.1 of Gemmatimonadaceae bacterium. Classification (GTDB taxonomy): domain Bacteria; phylum Gemmatimonadota; class Gemmatimonadetes; order Gemmatimonadales; family Gemmatimonadaceae; genus UBA4720. The sequence goes on from JBJMOA010000116.1 coordinate 11,913, forward strand.
CAGGTTGGGCAACTGGATAGCTGAACGGATTTCCGCGGTTGGTCGTACGGAGGATGGTTCCGCCGAGATGCGCGATGCCGCGTACAGTCGCGGCTGTCATTGGAATCACTTCTTCTTCGCCGAGTAGCCCGGCGTAGCCTTTTTTGACACCAAGGACTTCCCAGCCGCGGTTTACCGCCGAGAGCACCGCGGCGCGTATCACGGCGTTGAGCCCCGGTGCGTCACCGCCTCCGGTGGACAACGCAATTCTCATGATTTCAGGATTTCTGTTCTAGTAGTGATAGGATTTCGCCCGGCTTTGCATGCCGGCCGGTCTTGGATTTCTCGTAAATCGGTTTGCCGTCGGCGGTAACCTCGAACCTGCCTCCCCGCGACTTGATCAACGTGATCTCGGATTCGGGGAATCGCTGACGAATCTCAGCCGCCAAACTGGCGGCTCGCGGCTCGTAGTTTCAGACGACGCAGTATTCGATACTGATCTTCATTGGGTAGTCAGTAGACGCTTTTATTGGCCGGCTGGCTCATAGACCTGAGCCAGGCGCAGCGCTTCGGGCGTTCCGACGGCTTTGAGAGCAACGATTGCCGGCGTGCGAATGACGTTTGACCAGACTTCTGGTTTCATGAGCTGCTCGGCGAGGGGCAAGGCGGCGTTCTTTTCGAGTCGGATGTCGCCACCCAAGGCGGCTCCGCGGACGATGAGATTGGTATCGGTGCGGGCCAGCTGGCGAAGTCGCACTACAATGTCTCGGGCGGGCACCCCGCTCAGCGCGAGCTGGCCCATTGCCGTCGCCGCACCCTCTCTCACGCGCGCGTCGGGATCGCGACTCGCGGCGAGCAGTGCGTCCGCGACGCTCTTCATCGGTGGAATCGTCGCGCGGCTTTCTTCGCTTCCCCACGCACCGAGGGCGGCGACGGCGCGCTCGCGCACGGCCCAGAACCGATCGTTACGCGTCGCGCGAATCAGCGCGTTCAGCGCGAAGAGGTCTGAGGGGCGTAGCGCCAGCAGGCCGACTGCTTCGATTCTTCCGAGGACATCGTCGTCGTTCGCAAGCTGGTACTGCAGCATCCCGGTCGAGCGTGGGAAATCAGTTAGATCCAGAACCCAATTGCCCTTGTCCCAGCGGATCGAGCGAGGTGGAGCTTTGATGTTGGCGCCGGCTTCACCGCTTCCGTTTCGAACCGGCACGACGAAACGGACAGTGCCACTGTCGGTGCGAGCCTCGACATCGACATCGACGTCGAAGTAGCCGGTCAAGCTGTCGCGCGGCTGAACTTCACGCGCGGTGATCACTAGTCGGCCAGCAGCGGGATCATAGAGCGACGAGACCTGAAAAACGGGAAACCCGGCCCCATAGACCCATTGATCGAAGAATGTTTTGTAGCTCCTGCCGGTCGCCGCGTCGAATGCCTTGCGTAGATCGTCGGTGACGACATTGCCGTACGCGTGCGCCGTCGTGTACCGGTTCATCGCCTTCCAGAAAAGCGCGTCGCCCAGTTGGTGGCGCAGCATCTGGAGAATCGTGGCGCCCTTTGGATAAATGTGCCCACTGAAAAACACTTCGATAGGATCGTTCACCCATTTGCTCCACACGATCGGCCGACGCGATCGACGATCCGCTTCAATCGTCTGCTCCTGCGCATCGAGTCGATCGAACGCTCCCTCGTCGACGCCGAGATCTTCCTCGCGGAAAATCTGCTCCATGAAAGTGGCGAAGCCCTCGTTCAGCCAGACGTCGCCCCAGTCGCGCGTGGTCAGCAGATCGCCATACCACTGATGACCGAGCTCGTGCGCCATGAGTCCGACGGAATTCGCCTGCGGTTCCGACCATGCCGGATGCAAGATCGCCACGTCGTTCTGCGACGTCGCCGTTACGTTCTCCATTCCGCCGTACTGAAACTCCGGGATCACGATCTGGTCGTATTTCACCCATGGGTACGCAACACCGGTCTTGCGTGAAAAAACATCCACGGCCTGCGGCGTCTTCGCGAACCCGCGCCACGTGGCATTTACGGAATCAGGGTAGGTCCAGTATCCGATCGTGACGTTGCGCCATGGCTTGTCCTGCAGAACAGTGTATTTGCCCACCACAGTCGTCATCAGATAAGTCGACGCTGGCTTGTCGAGCACCCAATGCCACTCAATGCTATCGCCAACGGCGCGCGATCCGGCCAGTCGGCCGTTGGAGAGCGCGCGTTCGCCTCTCGCCGTCCAGATGTAAAACTCCCAGGTCGTCTTGTCGTTCGGGAAGTCGTAGGTCGGAACCCAGTAGCGATTGTCCTCTGTCTCTCCCTGGGTCCACACGATGTGCCTCGCCGGCCTGAAGTACGCTCCCTTCGTCCGGTTAGCACCATCGTACTCGATCGTGACGGATGTCTTCTGGCCGGAACGCAACGGGGTCGCAAGATGAACCGTGAGCGTCTTGCCGTCGTAATCGTATTTCAGGGGCCTGCTGCCTGCGGCGACCCGCTTGAAGGTCATGTCGCCGGCATCGATCGCGATGGTGGAGAGCGGGGCTGCATTCCTGAGCCCCGCGATGGTGAGCGTCGTTGTCCCGACCACTGCGTGCCGACGCCAGTCGAATCGTACGGTCGTTACCTGATGTTGTAGATCGTATCTCCTGACCCGCTCGGCATGTGTGACTCCCTCGGGCGGTGGCCCCCAGACGATGAGTGGCGTTTCCCGGAATGGAGGAACCCGGTCCAAAGCAAGCGCGGTGTCCATTTGAAATGGACCCACTGCGGATGGCGGCGTGGGTTGCGGCACCTCGGGAGTGGGTGCAGGCGGAGTCGCTCGTGGCGCGCAGGCAACTATGAGCGTACTTGCAACCGCGCTCGTCAGGAATGAGCCTTTCACTTTATGGCGGGACGGAATGAATTCATCCGGATGATTCGGATCAATAGCCTCGCGCGCGACTACCGTATCCTATCGAACCGACTACCGCGACGGAAGGACAGCGGCGATGAGACACGCATTCACGATTTTCGAGCTGACGATCACGGTCTGCATTCTAAGTCTCCTCTCCGCCATCGCCATGCCATGGGCAGGCAAACTGCTCGACCGGGTGCACGTTCGTGGCGCGGTGATGCAGATCGAAGCGCTGTTCAGTAGCGCTAGACACATTGCAATTGCGCGTTCGGCACGCGCGACTGTCGACATCGATACGGCCGCTCGGACGATTTATGTGAGCGTGGGAAACGACACGGTTCGCAAGGCCATGATCGGCGGCGAAAACGACATTCGGCTCGGGGCGAATCGAACCCAGATGTCTTATGCAGCTACAGGTATGGGCTACGGCGCCGCGAATCTCAGCGTCTTCGTGCGACGGAACTCGGCCGTCGATACCGTTTTTGTGTCGCGACTGGGTCGATTGCGGCACTGATGTCTGCCAGGCCTGGGACATCGACCGTGCCCGGCTCCGCGCGAGGTGGCAGAGCCGCGTCGGTAGTGCCGAAATCGTACCCAGGCACGGAGATGCGCGGAATCTGCTGGCCAATCATCCGTTCGATCGTGCGCACCATCGAAATTTCGTCCGGAGACATGAAGGTGTACGCATCGCCAGTGGCGGCCGCGCGCCCCGTGCGGCCAATACGATGGACATAATCCTCGGGCTGCTGCGGTACGTCGTAGTTGATGACGTGCGAGATTCCTGACACGTCGAGTCCGCGCTGCGCTATGTCAGTTGCGACGAGAACACGAATCTTTCCTGCCTTGAAATCCTCGAGCGCGCGCGTGCGTTCTCCCTGAGACTTATCGGCGTGCATCGCCGTGGCCGCGATGCCCTCGTCCTCGAGGTGGCGGACGACGCGGTCAGCACCATGCTTGGTGCGGGTGAAGACGAGCACCGAATCCATCTCCGGCTTCTTCAACAATTGGGCGAGCAGAATGTGCTTCCGATCACGCGACACCGGATAAACCGCGTGGGTGACGGTGCTCGCGGCTTCAGAGCGGCGACCAACCTGAACAACTACGGGTTTGCGGAGATACTTCCGCGCCAGCGCCTCGACTTCCGGCGGCATCGTCGCGCTAAAGAGCAGCGTTTGTCTGTAAGGCGGAATTTCGCCCACAATGCGATTGAGCTGCGGCGCGAAGCCCATGTCGAGCATGCGGTCAGCCTCGTCGAGGACGAGAACCTCGAGATCCTCGAAGGAGACGTTTTCTCTTTCCATGTGATCGAGCAGGCGTCCCGGGGTCGCGACGACCACGTCGACGCCGCGCTTCAGCGCTTTCGATTGCGGCTCGATCCCGACCCCGCCGTAGATCGGCACGACGCGCAGCGATGTGTACTTCCCGTACTTACGAAAACTTTCCTCGACTTGCGCGGCAAGCTCGCGCGTCGGCGTCAGGATCAGCACGCGTACGCGATGAACAGGCTCACCGGCCGTATCCGTTAGCGGATCACTGATAAGGTTGTGAACGATTGGAAGTGTGAAGCCGGCAGTCTTCCCGGTTCCCGTCTGAGCGAGACCGATGAGGTCGCGACCCGCGAGAGCGAGTGGGATCGCCTGCTGCTGAATCGGGGTGGGGTGGGTGTAACCCGCGTCGCGGACAGCATGGAGCACTTCAGGCGCGAGCGCGAGCTCGGAAAAGCTGACGCTCGGCTCGATCAATGGTTCGGTCATCAACTTCTAAATATAGTCGTCAGTCGCATCCGGCCCGTTTGATCAGGTCGATCACCGCCTCGTTGACTTCATCGGGTGTCTCCTCGGTGATGACGTGGCCGGCATCGGTAATCGGACGCGCTACGAGGTCAGGAATCAACGGAAGGTATGCGTCCATCCCATCGCGCATCATATGGTCGCGCGTTCCCCACATTCCCACCGCCGGCAACGGCACGGTGTCCAGCTTCCTGTGATCCGCCGCCTCCCAATCGTAGCTATGGAGCAGGTCACGCATCGCGTACGGCTGCTCAGGGAACTGCGAGGGGGCGACGTACTCGTCGACATCGCGCTCAGAGAAGCGGCCGCGCTTTCCGTAGACGCGTGCGAGCGCGACTTTCACGATCGTTCGAGGGTTGATGAGGCGCATCACCGGCATCAACACTCTCGGTGTGAGCAGGCGGTAGAGCCACATCAACGGTACTCCCTTCAATCCAACTGGCGCGAGCAATCCGAGGCTGCATGCCCGTTCGGGATACCGACACGCAAAGTGATAAATCAAAGACCCACCGAGTGAATGGCCGACAAGCGCGGGTCGCTCGAGCCCAAGCGTGTCGAGGATGTCGCGCAGATGTTCGACCAGCGCGTCGATTGTGTATTCGTCGATGCCGAGAGGCTTGTCCGAGAGCCCGTGACCCTTGAGGTCGACCGCGATCGCACGCAATCCGGCATCGGCAAGCGCCGGCATGTTGTACCGAAATACGTAGGCAGTGCAGCCCCAGCCGTGAAGCAGTACCACGGGCGCCGCCCCCGCGTCGCCCCGTTCGACAACCCGAATTTTTAGTCCGGAGCGGAGCCGCGGAAAACTCACGCGGTACGCTGGATCGCCGGCCGGAAACATCTCGTCGGGAGCGAGATACTTGCGGCGACCGAATCTGATCATCGGATCAGATCAATTCAATTTCGCGGCCGAGGAGCTTTCCGATGAGCCCGATGCGGAAGGTGACGTCGGTCCACCTCGATTCCTGCGCAGTGCCATCGTCGAGGGGAAACGTGGACCAGGACCAGGGGTTCGTCGTCGTCGGCCGGTCCATTCCCTTGTGCGGATGCCATACCCCGTTGCGATCGCGGTCGTCGACGAATCTGTCGTACAGCTTCATCCAGCCGTCGTTGCGCCGCAGGAAATTGAGTCGCGCCATCGTCTCGAGCCACAGCAGGGCGAAAGGGACATCGGCGTCGACGGCGTTCCGGTGCGGCAACACGTCGCCCATGATGAGATGCGGCTGCGGCACCATCTTTTTGCCGAACAGCTGGACGGTCTCCTGTCGCGGCAGCGGCTGGGTGATCCAGTCGTAGATGCGCTCCACCTCGCTGAAATGCTCGTGCCGGAAGATCGGCATGTGCGCGAGCATCGTCAGCGTATATATAGATGGCGGTGCCGACTCCGGGGCGAGAACGTGTGCGTTGCCGACCCGCATCCAAGGCTTCTCACCCAGTGGAGAAATCAGATAGTTGACTGTCCGCTCGAGGATCCGGCGCGCGGCTCCGCGAAGCCGCGGATCATTCTCGTAGCCGATTTGCGCGAGGGTCGCGGCGGCGGCTTCGCGGAAGATTCCACGCGTGCGTCGCACCATATCGTCGTCGCGCGTCTTCGTTCCGAGCTCGAAGGTGAAAGCGGGGTCGTTATCCTCGGCGAGCAGTCTGAAGAGCAGGCGGCGCGCGAGCACGAGCGGTGGCGAATCGAAGCTCCACCCGTATTCCGAAAGCCGGCGAACGGCCGGGATGGTGCCGATGTTGGCAAAGTCGCTGCTATGTCGGTTCGGAAGCGAGAGAATGGACTGGTTCCACGTTCCATCGCGAGACTGAAGGACGGCGAGTTTTATTGCCGGCCGGTAGGAGTAAGGCAATGACTCCAAGCCGTACGGCGGACGGTCCGCCGGGCGCGCTACCTCGGCCATCGCCCGGTACTTGATGGGCGGTGAGGCGTGCTCGAGCAGCCAGCTCAACGGAAACGAGAGCTGTTCTGGCGCGGGACCCGGGATAGTTGGGGCTACAGCTTCGGCAGCGGTACTCGGTGCAGTCACAAGCGGGACTCGGCACGCGGAAAGGAGCGATGGCTCAAGCCGGCGGCGCATGAGCCGCGGGCAGCGCGGGAAGAATAGCAGGTTTTAGGCGCGGGGGAAGGGTACGCGGCTAAGTTCTTGCGGACTATAGACTTAACCCAAATGGAAACGACGATCTTTCTGGTACCGTCGCCCTTTTCGGCTTGGGTCAACCTTTTCGCCAACTCCGGCGTATAAAACAAGAACGCCAAGCGGGCGTTCAAATCAAATCTCCAGGAGAGAAGGATGAAGGTTATTCGCATTGCGACGCTGGCTGCTGCCCTTTGCGTTGGCATCACATCGGTCGCCGCAGCACAGGGCGCAACAACGCCGCAGGGTCAGGGCGAGGCGCGTCGCGGCGGCGGAATGGGCGGGATGCTTCTCAAGGACATCACCCTGACGGATGCCCAGAAAGATCAGATCAAGACGATTCGCGAAAAGTACCTGCCGCAACAGATGGAGCTGCGCAAGTCCGCCCAGGCGACCGGATCCTTCGACGACGCGACCCGCGCCAAGATGGCCGATCTCCAGAACAAGCAGGCCGCCGAAATTCGCGCGATCCTCACCGCCGACCAGCAGGCCACTTTCGACAAGAATCTCGCCGAGATGAAGGCGAAGATGGCCGCCCGCGGCAACGGCGGTAGATAAGCCCTCTTACGCGTCCGGCTCTAGCGCCGCGATGGTGTAGTTGCTCTTCGGGTTCCAGAGTATCCAGCTCTGGAACCCGTTATCGTATCCGGCCTTTTTCTGCGCCCGAATTTGCGCAGCGTAGTAATGCGGCGCTCCGAGGGTGAAATCCTGATACCAGGGGATAATCGTCGCGGCGCCTTGAATAGGCCGCGACCGGGCAATCGCATCCTTCAGGGCGTTGGCGATCGTCGCGTAGGGGTGCGCATTTGGATTGCGGAGCTTATAAGTCCCGCGCGCGAAATGCGACGGGTACACCATCGGCAGCACGACATCGACCTGGTCGACGAACATCTCCCATTTCTGGCCGATACCCATGTCCGTCGTGTCTGTTGCCGTAAGGCCAAAGACGTCAGCCGTGACTCGTATCCCTCGGGGCTTTAGAATGCTGCGCACGAAACCCAGTTGCTCCCGAATCACTTGTGCGCGTGTGCGGCCCTTCGCCAGCGGATAGACTGCCTCGCTGCTCAACCGCTTCTCGTCCGGAAAGCGCACGTAATCGAATTGCACTTCGCTGAAGCCGAGATCGTATGCTTCGCGCGCGAGGTCGGCGGCGTACTGCCACACGACGCGCTCGTGAGGATCGAGCCACGGGTTGCCATTCTTGTCGAGCCAGGGCTTGAGGTCAGTTTTCCGCTTGATAGCCAAGCTCAGTTTCTTCTGCGCGAGCAGCGGATCCTTGGCGACGACGATGCGCGCAATCGGGTAGACACCATGCGCGGTCATCGTGTCGAGGACGGCGCGTAGCTTCGCTGCAGACATCCAGTGTCCGTCAGCCGTATCGGCGCCGATCTCTTGCGCCAACGGCACCTTCGATCGGTAGAGCACGAAGCCTCTGTCGTCCTTCACATCGATTACGAGCGCGTTGACTTCGGTCGTTTTTGCGACATCGATGAGCCGGGTAAGCTTGCTGCCAAGGGCTGCCCAACGGTTGACGTAAAGCCCACGAAGCGTATCCGGAGTTGGCACATGGGCGACCAACACGGTTGGTGAATCGACCTTGGTTTGCACGGAGACTAGAGGTGATTTCCGCGCTGGTTGCACCGAGGCGCCGGTCCGTGCTTCGACATCGCCATACTGCTGACAAGCGAGCGAAATGAGGATGAGCGCGATACCGCCGAACGGCGATTTGTCCATCATCTATCGTTTATAGTTCGTGCGCCGGCGCTTGAATCAGAGCGCGTTCAGCTCGGCGTTGGCGTCGGAGAGATAACCCATCTCGCGCACCACGCTCTGTGCCTGCTGGGTGACCATCGTGAGCCCGGTCGGCTGCGCGTTGAGCCCCCCGCTGCGGAAGCGCACGAGCTCCAGACGCATCGATCTCAGAAGCTGGCGACAGTTGTCCAGCTTCTCCTGCGCCTCCTTCTTCTTGCGGGCGATCTCGACCAGTGCGCGCCGCTGGCGGCGCAGCATTGCCAGACGACGTACGCGCTCTTCGCTCGCGCGGTAATCGAGTGGATTTGCCTGCGATTCCAATGTGGCGATTTCTTTCTCTACACCTTCCGACGTGTCGCGACCGGCGCTGCGATCCATGTCTGATAGTGACAGCGCGAGCTGCTGGACCTTTCTGAACACCGCATCGGCGGAGCCGGCAACTTCCGGAATCTGCTCGCGCTCGTCAGCCGGCATGTTGAGCAGCTGGCGATGGATTTCGCGATGGTCGCCCTCAGCTTCGCGGATCGCCGAGCCGTAGCGGGAATCAGCGAACGGCGCGGGTGCACCGGCTGGAATCGGACTCAGACTCGTAGTCGGGCCACCGGCTCGCGGATACGGCTGGAACGGCTGCATTGTCGGAAGCGGGGATATAGGAGTGAACATTCCCTGCCCTCGAGCGCGTGCGCGCGCGCGAACCTGGGCGCGCTTCTTTTCGTCGAACAGCGCGCGCGCGTCATCGATCGTCTCCGCGGCGACGTCGAAGAGCAACCGGTCCCGTCGCTGGCGGAAGACGTCGCGCCAATCGTAGCCCGCCGCCCACAGCTTCGAGTACTTGAATGCGAGTGCGACGGTCCAGATGACGGTGATCGCGATGAAATCGTGGTTCGAAAAAAGCGAGATTGGAACGAGGATCGCGTTCACCGCGATATACGGCGCGAGCTTGCGGCGAAATGACACGACCATCGGCGCAGTCCACTTGCTCATCTCCTCCGCCGTCGGCTGCGTCAAACTGTATGTGGGCTGTGCGGCGGCGCCGTACCGGTCTCGTATGCCTCCTGTGATGTGGTCTCGCGTTTCGTCGGGGATGTAGCGCTGTCGAGCGGTGCGGCCGGACGGTTCGGCGGCAGGCTCGGCGCGCGTCGCAAGCGTTGGCATCGCGCCGCCTCCCGCCAACGCGACTGCGAATGCCGCAGCGCTCGGAAAGCGATCGGCTGGATCTTTCTCGAGGCAGATCATCACCGCGCGTGACAAATCGGGCGGCAGGTCGGGCCAGCGCTCGTCGACCGGAATCGGCTTCTCGGACAGGTGCTTGACCAGCATAGACGGAGTATTGCTCGCGACGAACGGCGTCTGCCCACACAGCATCTGGTAGCCGACGACGCCGAGCGAGTATAGATCGCTGCGGCCATCGATGGCGCGGTCGCCGGCCGACTGTTCTGGCGACATATAGGCTGGTGTTCCGATCGCCATGCCGGTGGCAGTCAGGCGCGAATCCCCAGTGTCGGTGAGAGCGCGTGCAATGCCGAAGTCGGTGACCATCGCTCGCCCGGTTTCTTCTTCGATGATGATGTTGTCGGGCTTGATGTCGCGGTGAATGACGTTGCGCCCATGCGCGTAAGCCAGAGCGTCGGCGACCTCGCGAAGGATGCGTCGCACTTCGACGGGGGCCATCGGTCCGTGTTGCTGCAGGCGTTGTCCAAGGTTGTCACCCTTGACGTAAGCCATCACGAAGTAAACGAGATTATCCCTTTCTTCGACGGTGTAGATCGGAACGATGTTCGGGTGATTGAGCTGCGCCGCGGTCTCGGCTTCGCGGAGAAAGCGCTGGCGGATGTCGGCGCGGAAGCTCAGCTCCGGCGGCAAAACCTTGATTGCGATCTCACGCTTCAACCGTCTGTCGCGCGCGCAATACACGATTCCCATACCGCCACGGCCAACCTCGCTCTCTAGCTCATAGTTTGCAGAGAGGACTTGAGCGACATGTGTACCGAGCTCGTCTTCAGGTCTAATTGGCATGGGGCCGCGTCGAATCAGCAGTTCCGGTGTCGCACTTCATGCCGGGCTGGCGTAAATAGGCGAGAGCAAAAGATGCAGTATGAGAGAGCCGTGGAGTAGTATCTAAATAAGGAACTTGGCTTAGGAATCACAATGGCACAGCGTCAAACACTACCGGTTCTCCCGTTGAGGGGAACGGTGATTTTTCCCGGTCTTACCCAGCCGATAGCGGCGGGGAGGCCTTCAACTCTGCGCGCCATCGAAGCTGCTCTCAAGGGCGACCGACTCGTCTTCGCCGTTGCGCAGCGCGACAACACCGAAGAGCCGACAGCGGACATTCTTTACTCAATGGGCGTGATAGCGCGCATTGGCCAGATCCAGCGCGGACTTGGCGGGGTCCAGCTTCTGTTACAAGGCGAGCAGCGCGCGACGGCTCTCCAGTATTCGACAGCGGATGGTTTTCTCAGTGCGGTGATCGTTCCCGCGGAGGAGATGACTCCTCAAACTGAAAACGATCCGGCCTTCACCGCGTTACAGAAGGAGACACGCGAGCGGGCGGCTGAGCTCGGTGAGCGGCGCGGGCTTCCCGAGGAAGTCGTGCATCAAGTTCTCGACTCAGTGACGGAACCGGGCCGCTTTGCCGATCTCGTTGCCGGATACATCGAGCTTCCCGTTCCGGAGAAGCAGGGATTGCTCGAAACACTCAGCATCGAAGAGCGGCTGCGCCGCATCCTCGTCCACGTGCAACGCCAGGTCGGGTTGCTCGAGGCGCAGGAAGACATCAAGTCGCAGGTCCAGGAGGAACTGGGCGAGCGCCAGCGCGAGATGTATTTGCGCGAGCAGCTCAAGGCGATTCAGAAAGAGCTCGGCGACGATGATTCGAGCAAGGAGATCACCGAGCTGCGCGACAAGCTCGCGAAACTCGAGCTTCCGAAGGAAGCGCGAGCGGAAGTCGAGCGCGAGCTCGGCAGACTCGAGCGCGCTGGCCGCGAATCAATGGAAGCGCAGGTGATTCGCACCTATCTCGAGTGGATCGCTGAGTTGCCGTGGAACAAGAGATCTGACGACCAGCTGGATCTCAAGCATGCGGAGACGGTCCTGGAAGAGGATCATTACGGCCTGAAGGACGTGAAAGACCGGGTTCTGGAGTTTCTCGCGGTGCGGCAGCTTCGCGCGTCGCAGCTTGCCGACGAGGTCGACAAGACAGGCGAGGTACCCGCCGCGCGTTTGTTCGCGACCAAAGAAGACGCAACGCCCTCGCTTTCCATCGGTGAAAAGATCGATAAGCCGATCACCGATAAGGTCGAGGCGAAATCGCGCGCGATGGCCAAAGGACCCATCCTTCTGTTCATCGGACCGCCAGGTGTCGGGAAGACTTCTATTGCGAAATCGATTGCGAGGTCTTTGGGCCGCGAGTACGTGCGTGTTGCACTTGGAGGCGCGCGCGACGAAGCGGACATCCGCGGACACCGACGTACCTACGTTGGTGCAATGCCCGGCAGAATCGTGCAGGGACTGAAGCAGGCCGGAACCAAGAATCCCGTGTTCCTGCTCGACGAGGTCGACAAACTCGGCACGTCGTTCCAGGGAGATCCAGCGAGCGCGCTACTCGAAGTTCTGGATCCGGCGCAAAACGATACCTTCACCGATCACTACCTCGGCATTCCGTTCGATCTGAGCGAAGTGCTCTTCATCGCGACGGGTAACTTCGTCCAGAACATTCCGGGTCCGCTGCTCGACCGCATGGAAGTCGTCGAGTTTGCCGGCTACACCGAAAAGGAAAAGGCGGAGATTGCGAAGAAATATCTCCTGCCACGACAGCTCGAGGAGTCGGGCCTGACCGGCAAGAATATCGCCTTCACCGAAGATGCGATTATGTCCGTCGTCTCGAACTACACCCGCGAGAGCGGAGTGCGGCAGCTCGAGCGACAGATTGGCGCTGTTGCAAGGAAGGTCGCGCGGAAGATCGCGTCGAGCGAGGAAGTCGTGCACAGTGTGGATGCGGAGACAGTGCGCGAGCTGCTTGGGCGGCCGCGCGTTCATCCGGAGCACGCGCTCGCGGAGAGTGAGGTTGGAATCGCGACGGGGATGTACTACACGCCAATGGGCGGCGACATCATGTTCGTCGAGGCGTCGATCCGTCGCTACTACGGCGCTCGTGAAAGTGACGCTCAGAACCAGGTCGGTCCAGGCGGCGCCGTGTCTCTCATTCTCACCGGCCAGCTCGGCGATGTGATGAAGGAGTCCGCGCGCGCGGCATTTACCTACGCTACCAACAATGCGGCTAGTCTTGGGATTCCGCGCGACAGGCTTGGCGCCGTCGAGGCGCACATCCACGTTCCAGCCGGCTCGATCCCGAAGGATGGACCGTCGGCGGGTATTGCGATCGCGACAGCGCTCGTGTCAGAGATGGCGGATCGTCCGGTCAGGCAAGATGTCGCGATGACGGGAGAGATCACCCTCCGTGGTCGAGTACTACCGATCGGTGGACTCAAGGAGAAGGTGCTCGGCGCGCATCGGGCGGGAATCAAGACCATCATCATCCCGAAGGCGAACGAGGCCGACATCGAGGATGTGCCGGAAGAAGTGAGGAATGTGCTCGAGTTCCATCCGGTCGAAACGCTGAACGAGGTGCTGCAGATCGCGCTCGTTCCCGCGGAGCAGACTAAAGGAGCGCGGCCACTCGAGATGAAAGAGGTCGCGTAGCGCTAAAAGATTATCGGTCCCCACCCGAACAACTTCCACGGGTCAGCTCGCAAAGGCGCGGGCTCGGTGCCTTCGACGAAGTACTCGGTGTAGCGACGCTCCGGTGGTGTTTGATCCGTCGCGAGCTCGCCGGTGTCGCGATCTACATCACCCATGATCACGCCGATTGGGGGCGTCCACTGCGCTGCTTCGCGCGATGTCAGGATGTCCGGCTTTGCCGCGTAGTAGCGGGCCAGCATTTTCCCCCATACAGGTGCAGCGAGGGATCCGCCGCCCGCTCCCGCCGCTATCGACGTCGGCTTATCGAAGCCGAGCCAGACGCCCGCGACGACGTCCGGAGTGAGGCCGATGAACCAGACGTCGGAATTGTCGTTGGTCGTCCCGGTTTTACCGGCAACCGGGATCGACGCGGGAAGGTAGCGACGGATGCTCGCGGCGGTGCCGCGTTCCACGACGTCGCGCATCATGTCGCGCACGACATAGGTCACCCGCGGATCGAGCGCTGGGGCGAGAGCGCGCACTTCACGTGTGAGGACGGCCTTACGGTTCTTGTCTTCTATACGGTATATGAATCGCGGCTCGACGGGAGTGCCGAGATTGGCGAAGGTCGTATACGCGGCGACGAGGTCCAATGGCTGCACCGCCGAAGCGCCGATTGCGCTCGAGGGGTACGGAGCAATGACAGAGTTGAGTCCCATGCGATGGGCAAGGTTGGCGATCGAATCCATCCCGAGCTTCATTCCCAACTGAACCGCGACGACGTTGCGCGACATCGTCAGCGCTTCGCGAAGACTGATCGTACCGAGAAACTGGTTGTCGGAGTTTTCCGGTCTATAGATCGTTCGGTTGGGGAGAGTGATGGCGAGAGCGGTGTCCGCAAACATCGCGTTCGGAGTGATGCTGTCGGCGATCGCGGCGGCGTAGACGATCGGCTTGAACGACGATCCCGGCTGTCGGTTGCCGTCGACCGCGCGATTGAAGTGAGAGTCACTGTAATCGCGGCCGCCAACCAGCGCTCTGACATCCCCCGAAGTTGGATCGAGCGCGACGACCATGCCCTGCAGATAGTCCGTCGTCGCGCGCCCGGATTGTGATGTGGCGCCGCGCACGTACTTCGGATGTGCGTAACCCGGTTGTGACTCAACCGACGCCGTTTCCTCGAGCAGCGCTGTCATTGCCGCGTTCTGGAGTACGGGATCGAGGCTCGTATAAATGCGATAGCCGCCCTGATTCACCGGAATTCCGGCACGCACAGCCTGCACACGCACGACGTCGACGAACCACGGCGAGTACGCCGAATAACCACCATTTGGTGCCGTGACAAGAGAAGCGGCCTGCGCGGTTTTAGCCTGCGCTTCGGTGATGAACCCCTGGCTCGCCATTAGCGAGAGCACGACATTCCGACGCCGTCGAACGCGGTCCGGGTATTTGAGCGGATCGTATAACGCCGGCCCCTTTGGCATCGCTGCCAGCGCTGCCGCCTCCGCGAGTGAGAGCTTCGACGCGCTCTTGCCGAAGTAGTGTCGCGCGGCGCTTTCTACGCCATACCAGCCGTGTCCAAACGGGATCTGGTTCAAATACGCTTCGAGGATTTGATCCTTGGAGTAGTGCTTCTCCATTTCCCGCGCGGCCGCCTGCTCGTTGAGCTTTCTTCCGAGGCTTCTGTCCGTGCGGTCGATCAGCGTCGGATGCATGTTGCCGACGAGCTGTTGCGTGATGGTGCTCGCTCCACGACGCTCGCCAAAGATGTTGTCCTTGACCGCCCCGGCGATTCCGACAACGTCGACGCCATCGTGCTGGTAGAAGCGGTGATCTTCCACCGCGACAAATGCCTGCGGTAGATATTTGGGCAGCGATTTGATCGAGACGCTCGTGCGGATTTCCTTGCCGATCTCGCCAATCAAGGAGCCATCGCGCGCGAAAACCAGCGACGCCTGTGGCATCGCAAGGATCGTCCAGGCGACGCTGTCGGCACTCGCGCCTTGCTGCGCGCCGAGCAGCGTTGGCGTAAGGAAGAGCGCAACCGCGGCAAGAGCGCGCAACGGTTGATTGTGCCTCTGCCATATGACAACTTCAGATCGATGGATCGTTCTATTCATCTCGTCGTCGTTCAGTTCAAGCCGCGCAAAGGCGACTATTCTGCCAACATCGCCCGCCTCGGCGGCATCTTCTCGCAGATCGATTCCCTCCAGCCGCGCCCCGATGTAGCCGTTTTCGCGGAGACTGCCCTCACCGGATACTTCGTCGAAGGCGGCGTGCGCGACGTGGCGATGACTGCTGGCGCTTTCGCACGCGACCTCCAGGCGCAGTACGCAACCGTTGTTGATACACCGCGAACCCTGGATGTGTGCATTGGGTTCTACGAGGTGTGGAACAACGCATTCTATAATAGTGCGCTCTACGTAACGCTGGGTGGCGAACGCGGCGAGCCAGTCATCAGGCATGTCCACCGCAAGCTCTTCCTGCCTACCTATGGTCTCTTCGACGAGGAAAGATTCGTCGATCGCGGATTTGAGATCCGCGCGTTCGACACCGATTGGGGCCGCGCTGCCATGCTGATCTGTGAAGACGCATGGCATAGCCTCACCGGAACTGTGGCTGCCCTCGATGGCGCATCGGTCGTCTTTGTCGTCTCCGCCTCGCCAGCACGGGGTGTATGGCCACGCGCTGACGAAGGCGCAGTGCCCGCCAATCTCAAGCGGTGGGAACGTCTCGCGCGCGACATCGCTGAGGAGCACGGTGTATTTGTCGCACTCGTAAATCTCGTCGGAACAGAGGGCGGGAAGACTTTTTCGGGCGGGTCGATTATCTGTGGTCCGCACGGCGATATCCGCGCGCAGGCCCCGCTGTGGGACGAAGCGCTTCTCACAGTCTCATTCGACCCGCTCGATCTAACCCGCGCCCGCTCCGATGCTCCGCTGCTGACTGACCTGCAGACGATGATGCCGCATCTCATGCGCACCGTCGACCGAATTCAGGCAGGAGAACGATTGGTCCTGAGTTATGACGATGCGCCAAGCGAGGGCGGACCACTCACTCCATCGGGCCGAAGCGCGGACGGCGAACGCGCCGATGCGCCGTCAACCGAAGAGACAGCGCGTCGTCCGAGCGAGGAGTCAGGCAAAAGCGCGGGCCGCATCAAAAAGAGATCGCGCGGTGACCCCGCTGCGCGGCCTGGCAATCGGACCAACAGTGAACGGCGAGCGGATGCGAGCCGCAACGGCAGCGATCCCATTCCCGTGATGCACGCCCCCGAATCTCCCGTTGGGCCGCCACCTCTCGAGATCGACCCCGAGCTAACCAGGCAGTGGCTCGTGTCCTTTTTGCGCGAGGAATTCGAGCGCCGAGGGTTCGAAAAGGCGGTAGTCGGGCTATCGGGAGGAGTGGATTCCGCGGTAACGACGTTCTTGTCCGCCGAGGCGCTGGGTCCGGAGAACGTCGTCGCCGTGCGCATGCCTTATCGCACATCGCACCCTGACTCCCTCGCCCACGCGCAACTCGTGATCGACGCGCTGGGCGTCGAATCGCGTACAGTTGACATCTCCGCGGCGGTCGATGGCTATCTGGCCCACGAAGCGGACGCCGATCCCGCGCGTCGCGGTAACGTCATGGCACGCGAGCGGATGATCGTCCTGTTCGATCAATCAGCCAAATACCGTGCATTGCCCGTCGGAACCGGAAACAAAACTGAGCGATTGCTCGGCTATTTCACCTGGCACGCTGACGATTCGCCGCCGATCAATCCGCTTGGCGATCTATTCAAGACGCAAGTGTGGCAGCTCGCGACGTTCCTTGGCGTGCCGGATGTGGTAGTTCGCAAGCCAGCATCGGCTGATCTCATCGAGGGTCAGACCGATGAAGGCGACTTCGGGATTAGATACGCCGAGGCCGACAACATTCTGAATTGGCTGGTGAGCGGGTACAGTCCCGCCTCGCTGAACAGTCGCGGATTCGATCCGAACAAGGTCGAGATCGTTCGGAAGCGTTTGGCTGGCACGCATTGGAAAAGGAAATTGCCGACTGTAGCTCTGTTGAGCCCGACAGGAATCGGAGAGTCGTATCTCAGGCCGGTTGATTACTGACCAACCGGGACTATGTACAACCACAACCAATGGAGTCTCGAATGACCCGGCGCCCTTTGCTCGCAATCGGAGCAGGCCTCTTGTGTACGCTCATCCTGGGAGGATGCGACGCACGCAATGCCGTCGAGCCTAAGACGGTTCCCATGTCGGGACCAGGACGGGACGTCGGCATTGACGATCTGCCGGACGCCGGTGAGGTCGTCGTTTACGCGAGCGATGGGATCGGAGACTCGGAATTCGTGACTGCGGTGAGATCGCGTGCCGCCGCGGGACAATCCCTTGCTGGTCAAACGTCACCGCCACGCGACATCCGCATCGGAGTAGTGCAGGCGGCTGCATCTATAACGTTCGGCAGCGCGGCCAATTACGAAGTCCGCGACAAGGCGACGGGTTTGACCGTGATGACGGGGAGCAATGGCGGCGTGACGGTCACGCTCGCGTCAGTAACTATTTCGTTTTATCGGCTCCAGGTCACGTGCTCGAGCACTGCAGCGGTCGCCGCGAAAAAAGCCGCCGCTGAGGCAGCGGGATATGTCACGTTCACTGCCTTCAACCCGGCCGGCAACTGCACGAGGCTCTATCTGGGTGAATTCGCTCCTCCTCCAGCCAACACATTCGCGGCGAGGACTGCGTTCAGAAATCAGGCGATCGCGGGAGGATTCGCGGGAACGGATTCCTTCTATTCAGTAGTGTCAATTGGTGGAAATACCGTGTATCGCGTCACGCGCGGATCGACAGTCGTCGACATTGTCAATCCGGTTCTGTTTACGTCCTCCGACGACCTTGTGACCATCGGCGGAATTCGCTATCGCGGAAAGGGCGAGGCGCGAATCAATCTCGCCGGAACACTCGCGGGGATTAATATTCTGCCTGTGGAGCAGTACCTCTATGGCGTCGTTCCCCGAGAGCTCGGCCCCATCGCGTTTCCCGAAATCGAGGCGCAAAAGGCGCAGGCGATCGCTGCCCGCACCTACGCGCTGGCCGGCTTTGACCGGCGAGCGACCGACGGTTATGACTTGCGCGCGACGACGGATGATCAAGTGTACGGCGGATATGGCGCCGAGCATCCCGTGTCGAGCGCTGCCGTTGATGCGACAAAGGGAATTGTCGCGACGTACAACGCCGCGCTGATCAGCGCGCTTTACTCGTCGACCGCGGGAGGCCACACGGCGGAT
>JBJMOA010000117.1:0-4327 GCA_045803975.1 Gemmatimonadaceae bacterium
ATCGGCATGCCCGAAAAGTCTCTCAATCCTCTCCGTGTATTAGTCGAGCATAGGAATTTCCGGCTCTTCTGGATTGGCCAGACGGTTTCGCTGATCGGCACCTGGATGCAGCAGGTGGGGCAGGGGTGGCTCGCGCTCGAGTTGACCAACAGCGCGTTTCTGGTTGGCCTTGTGGCCGCGGCCGGAAGCTTTCCCGTGCTTCTGTTGTCGCTATACGGCGGAGTGCTCGCCGATCGACGCAGCAAGCTGAGGATCGTCGTCGTTTGTCAGGCGTTGCTTCTCGTGGAGGCGGCAGCTCTATGGTGGTTCACCTGGGCGGGCCGTATCAATTTCGGTTGGCTCCTTGCGATAACGACCGTGGGTGGAGTGATATCCGCGTTCGAGATCCCCGCTCGCCAGGCGATGACCGTGGAGCTCGTGTCGCGCGAGGATCTGGTCGACGCGATCGCGCTCAACTCCGGCGGGTTCAACCTCGCGCGCATCGTCGGTCCGTCGATAGCAGCGATCGTCCTCGCCAAGTTTGGCCTGGCGTGGTGTTTTGGAATCAACGCGCTGAGCTATCTCGCTGTGCTCGCGAGTCTGGCGCAGATCAGACTGCCGCGGTGGACTCCGGTTCAACATCTCGTCTCGCCGTTCGAACAGCTGAAGCAGGGCTTCGATTATATCCGCAGCTCGCGGGCGGTTTCCGGATTGATGGGCGTCATTGCTATCTATTCCATCTTCGGGTTTCAGTACCTGACGATGATGCCGGTCGTGGCGCGCGACGTCCTGCATACCGGCGCGAGCGGCTACGGCCTTCTTCTGACGTTTGTCGGAATTGGTGCGCTCACGGGCGCACTCTCACTCGCTGGACTCGGCGCACGCATTCGTCGCGGCAGATTGTTCAACGCGACTGCGTACGCTTTTGCCGGACTGACGATTCTGTTTTCTCTAACGCGGTCGGTTCACTTTGCCGCTGTCGTCCTGCTCTTCCTCGGTCTGACGATGCTGATTAACGGCGCGCTCGCCAACGGAATTCTCCAATCGGTGGTGCCCGACGAGCTGCGCGGGCGTGTGATGGCAACCTACGTGTTTGTCTATGTCGGGTTCACCCCAATCGGATCTTTCATCGCCGGTGCGATGGCGCGTGCGTTTGGCGTGCAGTGGGCGATTTTCAGCGGGGGAGTCGTGCTGCTGCTTTACGTGCTTTGGGCGTTCTGGAAGTATCCCGAGATCAGGGCGGTGTGAAGCCTTGTATCAAGAACAACAAAACAGGGTATCGGGTGCCGGGTACTGGCTGCTGGGTACCGGGTAAAGACACGCTTTTTAGCTCGCACCCCGTACCCAGTACCCGGCACCCGACACCTTTTGTTGAACGTGTCTAGCCCAGTACCCCGTGTGAGACGTACGGACAGGTCCTAAGAAACGGGATGTGCCCGAAACATGAAGAATACCGCCCCGACGATGCACAGCCCCGCCCACAGAAAATCCAGCCTCGGCGGCTGCCGCATGTAGAGCACCGTGAACGGCAGGAAGACGACCAGTGTGATCGCCTCCTGGAGAATCTTGAGCTGCGGAAGCGAGAGCTCCGTCGCTCCGATGCGATTCGCGGGTATCATGAACATGTACTCGAACAGCGCGATCCCCCAGCTGATTACGACCGCGACATACCATTTTTTGTCGCTGAGGTTACGCAGATGGCCGTACCACGCAAAGGTCATGAAAATGTTGGATATGATGAGCAGCGATGCAGTTCTGAGAAGAATCATCGATTAGCAAAGGGAAAATGTTGTCAGCGCTGCGCCTACGCTTTGACCCAGACTCGAATGGCAATGAGCACGAGAAAAATCGCGAAGGCTTTCTGGAGCTGTGGCCCAGACAAGCTCTGCGCGATCCGCGCGCCAAACCATGTCCCGAGGAACAGGCCGAGCGCGATCCACAGTGCTGCGGCGATGTTGAGATGTCCGCGCCGGTAGTACTCCCACGCTCCGAGCGCGCCAACAGGTAGAAGCAGCGCACCGAGCGACGTTCCGGTCGCCATTTGCGGCGCGAACCGCGCCCAGAGTATGAGAGCGGGTCCGATAATGATTCCCCCGCCGATGCCGAACAATCCGGCGAGCACTCCGGCCGCGAGGCCGATCACGATGAATAGAATCACGGGTGTTGAGCTCGAGGATAATTGTTGATTGATGAATGCAGGAAATGGTTTCGCGTCGTCCGAGCCGTCTAGGCAGGAATTCCTTTCTTCACCGCGTCCAGAACTTTGTCCGCGAAGACATCTATCTCGTCGACCGTCGTGTAGACGTTCGGGGTGATGCGGATGCCGCGGAATTCCGCATGGACGATCGGCGTGTTCACGATGCGGTGCTGACTGAGAAGCCATGCGCCAAGCTTTACGTTGTCGAGGCCGTCGACCTGAAATAATGCGAGCGCGCCAGAGTGCTGGTCGTCGAGCGGCGTCAACACCTTTACGCGCGAGCTCTCTGCGACAAGCCGTTTCGCCCAGCGGTCGCGCAGGTAGCGAAGGCGCGCAATTTTTCTGTCGACGCCGATGCCGCGGTGGAACGCAAGTGCCGCCGATATCGCGTTGTGGTTCGCGGCAGGGTGGGTGCCGATTTCCTCGTACTTCCGGATGTCGTTGTCCTGAGTGGGCGCGGCAGCCATCAGCGGCCAGAGACTCTTTTGCTTTTCTTTGCGCACGTAAAGAAATCCCGTCCCCACAGGAGCGAGGAGCCACTTGTGCAGGCTCGTGCCGTAGTAGTCGCACTTGAGATCGTCGCGCTTGAACGGAAAGTGTGCGAAGGCGTGCGCCCCATCCACGAATACCTCGATGCCGAGTGGTCGGGCCAATTCGACGATGCGGCGGACGGGCATGATCTGCCCGGTGAGGTTCGTTATATGGGTGACTTCGATCACCCTGGTCCGCGGCGTAATCGCAGCCTTGAACCGCTCGACGAGATAATCGTCCGACGGCGGCGGGACCTTGAACGAGATCTGCTTGACGACGATTCCCTCGCGCCGCGCGCGTTGCTCCCACGCCGTGATCATGCGCGGGTAGTTCTGATTGGTGAGCACCACTTCATCACCGCGCTTCAGGTCGAGGCCGAAGATCATGATCTCGTTCGCCTCGGAGGCGTTGCGCGTGATCGCCATCTCCTCGGGATCGCAACCGAATTCGCCGGCGAGATCGCGCCTCACACTCTCGATCCGCGGCTCCAGCACTCGCCACATGTGCTCGACCGGCAGCTCATTCGAGAACTTGAGGTCGCGGATCATCGCCTCGAGCACGTGACTCGGCGTCGGGCTGCAGCCGCCGTTATTGAGATTGATCATCGTGCGGTCGGCGTCGAACGCGCGTTGAATTTCCGCCCAATACGACTCGTCGTCAGCGAGGGCTGTAGCGGTTCGATCGCCAGCGATCGCGTTCGCGCGGAAAAGAGACTTTACCGCCTGCTCGCGAAAGATCGGCCGCGCGGCCAGTCCGGCGGCGGCCATGCTCGAGAGAAAGTCACGTCTCGTCGTCATCCTGCCCATCCCGCGAAAGAAGGAGCGCTCGCCGCTCCACGCGTTACTACTGGTACTGAATGTAGAGCGGTTTTGGGTTGAGCATTAGGACTTCGGGAGGAGTCAGCAGCGGGTCGCCTTTTTTCGTGTCGTTGTGGAAAAAGAGCTTGAATCCCGTGAACTGCACCGGCTCCGCTTCGACGTACGACCGGTAGGAATCGTATTTGAGCCACGGCTGTCCCCATCCATCCATGTTGATGACGACCTGGACGTGTGGATCGAGCTTGATACCCTTCGCGTTGGTGAGCATCGGTCTAGTAAATCGATGGACCACCAGTACTTTCGGTGGAAGATTGTTCTGCTTGACGACGTCCGCGAGCAGCTTGATCGCGTAGTTCACGTCGTCGGCGCTCATCGTTCCGATCTTCGTCCCCGGTGCAGCTCCCGTTTTCATCGAGAATTCCGGATCGAGACCGAGCATCACGTTCGGGCGCTTGAGGAAGGGAATGAGCCGTGGCAGCTCTTCCTGGACAGTACTCTGGCCAACCTGGATGTCGAGGAACAGCAGCGCGTTTTTCTTCTGCGCCCAGCCATAAACCATGTTGACGAGGCTGTCGGTCATGCGGAGGCGGTACTTGCCGTCCCGGCCCGGTGCTCCCTGTGCGACGACCGCAATCAGATGCAGTGCCGGTTGCACAGGGTGACTCGGATCAGCCTTTTGCCATTCGGCGATCTTCTGATCGAATCGCGCGAGCATCTGGTCGGGTGGGAGCTCGCCGAGGATGCCCATCTTTTTCGATAGCGGATTGCCATAGAAGGCGACGATACGGCGCGCCGGCAGGAT
>JBJMOA010000118.1:0-56491 GCA_045803975.1 Gemmatimonadaceae bacterium
CGCACGCGACGGAGCTCATACACCTGGGCGACTTCGCCACCGATTATGAAGATGAAGGAGGCGTAGTATACCCAGATCACTATCAAAACCAGTGCAGCGACCGTGCCGCTGTAAAAGGAGCCCGGGTTGAACGAGCGCACATAGGCCGAAAACGCCCGTTTTGCAACCTCCAGCAAGACACTCGTGAACAAGGACGCAATCAACGCCGTTTTCCAGCGGATTTTGCGGTGGGGCAGAAACTTGTACAGCGAAAAGAACATCGTCGCAATGAACGAGAATGCGAGCAGCTGTCCGAGATTGTACTCCAGTTGGCCCATCAGCTCCTTGCGCAGCCCGAAGTCGGCGAGCACCAGCACGCCGCGTGTAGTTGCGATCGCGAGGTACGCGCTCAGCGCCGTGTAAGCCACGAGCAAGAGGCTCGAGACCAGCGTCATCTCGATGTCGAAGATCTTGCCGGCGATGATGCCGCGATCGGTATCGATGTCGAAAATTGCCGCGAGTACCGTGCGCAGCGACCCAAAAAGGCGTGTCGAGAACCAGATAAAGCCGATCGCGCTGTAGATAGTGAGCGAGCCGCTTCGCTTGATGACCTCGTCGAGGATGCTGGCGGCGGGGCCCGAATCTCCGGGCGGGTGAGGGGGCATGAACTTGTCGACGATCGTGAGCACTTCCGCCGACGTAGTGTCAGGCGACTGGTTGAGGAGATAAACGAGACCAGTCGCCAGCAGCAGGAAAAATGGGACGGCGGCGAGCAGGATGTTGAACGCGATGCCGCCAGCCAGAAAGAAAACGTTGTCTTCGCCGCTGTTGTCCCAAACCCGCTTCGCGTAGTCGCGAAGCAGCCAACCCAGCCGGGCAGCTAGCCCGCGCTGCGGCACTAGCTGTCTTTGTACGCCGCTTTGCTCTCGGCGATGCGCTGCTCCAGCTCACCACGCGCTTCGCGCGCCGCGGCCCGTCCCGCGTGGAACGCGTTCGTCACCCTGCGCTTTCTGACATCGACGGCGTCGAGCGTCGCTTCGATTCGCTCCTCGACGCTCGCGCGCACGTCGTTGAACTTCTGGGCAACCGTGCCGCTGACGTCGCCGACGAGGTCCTGCGCCGCTTCCTGGGCGCGGCGCGCGCGACGGGCAATTCCGCGGCGAGTTTCCTCACCGCTCTGCGGAGCGAACAACAGGGCTGCCGCGGCACCGATCGCCAATCCCACGAGAAGAGGACCGACGCCGGCGTCATTTTTTTCGACGATCACGTACTCCGGCGGATAATAGGCATCGTCGTCATCGTACCAGTCCTCGTCGTCCATTGCCGTCCTCCACCTCATTAGCGTCTTTTCGCCTTGGACTTGGCCGGAGCAGAAACCGGCTTTGTCGGTCCCTTCGACTTCGCCGCCGCTGGCGCCGGCTCCGCCGGCCGCGTCACGCGCTGGGCGCCATTTACGGCGTTTCCCGCTGTCGGCGTGCTAGGTGCCGCAGTCGCGGCGCCATTCAGGAGCGATGCAATTTCGGCGCGAACCTCAGCCGCCGACATGCCTACGATCGTTGCGGTGCGCGCGTAGTCGCCATTTGTGGAGGCAAAGGCGCGCAGTACCAGCTGCCGTCGCGTGTCGGCCAACGTGGCGCCCGGAGGAAGTGTTATCGAAGTTGGCGCATCGACTCCGCGCCGAAGGTGGCGAGGCATGATGTCCGCCGCCTTGATCTTGTCCCCTCGGCTCATGATGACCGCTCTTTCGACCGCGTTCTTCAGCTCGCGAACGTTGCCCGGCCAGTTGTATGAAAGAATCCACTCCCACGCGGCATCATCGAAGCCGGACACCGGCTTGCCGTTCTGCTCCGCGAAGCGGATCAGAAACTCGTTGGCGAGCAGCTTGATATCGCCAATTCGCTCGCGGAGCGGGGGCAAAAACAGCTCGACGACGGCCAACCGATAATACAGATCCTCGCGCAGGTCGTTGTCAGCAAGCGCCTTCTGCAAATCACGGTTCGTAGCGGCGACGATGCGGATGTCGACGTCGATCTCTTTCTTTCCGCCGAGGCGTCTGATCGTTCTCGATTCGATCGCGCGCAGCAGCTTGACCTGAATGTCAGGCGGCATCTCGGCGATCTCGTCGAGGAAGATCGTGCCTCCGTCGGCCATCTCGAATGCGCCGGGCTTCTCGTTCGTCGATCCGGTGAACGCGCCCTTTTCGTGTCCGAACAGCTCGTTCTCGAGAATGTCCTTCGGCAACGCCGCGCAGTTGAGGGCGAAGAACGGGCCCTTCGCGCGCTCGCTCTTGGAGTGGATCGCGCGCGCGACGAGCTCTTTGCCGGTGCCGGATTCTCCGAAGATCAATACACTCGCAGTCGACGGCGCGACTGCCTCGATGATCTGATACACGGAGCGCATTTCCTCGGACTGCCCCGTGAGCTCGCCGAAGTGCGTCAGCCCCTCGAGCTGGGACGACAGTTCGCGATTTTTTTGCTGGACGTTGAACTTGTCGAGCGCTTTCGGAATCAGCGCCTTCAGACGATTCAGCTTGTCAGCGGTGAGGGGCTTCTCGACATAGTCATATGCGCCTTCGCGCATCGCCTGGACCGCGGAATCGACCGTCGCCTGGCCGGTTACGATAATGCACTCGGTCGGTATGGCACGCTGTTGAAGCTCCTTGAGGAGCGCGAGGCCATCGACCTTCGGCATCTTGAGGTCGGCCAGGACTACCCCGAAGCCCTCGGCACCGAGCTGGTCAAGCGCCTTCTGACCGTCGACGGCTACCGCGACTTCGTATCCCTCATCGCGCAGAATCGCACTCAACCCTTCAGTGATTGAACGGTCGTCGTCTGCGATCAGTACTTTTGCCTGCTTCGACTCAGCTTTTGGAATGGCTGCTACCCTCAGGAGAGACCGTTAATATAACTCGCTGACCCTGTTGCTCGACTACCACACCTATTCTACTGGCCAAACGTTCGATGTCGGACAGTGCGGCGACAGCACCATCGCCGTAAAGCATTAACTCGACTTGCTTTGGCGCTCCCGCGCGACGCCTGCCTTTAAGTGTTCCTCTCGCCTCGGCGGCGAGCACTGCGCCCACGAAGGCCAACAACCCGTCGCTCAGCGCGCTCGCCTCCGCAACCTGCGACGATGCGCGCTCCGCGAACGACGCTACCTCGCCTTTTGCGACGCCTCCCGTGCCCGCACGACTGCGTACGACCTCCACGTTTACCGCCACACCATTGAGCGAGTTCCGGATCTCGTGGCCGGCGCTCCGAATTATCTCGCGAACTGTGTCCAAGGCGTCGGACGAGCGCGCGCGCCGAGGCTCAGTCACTCAGATCGGCGTCGTCCGGGGCTGCTTCGACTACCGCGAGATCGGGGTGCGGCTGCGGTTTGCGCTGCTCGACCGGCTTCACGAACCGGTCGACGATGTCTCGAGTATTCACAACTGCCAGCTGGGTGAAGAGGAAACTGAATTTTTCCTCGTACGCTCGCGCGAGCCGATTCTTCACGTCAGCTGGGAGATCCCAGAACCGCTTCTTGAACGGGCCGAGAGCTTTCTTCCGGGTCTTGTAGAAGAACTGCTCGTCGGTGTCGCTCGCCTTCCGCTCATCCTTGGCGTTCTGGCGGAGCCACTCGTAGATCTCGTTTCGGAATTCCGTCGAAATGTTGTCGTACAACATCGTCTGGAAATTCGTTGCGAGATGGATCTCCGCGGTCTCGGTGCGCGGGAAATTATTGAACGCAGAGTCCGGTAAAGTCGACGCACCGTGCTGCACCGCGCCAGAGAGTCCGTATTTGTCCCTCGCGACTTTGGACAGCCGCGCCAGCGTGTCGAAGTCGATCTTCACGTCGGCAATGCTCCCATCCGCGAGCACGACCCCGCCATGCGTGGTCCCGGATTGCACACTGATTTTCGACAGTCCTTCGGTTCCTGGGGCGCGCCGCTCGAGGGTCTGGTTGAATCCATCCATGTAGGTCTCGAGCTCTTCGACCGTCGAGTTCTGAGTACCGACTTCACCGATCTCGCCGCCGATCGAGATCGTAATTCCTTTCGGCTGCAGCTCTCTGACCGTGAGCGCGAGCTCGACCGCCTGCTCGAAGTTTGTCCGCTGCTGCTCTCTCAAGGATGGCTTGGAGAGATCGACCAGAGTGGAAGTGTCGACGTCGATGTTATAGAACCCAGCCGCAATCGCTTCACGCGCGAGCTGCTTCACGCCGTTCACTTCCGTAACCGGGTCGACGGCGAACTTCTTGGCATTCACCTGGAAGTGATCGCCTTGAATGAACACCGGACCGCGAAAGCCCTCGCGCAAAGCGGCAGCGAGCATCACTGCGACGTACTCGGCTGGTCGCTGGTCGGTGTAGGCAATCTCGGACCGCGCGATCTCGAGGATCAGCGCTCCAACCTTGAGCTTGATCGCCGCACGAAAGAGGGCGCGCGCCGTGTCATATGACATCCCGCGAATGTTCATGGCGGGCACGGTGAAACCGCCCGTCTGGCCGCGTCCGCGCGCGAGGTAGAGGTCGTGGATCGACCAGGGCTGCACCCCGACTGATTGACCAATCTCCCAGATCAACCACCGCGCGTCGTCGCGTTCGTCCTGCTCACCGAACACCGCTGTGTAGACAAGCTTGTCCATCGCGGATGATGCGATGGCAGATTCGTCGTGCACGGTCACGCGTCCGTCGAGGACGGAAACCGATTTGTGGAATGGATTTGTGAACATCTTAGAGAAACTAAGGGGGAAGGGGGAAGAGGGAAGCGGGCATGCAACTACAACTGCAACTGAACGAGCCGCTAGCCATAGCTGATAGCTCGAAGCTCCTAGCCGTACTACCGAGGGACAGCACTCGGTAGTGTTAGGGCACAGGCAGTTGATTGTACCATGATCTGCGACGGTGGCGTCCCGACGTTCTGAGGCTAGCTGCTAAGAGCTACCAGCTAGGGCTTGCGGCTCGTTCAGTTGCAGTTGATCTAAGCCTTTCCCGCCTCCCGCCTCCCGCCTTACGCGGGCGCCGTAGCCGTTTCAAGTAACTCCTTAGCGTGTGCGCGGCTCACTTTGCTTTCCGGATCCCCGCCGAGCATGCGCGCGATCTCGTTTACGCGGTTGGTGCCATCGAGCACAGTGATATCGGCCGTCGTGACGCCGCCTTTCGCGCCCTTCGCCACCACGATGTGATGGTGCGCGCGGGCAGCGATCTGTGGCAGATGTGAGATCGCGAAAACCTGATGCTCCTTTGCGACGCGGCGAAGCGTGTCCCCGACCTGTAGTCCCACTCGCCCCCCGATTCCGGCGTCTACTTCGTCGAAAATGAGCGTAGGAACACGGTCGACTCTGGCGAGAATCGTCTTGAGCGCGAGCATCACGCGCGAGAGCTCGCCACCCGAAGCGACTCGCGCAAGCGGACGGTCCTCGTGCCCGACATTGAGTGCGACGCGAAACTCGACGTCTTCGGCACCCTCAGCGGTTGGCTCGTCACGCGCAATCAACGTTACCACGAAGCGGCCGTCCGGCATCCCGAGTGGAGGCAGCAGTGTGTCGACAGCCTTGGCGAGTTTTTTTGCCGCGGAATGCCGTCGCTCCGAAAGCTTCTCTGCTTCGGCCGACAAACGCCGGCGCGCATCCGCCTCGCGGGCGGTGAGATTCGCTAGATCGAACTGCGCCGTGTCAATCAGGTCCAGCTCCGCGCGCGCGGAACGTCCTGCTTCGATCACATCGTCGAGAGTCGGGCCGTATTTCTTCAGGAGCCCGAACAGGCGGTCACGCCGTTGGCGGACTTCCTCCAGACGGTCGGGGTCGAGGTCAACCGACCCCGCGTAATCTTCGACGCTGCGCGCGAGCTCCTGCAATGCATAAAACCCGGCATCGAATAACTCCTGCATCCTCGCCGCCGAAGGATCGATGCGCTCGATCGCCGCCAGCGGACGTTGAGCCGCGCCGAGCTGGCTGAGGACGCTTCCCTCTTCGCCGGAAAGAAGATCGTTGAGGCTGCTCGCAAGAGTGCGTAGCTCGTCGGCGTTCTCGAGGACGCGAGCCTCGTCTTCGAGCTTCGCGTCTTCGCCCGGCGTGAGCCGTGCTTCCTCGATCTCTCGCGCGACGTGTCTCAGGTAATCGGCCCGCTTCTCTGCTTCGGCGCGTCGCGACGATAGCGTCGAGATCTCGCGTCGCACGGACGAAAGCTCGGAATATGTCTTCGCGACCAGATCGGCCTGCGATTCCGCGCCGCCGAACGCGTCCAGGATGCGGCGCTGCGATTCGCTGTCGAGCAGCGTTTGCGCGTCGTGCTGCCCGTGCAGGTTCACGAGCTGACGACCGATCTCGGCGAGCACCGTCGCCGTTACGGTTGCGCCGTTGATCCAGGCGCGCCCGCGCCCATTCGTCGCAATCTCGCGCTTTAGCACCAGGGTCTCGTCTTCGACTTCGATTCCACGTTCGTCCGCCAACTCGACGATTCCCTTCAGGTTCGTGACATCGAAGACGCCTTCGACTGTGGCCTTTTCCGCGCCGGAGCGAATGAGATCGGCGCTCGCACGCTCGCCGAGCAACAAGCCGAGCGCGCCGACGATGATCGATTTGCCCGCGCCCGTCTCTCCGGAGAGGACGTTGAAGCCCTCAGCGAGAGGAAGCGTGACCTGTTCGATGATTGCGAAGTTCCGAATCCGCAGCTCTGTCAGCATCAGGACGGTTGGTCGCGGTCGGGCAGGCCTCCCCAACCGAGTTTCACTCTCATTCGCTCAAAGAAAGTCGCGCCCGGGAATCGTACGATGCGCACTGGGGTGTCGGCCCTTCTTACTTTGAGCTTCTCGCCTTTGACGAAGCTCGTGCCGACCTGACCATCTACCGTAACCAGAAGCTCTGTCGGAGTTTCGTTTGCTTCCACCGTCACCTCGGCGTCCGCCGGAATTACCATCGGACGGATTCCCAACGTGTGGGGCGAAATGGGCGTGATGACGATCGATTCGACAGTCGGCACGACGACCGGACCGCCAGCCGACAGACTGTACGCAGTCGATCCCGTCGGCGTCGAGATCACGACTCCGTCTGCGGCGTACGTCCCGATCGTTTCCCCATCGACCGACACGTTGAGACGAACAACGCGCGCAAAACCGCCCTTGTGCAACACAAAGTCATTCAGCGCCCTCCACTGCTTCCGCGTTTCGCCCTCGGCACTGAGAGCGCGTGCGCTAAGCGCCATTCGCGGCTGCGCGACATAGTCGCCGCTCGCCAGGTTCCTGAGAGCCGGCTCAAAGTCGTCGCTCTGACAACTCGTCAGAAAACCGAGCCGTCCGAGATTCACCCCAAGGATCGGAATGTCGCGTCCGTCGAGAAAGCGAGCACCGCGCAGGAGCGTTCCATCTCCGCCGAGTGTGACGAGTGCATCGAGCTGCGACGCATCCTCGAGCTTCACGCCTTTACCAGCCACCTCGTGTAGACCCTGCTCCAGCATGGGCTCGATACCAAGTCCCGCCGCGACGCGAAACAGCGTGCGGAGAATTTCCGGAAGCTCTTCGTATCCCTTGTGGCCAATGACACCAAGCCGCATCACACGGCGCGAAGGTGTGTTCCGCGCGCGCTCTCCAAAGCAAACGCATCGCTGACGCGTCTGGCAATTCCGCGCGCATCGAGCCCCAGGTGCGAGAGTTGTGTGGCGCGCGGCGCTTGGTCGATGAAGTCGTCGGGCACTCCCTGCGTCACGACTTTTACGGACGAATCAATCTCGCCGATGACGCTGGCCATGCGCGATCCAAACCCATTGACGAGCGTGCCTTCCTCCACAACGAGGATATTCCCATGATCGCGAACGATCTCGGCGAGCACGAACTCATCGTGCGGCTTGAGGTACCTGCAGTTGACCACCGTAACGCTGATCCCGCTTTCGCTGAGAATGTCGGCTGCGGCGAGCGCCGGTAGCACCATCGTGCCGACCGCGAGTATCGCAACAGCGTCAACGATATCGCGCCCGGCACTCGTGCTTCGACGCAGAACTTCCCAGGAAGCGTGCGGAACGGCTTCGATATCGGCGCCGGGTGGAACACTGTCGGGCGTTGCATCACGCGGGTAGCGCAAACAGAACGGAGCGTTTTGCGACAGACCACTGCGGAGTAAGGCAA
Source organism: Gemmatimonadaceae bacterium (assembly GCA_045803975.1). Lineage (GTDB taxonomy): Bacteria > Gemmatimonadota > Gemmatimonadetes > Gemmatimonadales > Gemmatimonadaceae > UBA4720. The sequence goes on from JBJMOA010000118.1 coordinate 8,081, forward strand.
TCATTTCACGGCCGTTCTTGGGTGCGGTGACGATCATACCAGGCACTGCGAGCATGTAGGCAATGTCGTACAGACCCATGTGCGTTGGCCCATCCTCGCCGACCAAGCCGGCACGGTCCATCGCGAATACGACCGGTAGACTCTGAATCGCGACGTCGTGAATCACGTTGTCGTAGGCGCGTTGCAAAAACGTCGAGTAGATCGCACAGACAGGGCGAATGCCTTCGGCAGCCAGCCCCGCCGCAAACGTCACGGCATGGCCCTCCGCGATTCCGACATCGAAGAACCGGTCCGGATAGGCTTTTGCGAACGCTGCCGTACCAGTACCGCTTGGCATCGCACCTGTGATCGCAACGATGCGTGGATCTTCTTTTGCCAAATCGACGAGGCCCTGGCCGAATGCGGCTGTATACGCCGAGTTGGCGACGGAAACCTTGCGCTGCTTGCCGGTGGCGGGATCATGCCCAGGTGGAAGCGCGTGCCACTTTTCAGTGTGCTCGCCCGCAGGAAAGCCTTTTCCCTTCTGCGTAATGCAATGAATGAGACGCGGGCCGCTCATTTCCCTGACCGCAGCGAACGTGTCCGTCAGAGCGTCGATGTCGTGCCCATCGATCGGGCCGAAGTACCGAAATCCGAGCTCCTCGAACAGAACGCCCGGCGTGAGGAAGGACTTCACGCTCTCCTCCCACTTTCTGACAAGCGTTCCAACACCGGCGAGCGGACCGGGCGCGGCATCGACGACACTCCCGATCGCCGAACGAAGGCGATTGTAGAGCGGGTTGCGCTGGATCGAGGTCAGGTATTTGGACATCGCGCCGACGTTGGGCGCGATCGACATCTCGTTGTCGTTGAGAATTACGATAAAATCGCACTCGGATGCGCCGGCGTTGTTCAGCCCCTCGTACGCGAGGCCGCAAGTGAGGGCACCGTCACCGAGTATTGAGACGACCTTGAAGTCCTGACCCTTCAGGTCACGAGCGACGGCCATTCCATAGCCGGCGGAGATCGCCGTGCCGGCGTGACCCGCTCCGAATGCATCGTACTCGCTTTCAGTTCTTTTCAGGAAGCCCGAAAGCCCGTTCTCCTGGCGAAGCGTCTCGAGCTTGTCGGCGCGGCCGGTGAGAAATTTGTGCGGGTAGCCTTGATGCCCGACATCCCAAACGATCTTGTCGCGCGGAGCATCGAAGACCGCGTGAAGCGCGACCGTCAGCTCTACGACGCCGAGGCCCGCGCCGATATGTCCACCCGTTCGCGAACAGATCTCGATGAGCCGAGTGCGCATCTCTTCCGAGACGGCGCGCAGCTCGTCACGCGTCATCGGCTTGAGATCCGCGGGGGACTGGATTCGGTCGAGGATGGACATTTTTGAGCGTGTTCTCAGGAGGTGCGGCTTACCATGAAATTAGCGACTTGTGACAGCTCTTGCGTGAGTAATTTGTGCTGCGAAAGGCCGTCGAGAGCATCATCGATGAGGTGCTGCGCGCGCTGTCGTGCGCCATCGACGCCAAGCAGTGCCGGATAGCTGCTTTTGCCGAGGAAGGCATCCCTTCCCGTCATTTTCCCCAAGGCGCTCGTTGTCGACGTCACATCGAGCACGTCGTCCATGATCTGGAATGCGAGGCCGATTGCACGTCCGTAGGACTCGAGCGCGGAAAGGTCCTCGCCGCCTGTTTCGGCGGCGAGACCGCCTATTCTGACCGATCCAAGGATCAACGCGCCGGTCTTCTCCGAATGGATCGCCTGTCGCTCGTCGAGGGTTAGTGATCGGCCTTCGCCGGTAAGATCGCGAAGCTGTCCGCCAATCATTCCGGTTGGGCCGCTGGCGTCGAGGAGCGTTTCCACGATCTGCCTTCTGCTCGCCTCGCCCAATTGCATATCGAGCGCGGCATCGTGCGCAACTCGAACGGCGAGCGGGATCATGACGACGCCCGCCAGAATCGCGGTTGCAGAGCCAAACACCTTGTGGACAGTGGGCTGCCCACGCCGCATGTCGTCATCGTCCATACACGGGAGATCATCGTGCATGAGCGAGTACGCGTGAATCACTTCGGGGGCACAAGCGAGCATCGTCACGTCGTTCGAGCCGCCGGCGGCGCGATAGGCATACGTGAGAAGAAGTGGCCGCACGCGCTTGCCAGGGCTTTTCAAGCCATAACGCACCGCCTCGGTGACGGACGCGGGATGGCCCAACAGGTAGCGCTCGCAAAGCTCTTCGAGGCGACGCTCGATCCCGCGACGATCCGCATCGAACTTTGCCGGCACGTCCCTAGAGATCCGTCTCCCGAAGCTCGAACCGGCCGTCGGACTTCTCGATCAGCATCTGAACCTTGGTGTCAGCGCGGTCGAGCTCCGCGGATGCGGCACGGAGCAGCTCGATCCCCTCTTCGAACAATTTCAGCGATGCGTCGAGGCCAATCTGCTCGCTCTCGAGCGATGCCATGATCTCATCGAGTCGGCGTAAACTCTTTTCGAAGTTCATTACGCCCAACTTAGCGGAATCGAAAGTCCTTGACTTCCGGGGTACATTATTATAACCTTCAATCCGGATGAACGGATGGAACCTTTGACCGCGCCAGCGCTTTTCGGGCAGATGACCGCCCTCGCCGATCCGACGAGGAGCAGATTGCTGCTTGCCCTCGAGCGCAATGAGCTCACCGTGAACGAGCTCGTGTCGATACTTCAGCTGCCGCAGTCGAGCATCAGTAGGCACCTGAAGACACTGACCGCGGAAGGCTGGGTCGAAGGCCGCGCTGAGGGTACGAGCCGTTACTATCGTATCGCGTCGGCAACTCTTGACCCGGCAAGCCGCCGGCTCTGGCACATCGTGCGGGAGGAGGTTGCACGCACCCACTCCGCCGAACAGGATGCGCGCCGAACCCAGACGGTGCTCGCCGAGCGTAGCACGCGGTCGCAGCAGTTTTTTTCGACCTCCGCCGGTCAGTGGGACAGAATGCGGCTCGACTTGTTCGGCCGCCGCACGGACGTTGCATTGCTCGGGCTCCTCGACGAATCATGGACTGTCGCCGATCTCGGCTGCGGAACTGGCGCTGTCACGCAATCACTCGCGCCTTTCGTAGAGCGCGTCATCGCTGTCGACGAATCCACAGCTATGCTTACGGCAGCGCGAAAGAGACTGCACGGCGTCGAGAACGTCGACATCAGAAACGGACGCCTGGAAGCGCTTCCGCTCGCGGACGCCGAGGTCGACGTGGCACTGCTCTTTCTGGTGCTCCACTACGTCGCAGATCCCGGGCTAGTAATCCTGGAAGCGGCGCGAGTCGTGAAGCCGCACGGCCGGCTGCTCGTTCTGGATATGATGCCTCATGACCGACAGGATCTTCGACAAAGTATGGGACATGTATGGCAGGGCTTTAACCGCGACACTATCGGGGAGTGGATGCAAGCGGCGGGTCTCGAGCATTTTCGATACAGCCCGTTGCCGCCCGACCCCGACGCAAAAGGACCGATGTTATTTGCAGGTTCGGGAAAACGCGGTGCAGCATCTGCGAAGCGCACATCACGCAAGAAGGCGGATGCGGTTCCGCTCATGAAAACCGCGTAGTCACGAGAAACGCCGACCTAATGGAGCGTACAGTGGGAACGATCACGGAGCCAATGAGCTCATTCGCGGCAGCCATCGAATCAGGGCGCGAGCCGTACAAAGTGAAGGATTTGTCGCTCGCCGAGTATGGCCGGAACGAGATTCGACTCGCCGAGCACGAGATGCCGGGCCTCATGGCATTGCGGGCGGAGTACAAAGGCAAGCAGCCGTTGGCGGGAGCAAAGATCATGGGCTCTCTTCACATGACGGTGCAGACCGCCGTATTGATCGAGACCCTCACCCAGCTCGGGGCCGACGTGCGCTGGGTATCGTGCAACATTTTCTCGACCCAGGATCACGCCGCCGCAGCGGTCGTTGTCGGCAAGAATGGCACTATCGACGAACCTCGCGGCACGCCGGTGTTCGCGTGGAAAGGCGAGACGCTCGAGGAATACTGGTGGTGCACGGACCAGGCACTCGTCTGGCCCGATGGGTCCGGACCGAATCTGCTCCTCGACGATGGTGGCGACGCGACGCTGCTCGTTCACAAAGGCGTCGAGTTCGAGAAAGCGCGCCGCGTTCCTGATTTCGATCCGGCGAAGGATTCAGAAGAGTACGGTGTCATCCTGAACCTTTTGCGCCGTGAGCTCAAAAAAGATCCGCAGCGCTGGTCCCGCATGTCCAAAGATCTACGCGGCGTTTCCGAGGAGACGACGACCGGTGTGCACCGCCTCTATCAGATGATGGAAGCCGGAACGCTTCTCTTCCCCGCCATCAACGTCAACGATTCGGTCACGAAGTCCAAGTTCGACAACCTCTACGGATGCCGGCATTCGCTGACCGATGGAATTCTGCGTGCATCGGATGTCATGCTCGCCGGCAAAGTCGCGGTGATCTGCGGCTACGGCGATGTCGGCAAAGGATGCGCTCAAGCGCTCAAGGGTCAGGGTGCCCGCGTCATCATCACGGAAATCGATCCTATCTGCGCGCTACAGGCGGCGATGGAAGGTTACCAGGTGACGACGCTCGACGATGTAGTGAAGACCGCCGACATCTTCGTGACGGCGACCGGAAATAAGAACATCATCACCGCCGAGCACATGGCGCAGATGAAGGACAAGGCGATCGTCGGCAACATCGGCCACTTCGACAACGAGATCGACATGGCTGGCTTGAAGAAGGTTCGCGGGATCAAGCGCGTTCAAATCAAGCCACAATACGATGAGTACGTCTTCCCCGACGGTCACAGCGTAATGATTCTCGCGGAGGGCCGACTGCTCAATCTGGGATGCGCGACCGGCCACCCGAGCTTCGTCATGTCCGCGAGCTTCACGAACCAGGTAATGGCGCAGATCGAGCTGCACACGAACTGCGACGCATACGAGTGCCGAGTGTACACGCTGCCGAAGAAGCTCGATGAAAAGGTCGCGCGACTGCATTTGGACAAGCTCGGAGTCAGCCTGACAAAGCTCACGCCCGATCAGGCCGAATATCTGTCAGTACCGCTCGAAGGGCCCTACAAACCGGACCATTATCGCTACTAGCCTTAGCCGATTGGTCATTGACGCGGCTTGGTTCTGGCAGATATTGGCTACCGATGAAACATCTTTTTCGCGGGGCTCAAGGTCTTGCCGTCCTGTCGGCAGGCGTATTTCTGGTCGCCTGCGGCGGCGGCGACGACCCCGTAGGGCCGAGTCACGTCGCGACGGCAATGGAAGCCAACTCGCTCACGACATTCACCGGGTCGCCGGGACAAGCGGTAGCTGATGTTCCCTCCGTTGTAGTGTTTGACGAAGAGGGGGAGCCGCTCCCCGGCGCTCCGGTCGTCTTCACAGTAACGAGCGGTGGAGGCAGCGTCACCGGTGGAAACGTCACGACGAACAGCGCGGGGATCGCGCGACTTGGGAGCGTCACGCTGGACGCCAATCCCGGGCCCACTACGATCACGGCGACGTTAGGATCGCTCCCAGCCGTGACGTTCACCGGATGCGCCGCCGTCGCTGCGCACCCGCTCGGTTCGACTACTGACGGTCAGCTTTCAGCAACAGACTGCATGTTTCTCGACGGCAGCTTTATCGACTTTTACGTCGTCAATGTTGCTACCGCCGGTGCGTACGTCTTCAGCCAGACCTCGCCAGTCCTGGACAGCTATCTGGTTCTGTTCTCTGCGAACGGCTCATTGATCGGGTACAATGACGACCTCTCGGCGAGCACCACGAACGCGGAAATCAGAGCCGTACTGCCGGCCGGAACGTTCATCGTCGGCACAAACTCCTATGACCCCAGCGCAATCGGAAGCTATAGCCTTGCCTCGGCGAGCACGACGTTGGGCAACTGCAAGGACGCGTTCACCGTGCGTGGGATAACTACGGCGCAGGTTCTCGACACGTCAGATTGCGCCAATGGAGGAGTTTTCGCCGACTTTTACGTGATCTATCTGATTTCGGGAGAACCGGTGACGATTTCAATGAGCTCGACGACAGTCGACTCTTACCTCGCGCTGTACACCGGCGGAACCGGAACTTTGCTCGCATCGAATGACAACGTTGATACGAGCGTGAAAGACGCACGTCTGACCTTTTCGCCGCCAGCCACCGGGTTTTACATCGTCCAGGCCCGATCCAACGGCACCACCGTAACTGGGGACTACACGCTGGGCATTCAGTAGCGCCGCTGGCAATTACTTCCTGCCGCCGCTCGAGTCGAGAGCGAAGAAGGGCGACCGCAGAACCGGGCGGTTCTGCTCGTACGCCCGCCGGGTTAGCAGTGCGACCGTCGTGTCACGCCCCAACCACCGAGTTGTCGCCGTCGGATCGAGCAGCTTGTAGCGGCGGGCCAATTCCTCACGGTACCAGCGCGCGCCGAGCAGAGGTACAGTGACTATGGTGACATCCTTTCTCGCTCCTTCTACCTGCTGGAGATACCACAACGGGTAAGTATCGTTGTCACCGGCAGCGAGGAGTACCCCAGACGGGGGGACCCGGGCGAGCATTTCAGATTCGTCGACTCGACTGCGTGCTTCGACGGCGTCCGTACGTCGATCGACCGCCGTCCAGTTGAGCAGCGCCGGTGCAAACGGCATTAGCATCGCAAGAACCCCAAATGGTGCAACCAGATGGCGCGACAGACGAATCGCACCGAATCCCGCCCACACGCCCCAACAAATGAACGCCCAAAAGAAGAAGTAATCCCGTTCACGTGGCTCGTGCGGTGCGCCGGGCGGCAGAATGCCCGCTCCGAATGAAGGTCCCGCTTTGAGATTGAGGTAGGCCACCACTCCCAGGAATGCAACGACAAAAAGGAGCGATATCGCTCGCCAGCTTCGCCGATCCGCGCTGCGGTGCGCGAAAAAACCGTAGACGCCGACGAGGGCATAAAGGACGCTGATTGGCGTCCTCCACCAGCTGGGGGGTGCTTCGGATGCGAGTCCCTTCGCGAACTGCCAGTCCGCGTACTCGATCACGTTACCCAACTGCAGGTAAAAAGGGGCTTGGCGCGGCCACAACGCGGGAACGTCGTACTGGCGGCGGAGCAGGACGTCGATGAAGGATCCGAACGTCGACGGATTGCCCTGATTAATCGCGGGGTCGTGCTTCGCGCGGATCAGCATGAACAGGATGCAGGTCATCCCGACCAGTACCACGAGGATCGAGCCCCGCAGCACCTTCGCGAAAGAGTGCGCTTCGCGCCGGCCGTCCACGTAGCGCCTGCCGACGGGTACCGCGAAGTAACCATCGCTGGTGCTGAAAACGAGCAATATCGCGCTCGGTACGACAAGAAGCGCGATCAGGTGGAGAGACCACGACAATCCGGCGAGGTAGGCCGCAAGGAGAGCCCAGCGTGCGTCAGAATTCTGGCCTGCACGGTCGGCCGCCCAGAGAATGACGCAGCCGAGAAACAGCGCCACGGCGTAGACTTCGGTTTCTGTCGCACTCAGCCACACCGTCGACATGAGACCGGCCGTAAGCCCGGCCGCCACCGCAGCGAATGCATCGTCGGTCCACTTCGCGAAGAGATTCGTGAGGATTCCACATCCAAACGCGGTGCAGACGGCCGACAACAAGTTGATCGCGCGTGCAAATCCGAAGACTGACCCGAACACAAGTCCCCAGACGTTGCCAAGCAAAACGTAAAATGGCGTTCCCGGCGGGTGGGGGATGCCGAGCGAGCGAATGGCGGCGAGGAACTCACCCGAGTCCCAGAGCGTGACGCCAGGGGCAAGGGTGAGCATGTACACGAACAGCAAAAGTACGGCGGTCGTCCAACCCGGCGAAGGAAACCGTCTTATCGGGAGCGCCTCGAAGTGGGTGTACGGACTCAAAATTAATTGAGCGGCTCGTGAGTTGCCCTACCCGTGGACTGTTGACTTCGCCCAGCGTGCCACATCCGATAGCGGGAGGAAATTACGTACGCAATAAGTCACGCCTCAGCAGCACTGGTTCTGCGAAAGAGGTTCCCGCGCGTTGGACTGTGGCCACTCCTGATCTCGGTTCAGCTCGTCGAGTTGCTTTGGGTTCTGTTCAACTACCTGGGAATCGAGCACGTCCGAGCGACGCCGAACGCTATCCATCTGGATTTCCTGCCCTATTCGCACTCCGTTTTGAGCGGGCTATTACTCGCCGCCGTTGCCTGGGGAATGGGCAAAACCGCGCAACGGACCAATGTTGGGATCGCGCTCGCGCTGGGGATTCTGTCGCACATCGTGCTGGACATCATCCACCACGAGCCGAACATCAATCTGCTTCCGGTCGCGTGGGGACCGCGACTCGGGTTGAATCTCCAGGCATATCCGTTACTCGATCTTCTCGTTGAGCTGGGTTTCTGCGTCGCGTGTTGGAAGATCTTTGGCGGCTCGCGGGCGCTCCTGATCGCGATCGTCGCGTTCAATCTGATCGACATACCGTTGATGTTTCCACGGCCTGGATCGTTGATGCCCATCGTCGAGCACAGAAATCTCCTGCCGACGCTGATTCTGATTCAAATCGTCGCCACCTGGGTAGCCGTATGGTGGTTCGGCAGGTCGACGATCAGTGTCCCGCCAGGAGCTCCGATTCGTCGGGAGTAAGCGCCCACGCAGCATCGAGAGCCAGTCGGTTGGGCCGAACGTTATGTACGCGAAAAACTCTCGCGCCGGCAAAGAATGCGACGACGTTGACACCGACGGTCGTCATGTCGCGGTCATCATTCGAGACGTTTGGCGCGGACAGAGTCGTGCCGCCGGAAGCGCTCGCCGCACCAGACGTATACCGGATGAGCTCGGCGATTACGCGCTTCCGCGAAGCGCCGATAAACACGGGATATCCGAGCGCGACGATTCGTGGGAGCCCCACCACCACCGCAAGTGAGTGTTCCGTACGCTTCGAGAATCCGATGCCCGGATCGATCGCGATGCGTCCAGGATGAATGCCGGCGCGCTGCGCCGTCTGGATGCTTTCCTCGAGCTCCGCGATGACTTCCCCGACTGGATCCCGGCCATATACCGCCTTCTCGTAGCTCGCCATATCGGCGACCGTACCACGTGAGTGCATCAGCACGACATTGCATCCCGCTTCGGCGCAGACGCTCGACATTTCCGGATCGAGCGACATCCCTGACACGTCGTTGACGATTGACGCGCCTTCATCTAGCGCGGCGCGGGCAACGTCGGCTTTCACGGTGTCGATAGAGATCGCGACTTCGTTCCAGCGGGAGCGAATCCCGCGGACAACGGGAAGTACTCGCTTCAACTCTTCCCGAACCGACACAGGTTGAGCGCCAGGCCGCGTCGATTCTCCTCCGACGTCGATCGCTTCGGCGCCCTCCGAGATCATTCGAGCGGCCTGACCGATAGCGGCTTCGGTGGATAAAAAGTTACCCCCGTCGCTGAAGCTGTCGGGGGTAACGTTCAAGATTCCGAAGATTGTTGGCCGCTGTGACTTTGACGGCCAGGCGAAACTCACGCGGGAGCTACCTCCGGGCCTCCGAAGAGGGGTGGCTTGGACGGCTTGGGATGCATCACCGGCGTTGCGAGCGCCGGCGCTGACGGCGGGGGGCTTAGCGGGCGCGGTGGCAGAGTCTCGCCACGCGCCAGCGCCGCGACTTCATCACCAGTTAGAGTCTCGCGATCGAGCAGTGCGGCTGCGACCGTGTGCAACAACGCCATGTTTTCCTGAAGCACCTGCGTCGCGCGCAGATACGCTTCCTTGATCACCCGCGAAACCTCGGAATCGACGAGTTGCGCGGTACGCTCCGAGACTTCGCGGCGCGTCTGCAGCTCACGACCGAGGAAAAGCTCCTGCTCGTTGTCCCCAACCAGAACGGGACCGATCTCGTCCGACAGGCCCCACTGCGAGACGTAGCGCCGCGCGAGGCCGGTGGCCTGCTGAATATCACTGGCAGCGCCAGTGGTAACGCGCTCGCGACCAAACACGAGCTCCTCGGCAACGCGACCGCCGTAGGCCTTTACGAGGTTTGCCTCGAGCTGCTCGCGCGTCACCGACACACGGTCATCTTCGGGCAGAGTCCACGCGACTCCGAGCGTGCGGCCGCGAGGAACGATCGTGACTTTGTGAAGGGGATCATTGCCCTTCACCTTGATCGCGCAAATGGCGTGGCCACCCTCGTGATACGCCGTGAGCTTCCGCTCTTCATCCTTCATCACCATCGACTTGCGCTCGGCGCCCATCATGACCTTGTCCTTCGCGTCCTCGAGGTCGGCCATGTAGACCTTGTCGTGATTGCGACGAGCAGCGAGCAGCGCGCCTTCGTTCACGAGGTTCGCGAGATCCGCACCGGCCATTCCCGGAGTGCCCCGAGCCAGTGTTGTGACGTCGACGTCTTCAGCCATCGGCTTGTTGCGGATGTGCACGCGCAAAATTCCTTCACGTCCGCGCAGGTCGGGCGAGTCCACGACGATTTGACGGTCGAAGCGACCCGGACGCATCAGCGCCGGATCCAGCACGTCTGGCCGGTTGGTGGCGGCGATAAGGATGACGCCGTCGTTCGACTCGAACCCGTCCATCTCGACGAGCAGCTGATTCAAGGTCTGCTCACGTTCGTCGTGCCCGCCCCCCAGGCCCGCACCGCGGTGCCGACCGACGGCGTCGATCTCGTCAATGAAGATGATGCACGGAGCGTGGGCCTTGCCTTGCTCGAAGAGATCACGAACGCGACTAGCGCCGACGCCGACGAACATCTCGACGAAGTCGGACCCTGACATCGAGAAGAAGGGACGTCCCGCTTCGCCGGCCACGGCACGGGCGAGAAGAGTCTTGCCAGTTCCCGGAGGTCCGACGAGCAATGCACCCTTCGGCAGGCGACCGCCGAGCTTGGTGAACTTCTGAGGGTCCTTAAGGAACTCGATGATCTCCTGGAGCTCTACTTTCGCCTCATCGGCGCCGGCGACGTCGTCAAACGTGACCTTCGGCGTGTCACCGGTGAGAAGCTTCGCCTTCGACTTGCCGAAGCTGAACGCCTTCGCTCCCCCCGCCTGCATCGAGCGGAAGAGGAAGAACCAGATTCCAAAAATGAGCAAGTATGGAAAGAGACCGATCAGGATGGTCGTAAAAGAAGGACGAGCGTCCTCGGCCTGGATCTGGACGTGGTGCTCGCGCAGCCGCGTGACCTCATCGCTCGAATTCTCGGTCGGAAGCGTCACCTTGAAGCGTTGAACGAGGCGGCCCTTTATTGGCACCTTCTCCTTGAATTCGCCGGTGAGCAGCCGTCCAGCCTGAATCGTCACCTTGTCGATGTTGTTTCGCTGAAGCTGCTCGTCGTAGCTCGGCGTGTAGGGAATCTCGGGGGCCGCATCGGATCCCTTCCCCGAGAACTGGATGATCGCGACGGGCACCAATATTACAAAAACCCAGAACGAGAGCTGCTTCGAGACCTTGCTCCAGTTCGTCGGTTTCTTGGGAGTTTTATTCGGCGTTTGTATTGGCATTACTGCAAGCTCGCTATGTACGGCAAGTGGCGGAAGTTCTCCGCGTGATCCAACCCATATCCAACCAAAAATTCGTTCGGCGCATCGAAACCAACGAACTTCGTATCGAACTGTAACCCATTGGCGATCCGCTTGTGGAGCAAGGCACAAATCTCGAGCGATCTCGGCCGTCGCTCCTTCAGCACAGACATCAGACGATTCAGGGTGCGACCGGAATCAACGATGTCCTCGACAAGCAAAATGTCCTTATCCTTGAGCTCCGTCTCCGGATCGTAAACCAGCCTGACAGTGCCGCTCGAGATCATTCCGTCACCGTAGCTCGACGCCACGAGAAAATCGACCTGGAGTGGGCGAATGATCTGCCGCACGAGATCACTCAGAAAGATGAAGCTTCCTTTGAGCAAACCAAGCACCAGGAGATTTCCATCCGGATAGGCAGCGGTGATTTCTCTGCCGAGCTCGGTTACTCGCTTCGCGATTGCGGCGTCGTCGAACGCAATTCGCTTGACGGCTCGTCCGGCGAGACGCGGATCCGCCTCGCCGCTCATCGGTTTCATGGTCGCACTCACGCGCGCACCTCAGACCGCGCGGTCCGCCAGCGCCGCAGCAGCATGTGGTCGCGTCGCATTACGATTTCGACGCCCCCCGAGAGCTGAATCGTTCCTCCAGTAGTCCCACTTATAGTAAACTCAGCGGCACGGTGAGTTCCGCGGCGATCCATCACAACGCTCGCGCGTGCCGCCAGAGCAGGCCAGAGCACGCGCAGCGAGTCGGCGTCGTATCCCGCCAAACTGGAACGACTGATCCGCAGCGCCCCATCGCCGTCAGCGTGCGTGTCGATGCCGGAGAGCGCAGAATCGAGTGATCGCCGCCACGCGGCTGATTCACGCGCCAGCGACAACAACTCGTCAGGAAAATCAGGATTTCGTTTGATGATCGACGGCAGAATATCCAGCCGAATGCGATTGCGAAGATGCCGGCGATCCTGATTCGAGGGATCCTCGACGAATGGCACCCGGTGCTCTCGCGCGTACCGCACGAGCTCGGATCGACTGATGTTCAGAAATGGACGGATGACGTCTGATTCCGCGTACAACCCGGCCAATCCGCGGGGGCCAGCGTCGCGCAGGATCCGCATAAACACGGTTTCTACCTGGTCATCCAGCGTATGCGCGGTAACAATGTTGGCGTCGCGTTTTGAGGCGACCTGCTCGAGAAACTGCCAGCGGCCGCGGCGCCACTCTTCCTCGCGCGTCCCGATTGTCGAGGCGCGACCAGTGACGCAGAGGAATCCACGGCGGATCGCTTCGCGTGCAACCAGCGCGGCGGCACGGCCCGCGGCCGGTCCGGTTCCATGGTCAAATGTCGCAACAGCGATGTTCCGTCGCGTACGCCCTGGGAGCCTCGAGGCAGCGGTCATTAGAACCATTGAATCGAGACCACCGGACACTGCAAGGACAACCGAGTCGCAGCTTTGCAGCGCGTCTTCGACGACTCTCTCCGGCCCCGCTGCTTCAACCCGCGCAATTCCCATGGTAGTTTTAATTTACCTAGTCACGGGGGAGTCTCGCTTGGAAACGCACGGCCCGCTGGGCACGCTTTGGGTATCGTTTGGCCTGATCGCGTTTTACATCGCGCTAATCTGGCTCAACTCATTGCTCGGCGTGTTTCTCACGCCGCTCTTCATGATTCCGGGGACGTGGCTGCTGGATTGGCGCAAGCGCCGTAAAGGCAAGTTGCCTGAGCGATCCGAGACAGACCCCTACCAGGGGTAGAGCGCCTGGTAGTAAGCGCGATTGCGAAGAATCGTCCGCACGTAGTCGCGCGTTTCAACGAACGGAATGCGCTCGGTGAACACTTCCGGATCGTTCGCTCCCGCTTTAGTCGACCACTTCTCGACGCGCGATTCGCCGGCGTTGTACGCAGCGAGGACTTTTACGACTTCCGGATATCGGCGCACGAGACCTCTGAGATGCGCGGTCCCGAGCTTGATGTTGATCGCCGGGTCGTAAAGAATCTGCGGATCCCACGGGCCGATTCCCTTCTGTGCGGCGAGGGCCTTACCGACATCAGGCATCAGCTGCATTAGTCCCCGCGCGCCCGCGGGCGATGTCGCCACTGGATTGAAATTCGATTCCTGTCGTATCAGCGCGGCGATGAGGACAGGATCGAGGCCGTTTTCCTTGGCGCTCGAGATCAGGGTTTCGCGCTCGAGAACCGGAAAATAGAGACGATAGTTCTCGGGACTGCGTCCGATCTCGTCGATCGCGCGGCGGCCCAGAGCGATGGAGCGCGACGCCTGATCGCTTCCTGCCAGAGCGTGGGCAGTCGCAACCAGTCGCGTTGGATTGGCGAGCGCTTCACGGAATAATTTGTCGTTCTCGAAGCCCGCTTCGACATCCATTCCGACGTCTTTCAGACCAACGACTCGGGTTAGCGCGCTATCAACGGCCGGAATTCTCGCGTAGTTGGGCGGCGATCGGTCAGCGGCAACTAGCGCGGTGTCCAGACGTTTTGCCGAGGTCACGGCATAGTAGCTGAGGGGCTCGCGGGCGATGACCGCACGCCATCTTGCTGCACTTCGCGTCTTGTCGCCGAGCGCCGCGTAGGACCGACCAGCCCAATACAAAGCCGACAGGGCCTCGGCACTGCTGGAGTCTCTCGCGACCAGTGAGTCCAACTGGGCAGCCGCGGCTTTTCTGTCGCCCTGGATGTAGGAGATCATTCCCGCACGAAAGCGGGCGCTGGTCGCATGACGCCCGCTCGGAAATCTCTTGAGCAGTGCGACCAATGTCTGGCGCGCGTCCTGGTCGCGATTCTCGTCGGTGGCCAGGTCCGCGAGCAACAGCATCGCCGAAGCCGCACTGGTGTCCTTTGGAAAGGCCGTCGTAAGTGAGCGCAGCGTGGTGCGCGCCGCGCCGAGGTTACCCAACGCGACCTGCGCTCGCGCGCGCTGGTACTGCGCAGCGGCCGACAGATTCGCGGGCGCACGCACCTTGGCGAATTGCGCTGAGGCGTCGGCATAGCGGCGGAGACGAAAGAGCACCGACCCGTAACCGACGATGTCGTTGACGTCTCCCAGACCGCTACCAAACGCCTTCGCGTACGCCGTCGCGGCGCGCTCCGGCAGTCCCGACTTCGCCGCGGCGCGCGCGATCGCGAGTTCCTCCGCCGGAGTTGTTGTCGTGAACACCTTGTCGAATAAATCGATCGCTTCGCGAGTGTCCGTCGAGCTGCTCGAGGTGGAGATGAACCTCACGAGCTCGCCGCGCGCAGCAGCTCTCGCGGCGTCGTCAGACGGGGGATTGACGCGCAACCTTAGTGCGTCGAGCTTCGCGCCGAGTGCGGTGTAGGCGCGGATTGCGCCCGGCAGATCATGGGTGCGCTCGCGCGCGATCGCATCGGTCCAGCGTATACGATCACGCGCGACGTCGGTGCGCAGTTTGGCGTAGTACCCTGCCCGGGCACCGCTATCCGCTGTCACGCCGGCCGCGCGAAGGTACAGCCAATCGGAAAGCTGCGGCAATTTTTCTGCGGCAGCTGCGTAGGCGGCCCGGGCGGCGTCCAGACTGTCGGCGCGATCGAGCTCCCGAGCACGCAGGACCAGCGCGCGATCCTCAGGGCCGAGCACGTGCTGCGTTGTGTCACCGGCGAGAACTGCCGCGGAAGCTCTCTGACTATCCTTCGGATCCTGGCAGGCTGTCGAGGAGAGCAGCACGGCGACGAGCGGCAAGAGCAAGGAAGCTAGCGCCAACGCGTATGATCTCCGTCGAGAATTTTATTGGCTTCGTCCGGGCCCCAGCTACCCGACGGGTAGGTTGGAAGGGTTGTCGCGGGATGCTTATCCCAGTAGTCGAGAACCGGATCGATGATCGCCCACGCCATTTCGACTTCGTCACTGCGCGTGAAAAGCGTGGGATCGCCGATCATGCAGTCGAGCAAGAGAGTCTCGTAGGCAGGGTGAGCATCGTTTCCAAATGCTTCAGCGTAGGTAAAGTCCATGTCGACCGGTGTGATCTCGAGGCCCGGTGTCAGCTCGTGCATCGCCCCCGGCGTCTTCACCTGGAAGCGCAACGAAATTCCTTCGTCCGGCTGTACGCGCAGCGTCAGAACGCTCGGCGACATTTCTTCGACCGCCTTCTGGCCGAACAACAAAAGCGGCGGCGACCGGAACTGGATGGCGATCTCCGAGACCCGGCGAGCCATCCTCTTGCCGGAGCGCAGATAGAATGGGACTCCCTTCCATCGCCAGTTGTCGATCGAGATGCGCATCGCGGCGTACGTCGGCGTTAGCGTGCTTGGCGACACTTCAGGCTCGCTCCGGTAACCGGGTACCGACTTTCCGTCGAGAGTCCCAGCCGCATATTGCGCGCGAACCACGGGCGGTTCGCAGCCGTCGCTTCCCTGGACCAGCGGGCGCACGGAGTGGAGCACCTTCACCTTCTCATCGCGAACCGCATCGGCGGTGAACGAGCTTGGCGGCTCCATCGCGGCAAGCGTCAGGAGCTGGAGAAGATGGTTCTGAAACATGTCGCGGAGAACACCCGCTTCCTCGTAGTATTTGCCGCGGCCTTCGACACCAACCGATTCGGCAGCGGTGATCTGGATGTGCGAGATGTAGTGACGGTTCCAGAGCGGCTCGAAGATCGAGTTGGCAAAACGGAACACGAGGATGTTCTGAACGCTTTCTTTTCCGAGGTAGTGATCAATGCGATAGATCTGGTGTTCGCCGAATTCGTCGAGTACGAGCCTGTTGAGAGCCATCGCCGAGTCGAGGCTCCGCCCAAACGGTTTCTCGATGACGACACGCGACCACGGTCGCTGGTCGTATGAGTGCGTCCGGCGAGCCAGGCCGCTCGTGCACAGGTGCTTTAGCGTCGTCTCGAACACGCTTGGTGGAATCGCAAGATAGAAAAGGCGGTTCCGATCGGACTCGGGGGCACGTGATTCGATGTCATTGAGTCGCTTCTCGATGTTGCCGTACGCTTCGTTTTTCGAGAAGTCGCCGCCCGCGTAGAATGTCCGCTCGCACAGCCACTGCCACACATCGTCATTGACTTTGTGGATCTCGTCCGAGTGTGCCATCGCTTCGCGCATGACGCCGCGATACCCTTCGTCGGTGTTCTGAGCGCGCGCGACCGCCAGCAGCGCGAAGCTGTCGGGCAACAGCTTCTGCTCGGCCAGGTAGTAGATCGCCGGAATCAGCTTGCGCTTGGTGAGATCGCCTTCCGCCCCAAAGATCACCAGCGTGCATGGATCCGCTTTGTCGCGACTTCCCGCTGGCCGGGGTGCGCGCATCATCGGAACGGCGTGTGGAGTCTTCACGATTTCTTTACCGCGTGACCGCCAAATTCGTTGCGTAAAGCGGCGATCACCTTTGCGGAGAAGGAATCTTGCTGACGTGACCGGAGGCGCGCGAGCAGCGAGAGAGTTATCACGGGAGCAGGGACGTCCAGATCGATCGCCTCCTGCACGGTCCATCGACCCTCGCCCGAGTCTTCGACGTAGCCCCGCAGGTCGCTCAGGTTCGGATCTTTCTCGAACGCCATTTCAGCGAGCTCGTTAAGCCATGAGCGCACGACGCTACCGCGATTCCACACGGCCGCGATTTTGTGCAAGTCGAGCTTGAATTCTTTCGACGCATGGAGAATCTCGTAGCCCTCCGCGTAAGCCTGGAGTGCGCCGTACTCGATGCCGTTGTGGATCATTTTCACATAGTGACCGGAGCCGGGCGGTCCCATGTGCGCGTAGCCATCCGTCGGCGCCAGAGTTTTGAATATGGGCTCGCATAGCTTGAACGCTTCGGGTGATGCCCCAATCATGAGACAGTAGCCGTTGGCGAGGCCCCAGATTCCACCGCTTGTCCCCGAGTCCACGAACTGAATTCCCTTTTTGTCCAGCTCGGCAGCGCGACGCATCGTGTCGTGGAAATTCGAGTTGCCGCCATCGATGATTACGTCGCCCTTCGACAACCCTGGTAAGATCGCGGTGACAGTCTCATCGACCGGTTTGCCCGCCGGCACCATGATCCAGACGATGCGCGGGCTCTGCAGCTTCGCCGGCACTTCCTGGAGCGTCGATGCCCTCGTCGCTCCCTGCGCAACGTACTTCTCCGCCGTCGCGGCCGTCCGATCGAAGACGACCATGTCGTGGCCGCCGCGCATCAACCGCTCCGACATGTTGCCGCCCATGCGGCCGAGACCGATCATCGCCAGGCGCATTATCTAAGCTCCAGAAAGTTCGAGGTCGAGAAAGCGCTTCAGATCAGCGCGCAGCTGCGATGCGGACTTAAACAGAATCACGTTCATGCCAAGTGAGCTCGCCGGAGTGAGGTTCTGTTGCCGATCGTCAATGAAGAGCGATGTTGCGGCCTCGCAGTGGGCGATTCCAGTTGCGCGACTGTAAAACCGGCGTATTGGCTTACGGACGCCGAGCCAGCACGAGGTAATGAACGCCTCAAATATCTGTGAGATGCCGAATTTCTCGATTCGGTGCATGTTGAGCGCCTCTGACTCGTTATTGAGCGTCATCAGCGTGTAGCGCGGGTCTCGAGCCAGCTCACGCGCAATACTGATTGTAGCCTCATCGGGGACGCTCTGGGCGAACATGAAGTCTATGAACTCAGCGCGCGTGAAAGCGCGCTCGGTGTGAAAAATTGCCACGTCGAGATATTCGTCGAGCGTGATGCGTCCCTCCTCCCATTCCCCGACGACGTCTTCGTGCCGCCACTGAAAGTCCTCGGCGTTCAAATCGAAGCGTTCGACCGCGCGCTGTCGCTGCTCCCGGTCCCACCCGTTCGAGCCAAGCACTCCTCCGATGTCGAAAAAGATGTGCCCAATCTGTTTCATGCTATCAGTACAGCGCGTGCCGGCGCACCGTCGCAGCCTTCGAGTCGAAGTGGAAGGCAGATGAACTGATATTCGCCGGCGGGCGGGCTCGATAGATCGAGACCTTCGACGATGACTACCGAGCGCTCGAGCAGCGTACGGTGGGTGCGATGGTGACCCGAATGAAACTGCTCGATCGACAAGTAGTCGATGCCTACGAGCTCGACACCGCTGTCCACCAGGAACTGCGCACCATCCGGAGCGAGGTAGGTGTAATCGTTGACGAATTCGCGCCGCGACAGCAGCGCTGAGTTTCTGGTGCGAAGAAGTATCCGTTTGTGCCCATTCAGGTGTTGACTTCGCAGCTCGGCAGCGCCCACTGCACGAACGTTCTCGTCGAAACTCAGGAGCAGAGCGGGCCCTATCAGCCGATCGAGAGGTATGTGGTCGACGCTCTGGCCATCATCGAAAAAGTGGCGCGCTGCATCGGCGTGAGTCCCGGTATGCGAGCCGAATCGGACCAATGACACGTTTGCGCTTGCACCCTTCGCGACCGCCTGTTGCAGCGAAACGTCGATCTCGGGGTTCCCCGGGTACACGAGGCCGCCAGTGCGGATCGGAACCGAGATGTCGTAGATGCGACTCACGCTCGAGTGCAAGGCAACTGTCGTGCGCGTATTACGATGGCAGGCTCGTCGATTCGCTGGCGCTCAGAATGAAGCGAGGGATGGCTGCCTCGAACGATGTGCCGTCCTGCCGGAGGAATCCATAGTGACCCTCCATCCAGCCCTCGCCCGATTTCAGGATGCAGAAACTCTGATACTCGTGCACGGCACCGGGCATAATCGTTGGCTGTTCACCCACGACTCCCTCACCGATGACCTCGGTGTCTACACCTTCACCAACGGAGTCATGGATCAACCAGCGGCGGCTGAGGAGCTGCGCTGCCATCGTGCCGACGTTTTCGATCCGGACGAAGTACGCGAACACGTAATGACTCTGCGAAGGCTCCGAGTGATCGCGCAGGTAAACCGGGCGCACCGTGACACGAATTCCTTCCGTCTCCTTGTAAAAAAAGCTGCGCGCGGTCATGCGTTCAACTTAGTTAGTGAGACTTGGTCGGGCTACGGACGGGTCGCTGCTTACGAAAAGAGCAAGATCAACAAAACTGCAAACTCAGAACTGTCTGTTCTGAGTTTGCAGTTGCGTTCAGGGTTTGTAGTTGCGTTTAGAGTTTGCCGTTGCAGTTGACTACCAGATAACGGGGCGCACAGAATCCGGCCTGACCATCGGATCGCCGGGCTTGCACCCAAACGCCGCGGCGAATTGCGGCAGATTCGACAACGGTCCGTTCGTCCTCCAGCGACCTGGCGAATGCGGATCGGTGTTGATTCGCACGCGCAGAGCTTCGGGCGTGATGTTCTGTCTCCAGATCTGCGCCCAGGCGAGGAAGAAGCGCTGCTCGGGGGTAAACCCATCGATGAGCGGCGGACGCCCCTTCTCCGCGAGAGCTTTCTCGAGCGCGGCGTACGCTACGGAAAGTCCGCCGAGGTCGGCGAGATTTTCTCCGAGGGTGAGCTTGCCGTTCACGTGCACGCTGTCCAGGACGGTGTACGCGTCGAACTGGGACGCCACGAGTCCTGTGCCCTTCTTGAATTTGTCGAGGTCGGATGCGCCCCACCAATTGCGCAGGTTTCCCTGTGCGTCGAATTGCGCACCCTGATCGTCGAATCCGTGCGTCATCTCATGACCGATGACGGCGCCCATGCCGCCGTAGTTGACCGCATCGTCGGCGTTGGGATCGAAGAAAGGCGGCTGCAGAATCCCGGCCGGGAAAACAATCTCGTTCATCGACGGGTTGTAGTATGCATTCACCGTCGGCGGTGTCATTCCCCACTCCGTGCGGTCTACCGGCTGACCGATACGCGATAGCGTGCGGCGGCGCTCGTACTGTTGCACCGCGAGCTGATTATCGAGGAAATGGCCCGGCTTGATCGTGAGCGTCGAATAATCACGCCACTTGTCGGGATAGCCGATCTTGTTCGTGAACGCCGCGAGCTTGGCGGTCGCCTGAGTCTTGGTCGTGTCGGTCATCCACCCAAGCGTCTGCAAGCGGTCGCGGAAAACCGATTCCAGGTTGCGCACCATCTCGAGGGCGCGCTGCTTCGCTTGCGGCGTGAAATACTGCGAGACGTACGCTTGTCCAAGCGCGTCTCTCAAGCCTTGATCGGTCGCGCGAGCACACCGCTTCTCACGCGGCAGCATTTCCTTCGTCCCGGATAGCGTGCTGCTGAACCGGAAATCTTCGTTGACGAAAGCCGAGCTCAGACTTTGAGCGGTGGCGTCGAGGACTTTCCAGCGCAAGTACGCTTTCCACGAGTCGAGCGGCGTCGAGGTGAGCATGCTGTCGGCGGCCTTGACGAACGCTGGATTCTGGACGTTGATCGTCGAGATATCGGCTCTGCCTTCGCCGGCAAAGAAGCTGGACCAGTTGAATCCCGGCGCGAGCTGCGCCAGTTCGGCGGAGGTCATCCGGTGATAGTTGGCGTTCGGGTCGCGGCGCTGGACGCGCGTCATCGACGGCGTAGCGAGCGCGGTCTCGATCGCCAGCACTTTTTGGGCGTCCGCCGTCGCCTGCGAAGCGGGCTCGCCAATCAGCTGGAACATCCGCGCGACGTGATCGGTGTAGTTGGCGCGAATGTCGGCGTAGCGCTTGTCGTTATTCAAATAGTAGTCGCGATCCGGGAGCGACAATCCCCCCTGCGAGAGCCCGGCGATTACAGACGTGCTGTTCTTGAGATCCTGCTGAGCGCCGAAGTTGAACAGAAGTGGGATTGCGCGCGCATGTAGACGTGCGACCTCGGCCTCAACCCCAGCGCGATTGTTGATCGCCGCGATCCGATCCAGCTCGGCCTTTATTGGCTGCGCACCAGCCCGCTCAGCGCCCACCGAGTCCATGCATGATGAGTAAAAAACACCGAGCTTGCGTAGATCCGCGTTTGCCTGAGGATTGCCGCTGGCGGCGGCAGCACGCAGAATCGTCAGCAGGTTGCCCTGATTGTTCTCCTGCAGCTCGGCAAAGCTGCCCCAAACTGAAAAGGCTGCGGGTATCGGGTTTCGGCTGATCCAGCCGCCGTTGGCGAACTGATAGAAGTCAGTGCACGCCGAAACCGAGCGATCGAGGTTGGCGGGATCAAGAGGTTTGGACTGCATTGGGACGGCATTCTGGGCCGTCGCCGAGGTCGCGAGCGCAAACGTTAGCGCGAGCGCACGTAGTACTAGCCGCATGCGGGTACTCCACTGGAATGTTGTTGACAACTAGACATAATGGCTGGGCACCGATGAAGTCCAGTGCCCGCCCCGGTCACGGTTTGGCTTTGTGTAGCCGCCGGCGTGAGCGGCGTTTCTTCGCCGGCTTCATGATCGTGCCGCGGCACTTCGGCGAGCCGCATTTGCATATGTAAAACTTCTCCAGCTCGGCGTCGTTCTTTCCTGTTCGCTCGTACTGATAGTCGTACGCGAGCTCAGTACCAGGCTCGATGCCGCGTAGCGCGTGGATGAAGATTTTTTTCCCGGTGATCACGGCTTCACAGTTTGGATCACACGAGTGGTTGATGAAGCTCGCATCGCCGCCGCCGGCGGAGATGGCTCCGTCGATGACAGTCTTTTTGTCGAGGGTAAAGAGAAAGGTGTGGTGCCGCTTCATTCTGGAGTCGTCATACCGCCGATCCGCTTCTCTATTGCTGATTCGTTCGCCCTTGTACTCCAGAATTCGCGTACCCTTACGGATATAGCGCGCGGCGAAAACGCCGCGTCCGTGAATCGGTGAGTCGCGCACGACATAAAGGGGCTCGCGCCCGTTGTTCGACATTGGAACGATTGTAGTTGAGTGTTAGCGCCTGGATGATGCGACTATGAGGCCAGCGCATTCACCCAGACCAATGCGCGCGGCACCCTCGCGCTGGAGGTGAGCGCGCAGGATGACCTCGTCTCCGTCGTGGAGGAATTTTCGCTCCTCGCCGGTCGGAAGCACGATCGGCTCGGCACCGCGACGGGTGAGCTCGAGCATGCACCCCTGCGCGCCACGCTCGGGGCCCGACACCGTCCCGCTCGCGAAGAGATCACCCGGCTGCAGGTTGCAGCCGTTGCTGGCGTGGTGTGTCAGCATTTGCGCGGGTGTCCAGTACATGTCGGCCAAGGATGCCGAGCTCAAGCGCGTCGGCCGGAGACGACCCTCGCGCATCAGCATCGACCTTATGTAGACCTCGATGTTCAGATCCAATCCCCCTTGATCGCGGTCCTTCTCCGAGGAGAGATAGGGCAGAGGCGGCGGATCGCCGGGCGGGCGGAAAAAGGCGGGAACTCGATACGGCTCCAAGGCCTCCCATGTGACGACCCATGGCGAGATGGTCGTCGCGAAGTTTTTTGAGAGGAAGGGTCCGAGCGGCTGATATTCCCACGACTGGATGTCACGCGCGGACCAGTCGTTGACGAGGCAAATGCCGAAGATGTGGTCTTCCGCGTCATCGATCGGAATGGGGTCGCCGAGCTTGTTTCCGCGACCGACGAAGAAGCCGACCTCGGCTTCGTAGTCGAGCATCTGCGTCGGAGCGAATGTCGGCGGCGCCGATCCAGACGGCTGCATTTGACCCTTGGGTCGCGAAACTTCGGTGCCGCTCATGACGATCGACGATGCGCGGCCGTGATAGGCGATGGGAACATGTTTGTAATTGGGGAGCAGCGGATTGTCGGGACGAAACAGCTTGCCGACGTTCTGCGCGTGGTAGATAGACGCATAGAAGTCGGTGTAGTCCCCGATGTGTGCTGGCGCAAACATCTCCGCCTCGGCCATTGGTACGAGCGCGCCGGGCGGGAGCGGGTTGATCACGCTGTCATCGCCGGGAGTCCCGGTGAGCAACTCGCTCAATCGGGCGCGGAATTCAGAAAGCGCCTCTTTCGGCGCCTGCATTAGCTCGTTGAGATTGGGGCGATCGCACCAGCGCGCAACGTCGCGCGCCCTGCCGCTCCAGAGATTCGCGCTGAGGGATTCGCCGACATCGACGATCTGATCTCCGATGGCCACGCCGACGCGACGCTCCGCATCGCCTTTCCGCGAGAAGACTCCGAAAGGAAGATTTTGGATCGGAAAATCCGTATCGGGCGAGTTCGCCGACTCGATCCACGACGTGAGGTTTGGATCGTGGGTTTGGTTCACCGGTTTACCTGGTTCGTGCGTCGAATGAGTTCGGCCAGCTCGGAAATCGGCTCGCGGAAAGAGCAAGACCCGAACGAGATCGCGAAGTTTTTGCGCGATGCATCGATCTGCGTGGCGCTCAACCGTTTGTCGCGCCACGCGACCGTATCGCGCTCGAAGGAGAAGGCAGCAGGATCGTCCTCCTCGAGCATGCTAAGCGCAGTTTGTTCGCTCTCTCCGGCGTAGAGAAACGACGCGGCGAGGAAGACGTTGAGAAATCCGTACATTCGCCCAACCGGGCTATTTGCCTCGTACGTCAACGGGTATTCGTCGCGTACCGGATGGTGCAAACCGGCGGTCGCCTTGAACGCGACGCCCTCGCGGTGACAGGCAACGAGGAAATCGATTAACGCCTCGGCCGGCGGAAACGCGTCAGATGTCACGCCACCGGTGCGGACCTTGGCTCGTCCGCCGGAAGCCGCGATCGATCTGATTAGCGGCGTCACGTCGCCAGCAACTGGAATCTCGAAATAGGTAGTGAACCCTTGTGGCAGGTCGCGATGCTGCTGTTCGATCTCGTCGGCGGACGTCGCCTTGAGCTCGGCGGCATCGATTATCGCGCGCCCAATGTCGGAGCGGGGTTGGTGATCGCGATTGAATCCGAGCATTTCCTGACCAGCTGCCCGAACGTCGCCGGAGACCAGCACGCTGAGGCGCCAAGGTGCAGACTGCGGGTCGCGCGGCAGCAGGCCGATCGCAGCTTTCGCGAATTCCTGGAGACGCGTGACCGGGACGACGAAGCGACCGAGCGCGGAGCGATCGGGGCCGCGCAGGTACGACGCATAGCTCGCGACAGCGGTCTGCATGTCTTCGCCTGCCGGCGGGAACAAACCCGCGTAATCGACGAGGCCGTTGGTCAGCGCGTCGATGGACTTCACGATGCGTGATCTGTTAGTCCAGGCATCGCAGGAAATTAATTGCGAACGCGCGGCGGCGGCGATCTTACCGGTCCTTGAGGCGGCGGACGAACTTGAGGCCGGACCAGGTCTCGTCGACGGCGCACACTTTCACATCGACGAGCCCGAGCTCGAGGCCGATGGTACGAACTATCCCCTCGGACAGATCGGTGGTCACCCCAGACGCTTTCTTCGGCCACGACACCCACAACATCCCGTTCGCTACAAGCCTGTCACGCAGCCGCGGAAACGATTTCACCAGCTCCGATCTCGCCGTGACGAACAGCAGCGCGAAATCGAGCAGCCCGCGACTCACGATACAGGATCCCTGTGGGCGCTCGCCGAGTGTCGCGAAGAAAGACGGAGGCGCTCCCACAAATTGGAGACGCGCGTCCGCCTTGATTCCGAGCTTGTCGACGAGCGCAGTGCCGGAATAACCCGCGTTTCGAGCGGGCCGTGGGGGCCGTGCTACACTCGTACCCGCGATCCTCGGATCAAGCGCAGGAGGAAGAGGAGCACGACCGCGCCGATGAAGGCGACGAAGATCGTGCCGCCCATGCCGCCGAACGGCGAGCTGATGCCGAGCGCGCTAAAGAGCCACCCGCCGATGAAAGCGCCGACGATGCCGATGATGATATCGCCGATGATGCCGTACCCCGTTCCACCCATGACCAGTGATGCAAGAACTCCAGCGACGAGACCGACCACGATCCAGGCAATTATCGACATGTGCGCGTCCTCGGAGAGATGTTGAGGCCTTACGCCGACGGGTGCTCACGGGCGGAGCCCCGTTTCTTCACCAGAAGATACCCGTTTCTGCTGAAAAGGGAGGGTCCGCCGTCGGCGGACCCTCCCTGACCAATCCGTTCGCGGATTAAACGACCAGCCGTGCCCAGCTACCGCCGGTATTCGTACAATAAATTTTGTCCCGAAGCGGAATCAAACTCGTGGTAGCGGATTCGCTCATCCGCGCTCACGGTTCCTGTGAACGAGCGCGCGCTGAATTGGTTCTGTGCCGGAGCCTCGAAATCAATGTTGAATCCGTCGAAGCTATACGTGCCGGCAGAAACGAAATTCGAGGTGAACGACGAGCCGCCGCTGGGTGTCTTCGTGATGAAGTTCGTCTCCACAAACGTTCCGTTGCTATCCAGTTCCAGGGTGCCGCCCGTTACTCGCCATGTCCCTCCGTTCGGTATTTCGCTATCCTCACCCGCTTGAACGTTGAAAGTGATGGGGATAGAGTTGTCCGCCCAGATGGTCAGCTGGTACGTGCCCTCGATGTCATTCGGGTTGAGGACTCCGTTGTCCGTGCACGCGGCGAGTACCATCACCGCCGTGAGGCTGAGGAGTTTTTTCATGTGTCTCATTGGCAGATGCCTCGCGCGCTACTGGTTGGCGTGACGGACCGCTGATACCAGCGGATCCGAGCACAGAATTGTATGCAATTATCGTACGTTCTACCCACCACGACCCCGGATATGTTCCCCGCCCCACCCGCGGTGAAGGTTTGCTGCATTGCAACCGAGCACGAGGCCGCGCTTGCAATACGCATGGGCGCATCGGCCATTGGCCTCGTCTCACGGATGCCGAGCGGCCCGGGTCCCATTTCCGAGGCCCGGATTCGGGAGATTGCGGATACCGTGCCACCGGGGATCGGAACGTTCCTGCTCACGTGCCAGACGACGGCCGAGCCGATCATCGCGCAGCAGCGGTTCTGTCGCACGAACACGCTGCAGCTCGTCGACGAAGTCGAGCCGGGCGTACATGCAAGACTCCGCGACGCCCTGCCGGAGGTCGCTTTGGTGCAAGTGATTCATGTCCGCGGCGATGATTCGTTGAGAGAGGCCGTCGCGATCGCCCCGGAGGTCGACGCGATCTTGCTCGACTCCGGCAATCCCTCTCTGTTAGTAAAGGAGCTGGGCGGGACCGGTCGCGCGCACGATTGGGCAGTGAGCCGCAGGATTCGCGACGCGGTGGATGTTCCGGTCTTTCTCGCCGGCGGACTGAATGCAGCAAACGTCGCGGGCGCGATCGCGCAGGTTGCGCCATTCGGCGTGGACGTGTGCAGTGGGCTGCGGACGAATGGTAATCTCGATGAAGCGAAGCTAGCTGATTTCATGCATGCCGTCCGCGGCACGGCGCCTACCTCTCTTTCGCGCGAGCGCTCGATATAATCCGCGCGCCCAGGCGTTGCGCCTCCTCGCGCAAAGCCCGGAGCAGCGCCGAAAGTACGAGCCTGATCGGCGCGCCTCCACTGAACGCGCCAGCAATCGCGTAGAGCGCGCTCGGCGGAAAGCTATCTCCCTCTGCAATCGCGTAGATCGGCTCCCACGTCTGCGGGTTGAACTTTGCCTTGAACGCGTCGAGGCCGCCGAAATTGTAAAATCTGGCGCCGTGCAGTCGGACCCAGCGCAGTACAACGCGGAGCCAAATTGGCTGCGGAATCGGCGC
The DNA here is from genome assembly GCA_045803975.1 of Gemmatimonadaceae bacterium. Classification (GTDB taxonomy): domain Bacteria; phylum Gemmatimonadota; class Gemmatimonadetes; order Gemmatimonadales; family Gemmatimonadaceae; genus UBA4720. The sequence goes on from JBJMOA010000118.1 coordinate 34,971, forward strand.
CTGCTCGGCGCGCTGTGATAGCGGAGAGAGGCCGAGCGTGGCGTAACCAGCCCCGGAGGCCGCGATTTGTCGCATGGCCCTGTCTATCAGGAGTTCGGCAGTGCCGTTCGGCGCGCCTAGTCCTCTCACGATCTGTTCGACCAGCCAACCGTTGCGAGCTGGCACCGGCGAGAGCACGGTGAACGCGACTACATCGCCCTCCCGCTCGGCAACAAAGACGCGGCGGTCACGAAGATGCGAAAGAGTTTCGGGCTCAACAAGGAAGTGGAGCGGCGGCAGGTGTCGAGTGGCCAACCATTCCGCGAGGCAACGGCGAAGCGTAGGGTGATTCTCCGCTTCTAAAGGCGCCCACTCCCTGACCTTGATTCGTTTGTTGCGCGCGCGGTTGAATTGAGCGCGCAGAGATGCGCGCCTTGCGACAGCGGCGGGCCACTCATGCGGGTCCCAAGCTGGTTGCGCACCAAGCAGCACGCGCGACCATCCAGGCAGGTCTGCATAGAGCGACTCCAGTCTGTCGCCCGCGCCGAAATAGCAAATGCGTTCGCCGGCGCGATACGCATCGGCCGCGAATTCTGCCGCGATCGCCTCGAGCCGACCTAAGCCGCAGACCGGAGCCCCGGCCACGACGCGAGTGCGGCGATGCCTCACGAATCCCACGACGGCGTCCCCCGTGCGAGAAAACCACAGCTCGATGCCAGGGTTGAGGATCTGATACGCGGTTGCGTTCCAACCGTGCTCCAGAACGAGGTCGCGGGCGCTTTGGAACCGGAACTCGGTTTCGAAACTTGACAATGGAGGGCCTTGCGGCGGCAGGAATCGAGATGGGAAAACCCCATCTCGCAGGCACCGCGCCACCCGTTTCCCTCTCGGAAAACGACCGTCACCGCGCGCAAGAAGTTACTCGCGCCTCACACGCGTTCCTTCGCCATTGAGCGGCTCGTCCCGGGATGTGATTCACGTACTTTCAACGCCAGCCGCCGAATCAAGACGATGAGGAACGCGGCGAAGATCATCATCAGGGACACGGCAACGACGACGGCGAAGATCATTGAGCCGGCGTCGGGGGTAGCAGGTACCTCGTCGGCCTGCTACCCCAGCCACTCCCCTTCGAGCAAATTCATCTGATGCAGCTTTTTGCGACGTCGTCGTTCGCGCCCCCTCAGAGTTTGCGACTGAGACGCGACAGGGCGGAGCGGATCCTGAACGGACTTCGGGCTGCCGTGGTATTCCTGTTGACGGCGTCGGCGCTGATGTACGCGCCACATCTGTCCCAGGCCTTGAACACGGCGAACGTTCTGGTACTGGGTCCGGCGCTTCTGTGGACCGTCGCGCAATATCTGATCTGGTACCGGCGGCCTGAGCTTCCCGACTGGTTATCGGCGGTAAATCCGATCGTCGACGTCACCGCCGTCACCGCGATAATTGGCGGCTACGCTGTGGCTCAGTCCGGCGTCCTCGCGTTGCGCTCACCAATCTTTTTGATGTACTTCGTGGTCCTCGCCGGCCGGCCGGTGGCATCGTCGGTGCGCAAGGCGGCGTTCATATCCGTGCTCGCATTTGTCGAGTACTCGGTTCTTCTCGCCTGGCTTTGGGGCAGCGGACGGCTGCCGCTTGTGGTCAATCCGATCGATGCCGTGCTCCTGGCGCGTGTCACGCCACTCGATGAAGCGGCCAAGCTCATACTCCTGGGCGTCTTTGGAATCGTCTCGACCTACGCGACATCCTGGGTAGAGCACCTGGTCCGCGAAGCGAGCAAGGAATCGGCAGAGCGGCAGCGAGTCGTGACGCGACTCGTCCAGTCGGAGCTCGACACACTGAAGCTGCAGCTAAATCCACACTTCCTGTTCAATGCGTTGAACGGCGCGATGGCGCTAATCGCCAGCGACCCGCCGGCCGCCGAACGAATGGTGTCTGAACTGAGCGACTTTCTGCGGCTGGTTCTCTCGACATCCAGTGAGCAGGAAGTGCCACTCGAGCGCGAGCTCGGACTGCTCGATCGGTATGTCGCGATCCAGCGGGTACGTTTTCAGGATCGCTTGACCGTCAACTGCAACATTGAAGATGGAGTGCGCGGCGCGCTCGTGCCGAGCCTGCTATTGCAGCCGCTCGTCGAGAATGCGATACGGCATGGGATCAGTCCACGGGCTGGTGCGGGCTACGTCCAGGTGACCGCGCGACGCCTCGGCGACAAGCTGTCGATCACCATTCTCGACGATGGTGTTGGCGTACGCGCGCGCCGCTCCCGCGAGCGGTCGCGCGGAACCGGACTCGGCCTCACAAACACAACGACCAGGCTAATCCACCTGTACGGCGAGAATCATGAGTTCGAGAGTGGACCGCGCGACGAAGGTGGATACGCAGTACGTATCACTATTCCGTTCCGACTCGGACGGGCTTCCGCGCCGCGGAATGGCGTCACGACGGACAACAAGCTCGCTACGGTGCAGGCATGATGGACCAACCTTTTCGCGTCCTTGTAATCGATGACGAATCGCTGGCACGTCAGCGGCTATGCTCGCTGCTCACGCACGTTCCCGACGTCGAAGTCGTTGGCGAATGTCAGAATGGCCTCGAGGCAGTCGCGTCGATACGAGCACATCAGCCGGACCTCGTGTTTCTCGACGTGCAAATGCCGGAGCTGGACGGATTCGACGTGATCACCGAAGTCGGCACTGACAAGATGCCGCCCGTTATCTTCGTCACCGCGTTCGATGACTACGCGGTTTCGGCATTCGAGTTCGGCGCGTTCGACTACTTGCTCAAGCCCGTCGACCACGTGCGCTTCCACCAGACGCTCGATCGCGCGAAGAAGCGGCTACGAGAATCGCCGCAGCCCAGCGTGTCGGCCCAGCTCAGTGCCCTTCTCAAATACGTGGGCCAGCTGGACGCGCCGAAGAACAGGATCGGCGTCAAGGTAAATGGCAAGATCCTCTTCCTCGACCCGGACGAGATCTACTGGATTCAGGCACGCGACGATCTGGCGCGTATTCACCTCGCCGAGGTCGCGTACGATGTGCGCGAGCCGTTGACTCGGCTCGAGGCTCGGCTACCGCAGAACAGGTTTCTCCGCGTGCACCGATCGACGATCGTGAACACCGCGCAGGTCAGAGAGGCGCAGCCGTTCGACCAGGGCGACCAGCTCCTCATTCTGCGCAACGGCAAGCGGATCACGACGGGACGTAGTTACCGCAAGGCAGTCCAGCAATTCCTCAAGCGGGCGACGTGAGATTTATTCTCGCTACCGAGGAAGGCGGGTTGGCGCTACTGCTTACCAGCCCTCAGAGCGCGGAGCGCCGTACCGAGCTGCTCGATCTCGCGCCCGTACTCCGCCCAATTTCCCGCGCGCTGCGCCGCGATCGCGCGGTCGTAATGCGATTGCGCTTCGCGCAGCAAATCGCTGACGGCCGCTGACGGCGCGGCGCCAAACGCGGGCGCTGCACCGACGTTTCCGGCAGCCGGTTGCGCTGCACCGCCCGGCGTTCGCAGAGAGTCCTGAACGCTCGTCGGCGTCCGAGCTGCAGCACCCGCGCCGAACAGCGCATTCAGTCCCTCCTCCAGCGTCTCGCCCATCACCACGCGGTTCTCATGTGCTACGACAACTCGCTTTAACTCCGGAATGTTGCCGCCTTCGGCGCGCAGATAAATCGGCTGCACGTATATGAGCGATTCTTCGATTGGAATCACCAGGAGCTCACCACGAATGACATGAGACCCGCGTTGGTCCCATAGAGTGAGTTGACGCGAGATCTCGGTATCCTGGTTGATCCGGTTCTCGATTTGTCGCGGGCCATAGACCAGGCTCTGTTTCGGGAAACTGTAAACGGAAAGCTTTCCGTAGTTTTCGCCATCCATGCGCGCGACCATCCACGCGGCAAGGTTGTCTTTCCCGCGCGGCGTGAACGGCGTCATGAAGATGAACTCGGGATTCTTTTCTCCCGGCAGGCGCATCAAGATGTGCCGCATGTAGGGACTCTCGTTCGTTGCCCGCGCAGCAGCTCCCGGGATCTGCCACTGATCCTCGCGGTGATAGAACGATTCGGGCTGGAGCATGTGGAACGTCGCGTGTAACCCGGTTTGAATCCTGAACAGATCCCCGGGATATCTCACGTGTCTGCGGAGGTCGGACGGCATTGCCGTGATCGGCTTCAGGATACCGGCAAAAATGTTCGCGTAAGTCTTCACGACCGGGTCGTTGGGATCGGCGACGTATGCATCGACGGTACCATCGTAGGCATCGATAACGACCTTGACGCTGTTCCGCATGTAGCTCGTTCCGTCCTGCGCTCGCTGCGAGTATGGATACGCATCGCTCGTCGTGTAGGCGTCGAGGATCCATTTGAGCTGGCCGGCGTCGGTGATGACGAGATACGGATCCCGGTCGAAGTCGAGAAACGGCATTGCGGTCGTTGCTCGCTGCATGACGTTTCGCCGGTAGAGAACCCTGGCGTTCCCTTTGATGTCGTCCGATAGCACGATCTTGAGCGAGCCGAATTGGAAGGCGTAGAGCACGCGGCGCCAGAACGATCCGATGGGCACTCCGCCGCGGCCCTGGTAGTGCGTGTAGATGTTGGCGTCGCCAGCGGGGTAATCGAACTCCTGTTGCCCCGTGCCGACGAACACGTATTCGTCTGTCAGCTCACCGTAATAGATCTGCGGACGGGTGAGCTTTACGGAAGTCGCCGAAACTGGGGGCAGGTCCTTGATGAAAAGCACCGGCAGACCTTCGGAAGTCACCTGGTTTACGGGGGCGATCGTCACGCCCATTCCGTGAGTGAACGTCAGTCGCTCGTTGATGAAGGTGCGCGTCGGCAAAGACGCCGAGTTGAGCTCACGGGCCGCGAGATGAATCTGTCGGTACCGGCCGTCGATTATGTAGCGGTCGTCGTCGACCGACACAAAATCATAGTACGTTCGAATCTCCTGGATTTGCTTGAAGGTCTCCTTCAAGAGGTCTCGCTCCCACAGTCGGACGTTGTCGACCGTGGCGGCGTTGGCCTTGATGTCGGCGTTCGTCAGCTGCACTTCGCCCGATAAATCCCGGCTTGCCACTCTGTCCAGTCCCCACGCGCGCCTGGTCGCGTCTATGTGACTGCGAATGTAGGGCGTCTCGCGCGCCAGCTCGTTTGGTGAGACCACGAGCCGTTGAAACGCCGCCGGCACCAACCCTCGCGCGAGCACGCTCACAACCAGGTACACCACGGTGGCAGAGATCGCGGACCAGACCAGTTTTTCACGGACAACGCCGACGACGATCCACACAGCGGCGAGAAACGCCGTAACGACGCAAAGGTACAAGCCGGGCAGCGCGACGTGGACGTCGGTGTAACTGGCTCCGACCAGTGGCCCCGTGCGTGAAAAGAGCAGACTCGACGTGCCGACGATCCAGGTGCGGATGGCCAGCAGCACGAACAAGAACGCCAGGAGGCCGCCGAGATGCCGTGCCGCCCTTGGCTTCGCGGTTGCGCGCCGCGGTGGCAGCGTTATGTCGTTCCGAAGCCAGTACATCGCCATGGTCGCAACGATCGACAGCAGCGTCAGCGTGATGAGCGTTCCGAGCACGCCCGAGATCAGCGGAAGACGGAAGAGATAAAACGAGATGTCGCGGTTGAAGATTGGGTCGTGGGCGCCAAGTGCGACGCCATTTATCCCCTTGAGGACGGTCAGCCACCACGCGGAAAGCGAAATCGCGGTTAGCAGCGAGAGCACGAGCGCCGCAGGAAAAAAGATCTTCGTGACGAGCCGGGATACGTCCACCGACACGCCGTCCCCACGATTGACGTAGAGCACGGGGAACCCGGTGCCCGAGCCGCGCGCGATTTTGACGTTGCCGTAGAAGTAAGCGAAGGCGAACGCGCCGCCTAAAACAAAGAGACCGATTCGCCAGATGAGCGAGGTGGTGAAGACCGTCTGAAAACCGACCTCGCTAAACCACAGCCAGTCGGTGATGAAGCTCGCGAGCCATGGCACGCCGATCATCGCGACGAAAAGCAGAGCAACGATCCAGAGCACGATGCGCCGCAGGGAACGTGGCATCGGAGGGAGTGTTGCCGGCCCTGGCCGCTCGAAGGGGGAAGTCATCCGACAGAAAATGGCACGCCAAACAAACTACTGCCATGCCACGACAGTGCTGGCGGTACGGGCTCTGCACGTCATTACAGTCTCAACAGGAGGTACTAATGCCACGCGGGGACAAATCCAAATACACTGACAAAGAAAAGAGGCAGGCCGAGCATATTGAAGAAGGCTACGAGTCACGCGGCGTGCCGGAGGACGAAGCGGAACGGCGGGCGTGGGCTACGGTGAACAAAGTTCATGGTGGCGGGGAGAAGCCCGGCGGCGGCGGTTACGGTCGGCCGGAGAACCACGAACCGATGCGGAAGGGCGGACGAAAATCGCACGGTGGACGGTGACGCTACCGGGCAAACGAAAGGGCATCCAAGAGATGCCCTTTTTCGTTCCGCGCTTACAGCTATCGTCGAGCCTTCGAGCGCCTACGAACGCGGCGCGACAGCCGCCTTGGTGGTGATCAGCACCACACCGTACGAAGCATCGGGACCATATTGTTTGAGAGCTGCTCGGCCCTTGAGGACACGCACTGAGGCAATTTGCTCACCACTCAGCGCAGGAACCTGGTCGCGCTGGAGTCGAACGCCGTCAACTACATAAAGAAGCGGTACCTGGCTGACGGAAGTTGCGACAGGAGCCGCGATCGAGGCGGTCGTCTGCTGCGGCGACATGGCGCGTTCGGCTGCACATGCCGTGGTGAGAACGGCGGCCAAAGCGAAGACGGCGAATGTTCCTGGAGTGCGACTGAGATGAGCTCTTTTCATATTTGCTGGTTTGTCGGGGGAGGCTGCACCTCATCAGTAGGCATTTGTAGTGCCAGCCTTGTCAACCCCCCGAAATATGGGGTCAAGCTCATCCGTTCGATAGGTCAGCCCTTCCAATTCCCCTTTGCGACCGCTGGAACGAAGGATTCGAGCTCCCCTGGTGGGAATTCCAAAGTCCGACCCTGCTCCGCGCTCATGTAGGCGGTCATGAGGATTTTCACGACCTCGAGACCGTCGTCAAAGGTAAGCATGGGCTTCTCGCCGCTCAGAAACGCCCGCGCCATGTGGCGATTCTCGCCGCTGTAACCGTATGCGACCGCTTCGTCGGCTACCACAGGCATCAATCCCATTTCGGCGTTCTGCTTTTCAACGAGATCTTCGCCTGCTTTACCCTTCACCTCTCTGCTGAAGAACATCTTGAGACTCGAGTCCAAAGTATTCCATGACATGGAGTACTCAGGCCCGAGTAGCTCCGCGGATAGCCTGAGCCCGGCACCGATGAAGCTCCACGATGTGGTCACTTCCCCGACCAGCGTCTCGCCATCCTCGGATTCGTACTCGATAGTCGCGCGCGCGAAATCCTCCGATGGTCGTTTGGTGTAATCGACGTCCTTACCCATCGTTTCGGAGAGGAGCTTGGCGTAATGGGCGCGCGACCACTTGAGGGACGCGATGTGGGCGCTGATTCTCGTGGGCTTGATCGACGAGCGGGGCGAGCCCGGCTTTGTGAGGAGGTGCCGCACCACTTCGACGGAGTGGCACATCATATCGTTCAGGACACCCCCGCCTTGCAGCGTTCCCTGCCAGAACCACGGCATGTGCGGACCGCTGTGCTCCTCTGCCGCTCGCGCGAGATAGGGCCGCCCCGTCAGCGACGCGCCGCGCGCCCAAATCAGCGCCCTGCCGCGCGTGATGTCGGGCGCAAAGAGCTGGTTCTCGAGATAGCCCGTGTTCAACCCCACGCTGCGCGCGAGATCGGCGACCTTCCTGGCTTCGGCGACATTGCGCGCGAGTGGTTTCTCGCAGGCAAGCCCCCTGAGCGTACCGGCGCCATCTTTTATCGCGTCGACGATTTCTTCGATGTTCGCGATCCGGGCATGATTCGGCCCGCACAACCAGATTGCGTTGATCGCAGGATCGGCGACCATATCGCGGATCGACTTGTACGGGCGAGCTTCGCCAACGTCCAACTCCCTCGCCAGCGCAGCAGAGGACGCGGCGTTCTTTTCGTTTGGACTCCAGACCCCCCGCACGTCGATCTCGCGAACCGACGTGAGCGATTGTATGTGGAAGCGGGCGTTGAAGCCGCTGCCGACGAAGCCGATGCCAAGTCGATCTGTGCTCATGTCAAATGGTCGAAGAGAGTGCGGTCAGGACTTCAGTGCGGCGGGAGTCACTCGGGCGTGAGTCGTTGTTTGCTGCGGTCGAACTTCGCGTAGCTGACGCCGAGCTTTTTGAGCGCTGCGGGCGGGCAGCCGTTCCAATTGACGGCGAACGTATTCCCCTGATATCTGAGATCCCTGACGCCGATCTGGCTGGACCAGAATCCCGTCGCGGTCAGGTCGCGAAAGCGGTTGAAGAAGTTCACTCCATCGGCCATGCCCGCCGCCGCCCGGGCCGGCCACGCGATGTCGTTGAGGATCGCTTCGCGCTGCGCTCGAGCAGCGTCGGCAAACGGCTTCCCGAATCGCGATCTCGATTGTGCGTCGATCCACCCCAGTCCATCGCGCATCCATTTCTGACTGCCCGGCCTATCGGTCATCGTAAAATCCATGAATTCGGGCACACCGGCGTCGCTGGCGTTTCCGGAGCGTTCATCGCGCGGAATGATCATGTCGGCGAGTATTCGGACCGTGCGGAATTCAGCAGCCGTAAAAAACTTGGGAGCGTAGCTGCGACCTTCCGCAGCGCGACGCAGGGCCCTGTCGACAAAGTTGCGCACCTTTTCCTGTTCGGCAGTGGGCCAGCTCAGGAACGCGGCGAGCGGAAGTGCGGTTAGAGCCTGAACCGCATCGCGGCGGCTCATGTCCAGGCCTGGCGCTCTCTCGTCAGTCGAATCGTCGTTCACGTTGGACATTAGAGTGTACCTCTGCGCCGTTCCTGCGCGATGAATTCGCTGGTGCGCATGGCGAGCGCGAGAATCGTCCAGGTCGGATTCTTGTCCGCCTGTGAGACGAACGGACCGCCATCGGTTACGAACAGATTTTTTACGTCGTGGGCCCGACAGTTCGAATCGAGGACCGACTTCGATGGATCCGTTCCCATGCGCGTCGTGCCCAGCTCGTGAATGATCTCGCCGCCACGCGCGATGCCGTAGCCTTTCGTTTTGTCGGGCATCGCGCTGAAGACCTGTCCGCCCATTTCCTCGACGAGCGCGCGGAAGGTTTGCTGCATGTGTCGAACCTGGTTGTACTCGTAGTCCGCCCACTGCCAATGGAACCGGAGCACCGGGATGCCGTACTTGTCCTTCACGACAGGATCGATCTCGCAGTAGCTCTTGTCGTTGGGTATCATCTCGCCGCGACCGGCGAAGTAGACCTGCGCGCCGTAATAGCGCCGATAGTCTTCTTTTAGTGATTTCCCATAGCCGCCGCCACCGGGATAACGCTGGATGCCGCCCATGAAACCGTAGCTCGGTGGATTGAGGCCGCCGCCGACTTCGATGTGATAGCCGCGCGGGAAATCGAGCTTCTTGTTGTCGATCCACCAGGGCATGTAGATGTGATTCCCACCGACACCGTCTTCGTTGTGCGGAACGTGGTCGACCATCTTCGGGATGAACCCGGAGACGTCGGTCCCCGTCGTGTCGGTGAGATACTTCCCGACGACGCCACTGCTGTTGGCAAGCCCATTGGGGAATTGCGCCGACTTCGAGTTGAACAGCAGCCTGGCAGTCTCGCATGCGCTCGCGGCAAGGACGACGATACCCGCATCGGCACGCTTTTCAGCGCCGGTTCTGGTGTCGATGTACATCACGCCATTCGCGAGCCCACGATCATTCAACGTGACCTCGCGCGCCATTGCGTGCGTGACGAGCGTCAGTCGACCGGTCTTGAGCGCGGGCGCGAGCAGCACGTTCGTGGACGAAAAATTGGAGTTGGTTCTGCAGCCGCGATTGCATTGCCCGCAGTAGTGACACGCCATGCGGCCATTGTGCGGCTTGGTGATGATCGAAAGACGGGACGCGATGCAGGTGATGTTCAGGCGGTCGGCCGCATCCTTGATCATCAGCTCGTAGCAGCGCGGCGGCGGCGGCGGCAGAAAATACCCGCCTGGATGGTTCGGCAGATTGTCGTTATTGCCGAAGATTCCAATCAGCTTGTCGATGCGGTCATAGTAGGGGGCCAGATCCGAGTAGGCTATCGGCCAGTCGTCGCCAAGTCCGTCGCGGCTCTTTGCCTTGAAGTCGTCGGGCCCGAACCGAAGCGAGATGCGACCCCAATGATTCGTGCGCCCACCAACCATTCTCGCCCGCCACCACCTGAACTCGGTGCCTTCCGCCTGAGTGAACGGCTCGCCCTGCAACTCCCAGCCGCCGACACAGGCGTCGAACTCTCCGAACGGGCGATCGGGCGTGGACGCACCGCGCCGCTGCGACTCGTACGGCCACTTGAGCATCACGGAATCCGTGGTGTTGTCCCACGGACCGCCCGCCTCGAGGAGCAGCACGTTCGCGCCCGCCTGCGTCAATACGTAGGCGGCCATCCCGCCGCCGGCACCGGAGCCGACGATGCAGACGTCGTACGTCTTGCGTTGAGCAAATGCGGGAGAAGGGCCCAGCACCATCGCAAATCCGCCGTTGAGGACACGAGAAAGTAAGACCGGCCGCGGCACGGCACTAGGCCCCGCAGATATCATTTTTGTGTGTGCGGATAGATGCGGTTCGGCGCCGAAATCAAGAGTCAAATTCGCGCCAGAAACGTGACTTCACGGGGCGGAAAGCCGTCTTTCTACGAGCGAAGTATTCACGCCCAACCTCTCGCGCGTGCCCATGCAATACACAAGTGACAGCGCGAATTTGTACCGCATCGAGACCACTCGAAAAGCGGTCATTCTCACGATGTTGAGCGGCGAAGAGCTCCGGGGGAACGTGTTCATTCACTTCTCCTCGTACCGACCCTTCGAGCTCGAGGACGTGTCCGAGCTGTTCAACGCCGAAGCGCCCTTTCTCCCACTGGAGCTCGAGAATTCTGAAGTCATCCTCGTCTCCAAAGAGCGCGTTGCCGAAGTCGCGGCTGACCGTGGCGAACACGCATCGGATCAAAGTCCACGCGTCGGTCCGATCCCTACTGCCCTCCTCCAGATAATGCTGATCGGCGGAGAGGTCCGGCTCGGCTCCATCCAACTCGAGGCGCGTCCCGATCGCGCCCGCGTGCTCGACTATCTGAACGCGCTTACCTCGCGCTTTCTGACACTCTATACGTCAAACGAAGCGCGCCTGATCAATCGCTCCCTGATCGATCGGGTTCGCCCACTGGACTGACATGCCGCAGCTAGATCGCTTTCTCAACTTGCTCGTTACCAACAACGGAACCGCCCTCGTCCTGTCCGAAGGGGATGTCGCGACGGTGATGATCAAGGATTCGCGGCGTCCGGTGATGAAGCAGCCGCTCACGAGCGCTCAGATTCTGACTCTGCTCCGCGAGATTTCCCCCGCTGATCAGGCGCATTCGCTCGACGCAAAGGGCAGCGTGCGATTCGAGTATTCGTCTACCGACGGAACGTTCGACGTCTCGGTGAGTCAGAACGGCAAGGTCGCGGCGCGGCTCGAGCGCAAGGTCGGCACATCCAACGGGAACCAGAAGACGCCGTCGCCAGCACCGGCGCCCGCGGCGTCCGCTGCCCCGCCACAAACTGCGCAAGCACCGACCATCGCGGCGAACACTCGCCGTGCGGCGAGTCCGGTTACGCAAACACCACGTGTTAACGCCGTTGATAATCGCGCGCTCGAGAGAATCGAAAACCTGCTGCGCATGCTCGTGTCCAATAAAGCTTCGGATCTTCACCTGCGCGCGGGGTCCCCGCCGATGCTTCGCGCCAGCGGTGAGATAGCTCCGATTCCCGGTGAAGCCGTCCTGAGCTCGGACGAGATCGACGCGATGCTCAACACTGTGATGCTCGATCAGAATCGCGCCGAGTTCAAAGAGATCAACGACACGGATTTCGCGCACGAGATCGCCGGCGTCGCCCGCTTTCGCGGCAACGCACTCCGCGACCGCAAAGGAACGGGTGCCGTATTCCGCGCGATTCCCGCTGCGGTCGTCAGCGTCGAGCAAATGGGCATCTCGCAGGAAGTGCAGCGCCTCTGTCATCTCACCAAGGGGCTGGTCCTCGTCACGGGCCCCACGGGATCGGGGAAATCAACCACGCTCTGCGCGCTGATCGACCTGATCAACCGCTCGCGCTCTGACCACGTCATCACGATCGAAGATCCGATCGAGTTCGTCCACGAGAGCAAGAAGTGTCTGATCACGCAGCGGCACGTCGGCGTGCACACGTCGTCGTTCAAGCACGCACTGCGCGCCGCGCTGCGCGAGGATCCGGACATCGTGCTCGTCGGTGAGCTTCGCGACCTCGAGACGGTATCGATGGCGATCGAGACCGCCGAGACAGGCCACCTGGTCTTCGGAACGGTTCACACGTCCACCGCGGTGAGCACCGTCGACCGGGTCATCGACCAGTTCCCGCCCGATCGTCAGGCTCAGATCCGCGTTATGCTTTCGGAATCGCTTAAGGGCGTGATATCTCAGGTGCTCTGCAAGAAGATCGGCGGCGGGCGCGTCGCCGCACGCGAGATCATGCTGTCGACGCCTTCTGTCTCGAACCTGATTCGCGAAGGAAAGACCTTCCAGCTCCCTTCCGTGCTTCAGACCTCACGCCGGCTCGGAATGGTGACGATGAACGACGCGTTGATCGAGCTGGTCGACACCAAGCAGGTAGAGCCGGAAGAAGCCTACCTGAAGGCGACCGACAAGGTCGGCATCCTCAACATGCTCAAGCAGCGCGGAAAAGACGTGAGCTTCGCCGATGCCGACGACGCACGCGCCGCTGGTATGGTGACCGAGGCGCCTGCAAAACCGGCCGGAAAGGCCGGGCGCTAAGCACCAAAAACCCGCGTCAGGGACTCTGCTGAGCGGAGTCGATCCGCGCCTGTCGCGCCGCTGCAGAGTCCGCGGTAGTCAACGTTTTCTTCACCGCGCGCGCACCAGGAATCTGGGACTGCGCGAACACGCTGTCCTTCTCCCGTTGAGTTAGTTCGGTCTTGTTCTGGTCGGCGTCATCTTTCGCGCACGCCAGAAAAAGCGTGAAGATCCCGCCCGCCACCGCCATTCCGCGCATCGACATTGATACCTCCAGATCGAGTGGGCGTGGTGATCCTGCGTCCACGCTAAGAGAAGGGTTCATGCCGGAATTCCGGCTGGTGTTCCTTCGGTCGTCACTGTGCCCGTTCCCGGAGCCCTCGGTTTGAACAGCAATGCAAAGAGAATGAATACGATTAGTGCGCCCGCTGACGGAACGAGCCAGATCGAATGCCAGTCGTGCGTAACCTTGAGACACTCGTGCGCAGCAGCCGCTGCATCGGTGCATGAGGGATTCGGAGTCGCGAAGCGGTTGACGACCGCACCGGACGCAAATGCTCCGATGAAGTATCCCAACCCGTTCGTGACGAAGTTGATCAGACCCTGCGCGGCGGCGCGAATCCTCTCACCGGCTCGCTGATCGGTGTAGATCTGGCCACTGACGAAGAAGAAATCGTAGCACACGCCGTGGAGCAAAATGCCGAGGTAAATGAGCCACATTCCGGCGGCGGCATCACCCATTCCGAACGCGAAATATCTGAGCGCCCACGCCGCCATTCCCACGAGCATGATGACCTTGATGCCGAACCTCCGCAGGGCAATCGGCAGCAGAAGCATGAAGAAGATCTCGGACATCTGCCCGAACGTCTGGATGAACGCCGGGTCTGGCGCGCGAATCTCGTTGAGGAACGGATTCGCAAACGTGTAATAGAACTGGAGCGGAATGCAAAGCAGAAATGAACCCGCGACAAAGATGAAAAAGTCGCGGTTGCGCAGCAGCGCGAGAGCATCGAGGCCGAGGGCGTCGTGCACGCTGAAGGTTCCACCGGCCGCTTTTGGCGGCGTATGTGGCAGCGCCAGCGAGTAGGCAGCCATCACGATCGAGGCGCCCGCGGCCAGGCGCATCGGCAACACCAGAGCGTCGGCGTGAAAGACCTTTCCGACAAGTATGCCGGCGACGATCCACCCGATGGTGCCGAGCACGCGTATGAACGGAAAATCGCGGCCGGGATCACTGACGTGGTGGAAAGAGATCGAGTTGGTGAGCGACAGCGTCGGCATGTAGCACAACGCGTAAACGATTAGCAGCGGATAAAAAGATCCGAACGACGTTTGCAGCGAGACGAGGTACATCACGATGCCGCCGACCAGGTGCAGCAGCGCGAGCAGCTTCTCACTCGAGAAGTATCGATCGGCAACGACGCCCATGAAGAACGGCGACACGAGGGCAGCGATCGCCGTCGCCCCGTACGCGAGACCAATCTGCCGATCCGTGAAGTGCAGCGTTTGACCCAGGTAGGTACCCATCGTGACGAACCACACCCCCCAGATGAAATACTGGAGGAACATCATCGTGGAGAGCCGCGTGCGTGAGCTCATTTGAGCTCCCGGATGCGGACGTTGCGAATCGAGAGCGTCCCGTCGTGATCTCCCTGTATCGCGATGTAGCCCTTCGCCGCTTTTCCGTAATTGGGATACGCCACGAATTTGCTCGCCTTCACTTTCGCCTCCCAGTCGGGGCTTCCCACTTCGTACTCGAGGAGTTTCTGGCCGTTGAGCCAGTGCTGGATTGTGTTTCCGTTGGCGACGATCAGAGTCGAGTTCCACTGGTCAGCGGGCTTCACTACGCCGGCGGGCGCTGGATACAGTGCGTAATCGGCACCTGCTGATGTCAGCCGGCTTTGGCCGTCGGGGTGTCCGGCGTCGTCAAGAAGCTGATACTCGGGCGCGCTCCAGTAGATGTGATCGTATTCCTCAGTGCCGCGATAAAAGACACCGGCATTACCGCCTGGGCTGAGCTTCCAGTCAAACGCGAGCTGAAAGTTCCCGAACTGATCTTTGGTCAGAATGTCCCCGACCGGTCCGGACTTGGTGAGCACGCCGTCGGCGATCGTCCAGCCCGCTGGCATGGTCTGCTGGCGATACCCGCGCCATGCAGCGGTGCTGGTCCCGTCGAACAATGGGCGCCAGCCGGCGGCACTTTGCTCCGCTGTTACGCCGGTCGACACCGACGTCGTGTTGCCTCCCGCCGCCTGCGTGCTATTTCCCATCGGCGTGCAGGCTACGACGACAAGCGTTGGTAGAAAAAACATCGCCGCGCGCGCGGCAGCTACACGGGTCATGGATTCCTCGTGATGGAGTTTTCAGACCGCCCAGCCGGCGCGATACTCTCGCGTCAGGTACTGATTCGCTTCGGGAATGTTCGTAACGCGCATCTGCTCGCCGTCGTAAAGAATCTTTCGCCCCTGGCCCGTCCGCAGCGCTACGATGCCGAGCAGCATAGTCTCGGTCAGCTGCGCTGCATACTCGAGCGGCGAGCTCGCCTTGGTTTCGCCTTTGATCGCCTTGACCCAATTCATCTCATGGGTCCACGGAATTCGTGCGTATGTCTTCGGAACCAGCGCGGCGTCTTCGGTAAGCGAAATGGGAAAGAGCCGCGGATTCGCACCGTAGGTGTCGTTCATCAGGATGCCCTTGTCGCCGATGAAGATCACGCCGCCCTCGCTCTTGAGCGTCACGTCGTCGGGCAGCAGGTCCGGACGAGGCGGATAGAGACCGCCATCGTACCAATTGAGCTTGACCGGCGGCTGTGCGCCCCGCGCCGGAAACTGGTAATGAACCGCTGTCGCGACCGGATACGAAACGGGCTTGTTGTACCCACGCGCTTCCCGACTCCCGGCGGCGGCTTTTGGATCGGGAGGAATTGGCACCGTTCCCCACTGGGTCGATGTCGCTTCGATGCTCGTCGGATAAGTGAGGCCGAGCGCCCAGAATGGATGGTCGATGAGGTGCGCGCCCATGTCACCGAGCGCGCCAACACCGAAGTTTATCCAGCCGCGCCAGTTGAACGGATGATAGATCGGATGGTAAGGAACGTCTTCGGCGACGGGGCCGACATACAAATCCCAGTGCAATCCCGGAGGGACGGGATAAGAGCCGAGCGCGGACGCGAGTAGTTGGTTTACGTAGCGGAAGCTGAATGGATTCCCGAATGGGCTCGGTGGCGCCGCTGCCGGCGGAGCGCCAGTCGGTAATGGAATCCCCTGAGGCCAGTATACGACAGGCCGGTTGGTCCAGACGTGTACCTCTCGTACCGGGCCGATGATCCCCGCCTGAATCCACTCGTTGATAAGACGCGCCCCTTCGCTGGAGTGACCCTGATTTCCCATCTGGGTGACGATCTTTGGATTGGCCAGCGCCAGCTCGCGGAGTACGCGCGCCTCGTGGACGGAATACGTGAGCGGCTTCTGCACGTAAACGTGCTTCCCGCTCTGCATAGCGGCCTTCGCGACGACAGCGTGCAAATGGTCTGGCGTCGCGATGACGATTCCGTCAATGTCTTTCTGCTTGTCGAGCATTTCCCGGAAATCGGAATACCGCGCAGCCTTGTCGAACTTCTCCTTGAGCTTTATTCCGTCGGGATTGTCTTTTCCGTTGTCCTTGAGCTTCTCCGCGACTTTTTTCTCGGAGAACGTGAAATCGACGTCGCTGAAGGCGACGAGGTTCTCGGTCTTCGCGAGTTGGAGCGCGTTCTCCGATCCCATGCCACCAAAGCCCACTACCGCGAAGTTGATGGTGTCACTGGGTGCCTGATATCCAACACCACCCAGAACGTGTCGCGGAACGATCATTACGCCGAGCCCGATCTTTCCTGCGTCGGCGACGAACTTGCGACGCGTTACCTTCTTCCCCTTCATGCAGGACAAATCCTCCGGCTATTGGAGCGGCGCACGCCAGCGGTCAGTAGGAGAGCGCGTGCAGGTAGTTGTAGCTGTTCCGAATTGTCGCGATTGGGTCGGCCGGCTGATCATGCTCGACGAAGTAGTGCTGAATCCGGTCGTTTGCGGCGAAGATGGATCTGAAGTCGATCTTGCCTGCCCCGACATCTACCATGCGGTTGTCCGGTGGTCCGGCTGAATCCTTCACGTGCACCAGCGGAAAGCGATTCGGATAGCGCTTGAAGAAGTCGAGCGGATCGCCGCCGCCGAAAATCACCCAATACAGATCCATCTCGAAATCGACGAGGGATGGATCCGTTTCCGTGAGCAATGTATCCAGCGGACGTACACCGCCCACCGGTCGAATCTCGAAATCGTGATTATGGTAGGCGAAGCGAAGTCCCGCCGATCGCGCCTGCGACCCGAACTTGTTGAGAAGCGAGGCCATTCGTTTCCAATCGTCGGCGGTTTTGCGTCTCTCCTCCGAGAGCCACGGGAGCGTGACCCACTGGTGCCCGATTGTCTTTGCGTCGGCGAAAGTCTTCGGGAGATTCTTCTCGAGCAGCTCGATCGGAAGGTGGGTCGAGGGAGAGGTGAGGTTGTTCTTCGCGAGTAGATCGCGGATCTCAGTCGGTGTACGATCGAAGTAGCCAGCGAATTCCACTTCGTTGTATCCGATCGCGGCAACCTGCGCAAGCGTGCCAGGAAGATCGGTCTTCATTAGATCGCGCACCGTGTAGAGCTGGAGCCCGATTCGTTTGAGCTTTCGGCCCGACGTGGTTGATCCACAGGCCTTGGCGTCGACACCGGCGAGGCCGAGGGCGGCGACACCGACAGTAGCGAGGAATGTGCGGCGGGTTGGCATAGTCCCTAACGGCGTGAGAGTGCGCCTAGTATGGAGCCCGAAGTCGCCCTCCGCAACGCCGCGCGGTGTCAGTCGGACGAGCGCGAATCTCCAGCTACTTCGGCAAGCGCGGGTTGGTCTTCGCCTCGACGGGACGGAATTGCGAACGCGAAAACGCTGCCGCTGTCTTCGGGAAACTCGGCCCACGCGCGCCCGCCGATCGATTCGACGGTCTCCTTAACGATGCTGAGACCGAGTCCGCTGCCATCGGCTTCGGTGACGGTCTCGTCGTGCGCACGGAAAAATTCCTGAAAAAGCTTCCCTCTCTTGTCCGCCGGCACTCCAATGCCGTTGTCGGTGACGCGAATGACGACTTCTTTTTCGTGTCTGGTGTCCGGGCCTTCGACCGATGCTTCGATCTTCACCCAGCGCTCGCCTTTCTGCGCGTCGGAGTACTTGATCGCGTTCGAGACGTAGTTCATGAGGCAGAGCTCGACCGCCGCGGCATCGACTTCGATGGCGGGAAGGTCATCGGCGATGCGCACCTCGACACCGTTCGCATCCGCGGCTTCACGAAACTCGCGCACAGCATCGGTGGCGACTTCCGGAAGAAGGATGTTGCGCCGGTGGCGCGGATCGGACTTCGGCTGCGAAAGAGCCTCGAGATTTCGCAAGACGCGTCGCAAAGCGTCGGTGTTTTTCTCGACGATTTTCGCAAACTCCACCCTTTCCTTCTCGTCGAGCCATTCTTCGCTGAGAACCGCAGCCGCACTCTTGACCGCATGCACTCTGTTTTTCAGCTCGTGCGCGACGGTCCGGTTGAATTTCCGCAGGCGATCCTCTCGTTCCTTTACTTCCTCGTCCGACAGTCTAAGGAAGTGGCTCATGGTTGCCTGTCGTATCAACTCTATCCCCTGGGATATTCGCTTCCAGCAAGCGAGAAAATCGGACCGCGGTACGGTCGCGGGAATTCGCTCGGCGCATCCCGCCAGGAAATCGAAGATGATCTCGCCGAGCATCTCGTATTCCTTGAGGATCTCGTATGCGTCGAATCCCTGCTCGTGGCGTAGCGCCCCGAGCTCCATTGCTTTGGCCACTACCGGAGCTTCAGCATCGATATCCTTGTCGGGCCGCCGTACGTATCCGGCGATTCCGTCGATCAGGAGCGGCACATGATTGAGGAGCTCGTGCGTCGGGAAGACTTTCTTCTCCGAGATTGCCACACGCTCGTTAATCCGATCGAGCCACTGCGTGACGAGCTCTTGCTTCGCGGTTCGCAGCCGATCGGCGAGCTCGCCCGCGAGCTCTAGCGGATAGGTTGATAACAGGCTCGGTGTCAAAGTTCTTCTATCGGGGTAGGGATTAGGTACGTGTCGGGGATGCAAAAAGAGTTCTCGCCAGCAGAGCCTGATCTCCGGAAGCTCATGACGGGAGCGTCATACTTGAGCCGTTAGCGAATTATCGTAGCCAATCTGCGTTCATAATCGTCTTGTTAGCGAATCTTTTCAGCGAATGGGGACAATGCGCAATAAAACAATTCTTTCTATCACTCTGCTTTCTGTTGTCGCTCTGACGAGCGCCTGCTCTCGCCACAAAGCTGCGGCCGCGCCCACGCCGTCAAATCCGACATCGGCAGATCGTGCCGCGACTGACGCCGCGGAACGTGCAAACGCTCAGCTGCGCGCCGACCAGGACAAGGCGAGCAGCGATCGTGAGAACGCGACGAGGACGTTGGCGTCGGATCGGAGTGCGATCACCGCGCCGGTTTACTTCGAGTTCGATCGCTGGGAAATCAGTGACGAAGGCATTCGGCTACTCGATCAGAAGGTCGACGCGCTGCAGAGAAATGCGTCGGTGCGCATTCGCATCGAGGGCAACGCGGACGACAGCGGCTCCGACGAGTACAACATGGCGCTCAGCCAGCGCCGCGCCGCAATCGTCAACCGTTACTTCACCGAGCGCGGTATCGATCCCTCGCGGATCAAGATCGTGAGCTTCGGCGAAGAGCGTCCCGCGTGCACCACGACCCGTGAGGAAGACTGCCGGTCGAAGAATCGCCGCGACGAATTCGTGATCGTATCCGGGCTCTAGAGGAAAGATCACGAGCGGGAATATCCGCAGTTACAGATTAGAGAATGGCGGCCGGATCCTCGGCCGCCATTTTTTTGTTCACGCCTTCTTGACTGCAAGCGTCATGAGCAGTTGACTCCTGTCTCGCCACCACGACAAGGGAGAACGATCTGCCAGACACCCACACCGCGCTCAGTCTCTGGGAAAGCTTCTATGTAATCGTCGGGTCTTCGGGCGCGGCGTTGACCGGGCTGCAATTCGTTGTAATCGCGCTGATCGCCGAGAGCGACATGAGGAAGGAAACGCAGGGGATCGAGGCCTTTGGTACGCCGACGATCGTCCACTTCAGCACCGTGCTCCTACTGTCGGCTATCCTCAGCGCGCCGTGGCACGTGCTGACAACCGTTGCGGTGACACTCGCCGCGATCGGCGTCGCAGGCCTGATATATAGCGTGATTGTCATGCGGCGGGCGCGGGGGCAGGACATCTACAAGCCGGTGCTCGAGGATTGGCTCTGGCACGCGATCTTTCCGCTTTCGGCGCACCTCGTACTCATTGGGTCGGCAGTCGCGCTTTTCCTCGGCAACATCGACGCGTTATTTCCAATCGGCGGCGTGTCGCTGTTCCTGCTTTTCATCGGCATTCACAACGCGTGGGACAGCGTTGTGTTCATCGTGGTGGGAAATCCGCCGAAAGCGGGTGAGAAGCAGGGTTAACTACGGACGAACGCGAATGATCGTCTTCCCCGGGCGTCGCGCGGTCGTATTGAAGGCGGCGACGGCATCGTCGAGAGTGGAGACGGTGCCAATGTTCGTTCGTAGTCGTCCGTCGCGCATCCGCTGGACGATCTCAGTCAGTTGGACACGATCGGACTCGACAACGAAGTCGACGGCCCGACCGTCTTCTGGCCGCGCCTCGGACGGCCCCACGACGGACACCAGTGTTCCTCCGGCTCGAACCAGGCGCGCTGAGCGTTTTCCGACGTCGCCGCCGATCATATCGAAAACCAGATCGACTTCTCCGACGTCTTCCAGAGTGTCTTTGTCGAGGTCTACGAACTCCTTCGCTCCGAAATCGAGCGCGGGCTGACGAGCGGCCGCGCGTCCGGTGCCGATGACGTAAGCGCCGAACTCACGTGCGAGCTGCGTCACGATGGAACCGACTGCGCCGGCCGCGCCATGCACGAGGACACTCTGCCCCGCCTCAAGGCGGCCGTGGTCGAATAGTCCCTGCCACGCGGTGAGGCCCGAGATGGGTAGGCTCGCACCCGCCGTGAAGTCGACGTCGCCCGGCAGCGGAGCGAGGTTGCGTGCCTCGATGGCTATGAACTCCGCCAGGGTGCCGTCGCGATACCAGTCGGCGATGCCGAACACCCTCTGGCCTACCGAGAGTCCCGTCGTGCCGTAGCCGAGGGCGGTGACCACTCCGGCGAGCTCGTGTCCGGGAATGGATGGCGTTCGGTCACGACCGACGCGGTCAGTCCAGGTCGATGGCCATGTCAGCTCAGTCCCGACGAACCCCGAAGCATGAACCTGGACGACGACGTCGTTTATCGCTGCCTTCGGCTCGGGCCGCTCGACGAGCTTCATTCCGGCGGTGCCGACCGCCTGGTCCGTCACCACGATCGCCTTCATCTATCCGCCTCTTACTAAGTAGCTGGGGCGGGACTCGAACCCGCGACCCCGGCATTATGAGTTCTGTCCGAAACCCGAGACCTGAGATCGCCTCAGGAGCGAACGGTATGGAGCAGCAGCGAGAG
>JBJMOA010000119.1:0-3923 GCA_045803975.1 Gemmatimonadaceae bacterium
GGCGTGCGCTGCGGAGAGTCGCTCGGTGACTTCAGCCGTGGGTTTCGCCGCTCAGCGTGCAGCGTGGCACGGCGCACCTCGCTCGGACGCTTCCTCGAGCCCCCCTCGACGTGCTCTCCCCGGCGGAGTGCGTCCAGATGCCCCCATTCAGTTCCCGCGGTACCTGTCGTTCCGCTCTATCGATACTTCTCCATCAACGCCTGCAACGCCGTCTGCCCCGGGCACAGCGTCTCGAACGGCAGCTCCGCCAGCGGCGTATCGACAGTCTTCGCCACCGCGTGCATGTCGGCACCGTTCTCGTCGATGAACAGGAGTCCCGTCGCCATCTCGCCACGCGCCTGGCACGCGCGCACGTGGGCATACGCGAGATCGCGGTTCGTCGGATCGTAACCGTCCTCGAGTCGGCGGAAGCGCACGGTGCTCCCGTCGTGCATCTGCACCACCTGCACCGTGGCATCGCTCGCAGGCATGGTGATCTCTCGACGCAGCGGAACGAAATCGGCCGCGGCGATCTCCACCTCGTGCTCGCGGGTGAACGCGTAGCTCTTCGTGGAGCCTTCGTGATCGTTGAAGGTCACGCACGGTGAGATGACGTCGACCAGCGCGAGGCCATTGTGCGAGAGCCCAGCCTTCAGGATTGGAATGAGCTGGGCCTTGTCGCCCGAGAAGCCGCGCGCGACGAACGTGGCGCCGAGCGTGAGCGCGAGCAGGACGGGATCGATCGGAGGTTGAACGTTGGCGTCGCCCTTCTTCGACGTCGAGCCAATATCCGCTGACGCCGAGAACTGACCCTTCGTGAGTCCGTACACGCCGTTGTTCTCGATCACGTACAGCATGCGCACGTTCCGCCGGATCGCATGACAGAGCTGGCCAAGTCCGATCGACAGCGAATCGCCGTCGCCCGAGACGCCGATGTAGGTGAGCGCGCGATTCGCGGCGTTCGCGCCGGACGCGACCGACGGCATGCGCCCGTGCACGGAGTTGAAGCCGTGCGACTGCTTCATGAAATACGCGGTCGTCTTGGACGAGCAGCCGATGCCGCTCATCTTCGCCGCGCGGTGGGGAGGAATGGCGAGCTCCCACATGGACTGCACGAGCGCGGCGGTCACGGAGTCGTGTCCGCAACCGGCGCACAGCGTAGACATCACGCCTTCATAGTCGCGCGGCGTGAGCCCGAGTGAATTGGTCTTCAGCCCGGGATGACGAACGGGCGGTTTGGCGATCGACGTCATGCCGGCACCTGCTGTACCTGCGTTGCGACCGCGTTCACGACGATCCGTGCGGTGAGCGGCATGCCGCCGTAGTCGAGCACCGGCGTCATGGCATCGCGTGGGAAACCCGTCTCCGCGGTGAGCAGCGTGCGCAGTTGCGCGTCGCGGTTCTGCTCGACGACGAAGACCTTCGAGTGCGCATCGAGAAACGCCCTGACCTGCGGCCCGAAGGGGAACGCCTTGATGCGCATGTAGTCGGCGTTGATGCCCTTGTCGCGCAGACGGTCGATCGCTTCGCGCACCGCGGCGTGACATCCGCCGATCGTGACGATGCCGATGTCCGCACCGGCGTCGCCGTTGATGAATTCGGGTGGCGGAACGGAATTCGCCGCGGTCGCGAACTTGTGCCTCAGCCGATCGACGACCTCCTGATACGCGTCGGAGTCCTCGGTGTACTGCCCGTGCTTGTCGTGTCCCGAGCCGCGCACGAAATACGCGCCGGCCGGATGCACACCGGGCAGCGTACGCGGCGCGACGCCGTCATCGTCTTCGCAGAAGTAGCGGGAGAACCGCTTCACCGTCGCGAGATCGTCCGCATCCAGCACCTTGCCGCGATCGGGCTGGAAGCCGTCGTCCCACTGAAGGCGCTTGCACATCCAGTCGTTCATCCCGATGTCGAGATCGCTCGCGACGAACACCGGCGTCTGAAAGCGATCGGCGAGATCGAATGCCGTGACGCTCAGATAGAAGCATTCCTCCGGACTGCACGGGAAGAGCACGATGTGCTTGGTGTCGCCGTGTGACGCGTACGCCAGCGAGAGGAGGTCCGCCTGTTGCGTGCGCGTCGGCATGCCTGTGGACGGACCGGTGCGCTGAATGTCGAAGATGACTGTCGGAATCTCCGTGTAGTACGCGAGCCCGACGAACTCCTACATCAGCGAGATGCCGGGTCCCGATGTATTCGTGAAGGAGCGCGCGCCCGCCCAGCCTGCACCGATGGCAATGCCCGCGGCGGAGAGCTCGTCCTCCGCCTGAAGAATGCAGTACCGCGCGAGCCCGGTGCCGGGCTCGGTGCGAAATTGGCGGCAGAACATCGTGAACGCTTCCATCAGCGACGTCGACGGCGTGATGGGATACCATGCGCCCACGGTCGCGCCCGCGAAGACGGCGCCGAGTGCAGCGGCGGTGTTGCCGTCGATGATGATGGAGTCGCTGGTGGCGTCCATCCGCTCGAGATGGAAGGGCAGTGGGCACTCGTAGTGAGCGCGCGCATAGTCGTAGCCCAAGCGAATCGCGGTGTCGTTGGCGGCGAGCAACCGTGGCTTCTTCGAGAACTTCTGCACCAGCATCTGACCGATGAGGTCGATGTCGAGGTTCAACAGCGCGGCGAGCGCGCCGGCGTACACGATATTGCGCAGCAGCGTGCGGTCGCGGTCGCCCTGGAAGTGCTCGACGCAGAGCTTCCCGAACGGAACGCCGAGGATCGTGATGCCTTCACGCACGAGCTCCGGCTCGAGGGGCCACGACGAGTCGTACAGCAGGTAGCCGCCGGGCCGCACCGACGCGACGTCTTTCGCGTAGGTGGCCGGATTCAGCGCAACGACGAGATCCACCTCATGCGGCCGTGCGGTGTAGCCGTCCTTGCTGACGCGAATCTCGTAGACCGTCGGCAGTCCCTGAATGTTCGACGGAAAGAGATTCTTCCCGGTGACGGGTACGCCCATGCGAAAGATGGCCTGCATCAGCAGGCTGTTGGCACTCGCCGAACCCGTGCCATTCACCGTCGCCATCTTGAACGCGAAGTCGTTGATGCCGCTCATGCGTTGACCGCCACCGGAGCATCCATTGCCGACGCATACGGAATCACCAGCGCGAACTTCGCCATGTCCCACGCCGCCGTCGGGCAGCGCTCAGCGCACAGTCCGCAGTGCAGACAGATGTCTTCGTCCTTCACCATCACGCGCTTCGTCTGTGGCAGGGACTCGGACACATAGAGCGGCTGCTCGAGATTCAGCGCCGGCGCCGACAGCTTCTGTCGCAGATCGAACTCCGACTCCACGTTCGGCGTGATGGTGAGGCAGCTCACCGGACACACGTCGACGCACGCGTCGCATTCGATGCAGAGCTTCGACTCGAAGTGTGTCTCGATATCGCAGTTGAGGCAGCGTTCGACTTCAGTGGCCGTCTGCTCGGCCGTGAAGCCGAGCTCCACCTCGAGTCCCAGCTTCGAGAAGCGCTCGACCAGCTCCGCGTGCTGCATCTTCGCGCGCGGCGACGGATTGAAGTCGTTCGAGTACGCCCACGCATGCATGCCCATCTTCGTGCTCTCGAGGTGCATGCCCTGTGGCGGACGCTCGGTGACCGGACGTCCCTCGCAATGCTGGTGAATGGAGATGGCCGCCTGATGGCCGTGCTCCACTGCCCAGATGATGTTCTGCGGACCCCATGCCGCGTCGCCGCCGAAGAACACACCGGGGCGCGTGCTCTCCATCGTCACCTTGTCGACGACCGGCATGCCCCACGTGTCGAACGTGATGCCGATGTCGCGCTCGATCCACGGGAACGCGTTGTCCTGACCGATGGCGAGAATGACTTCGTCGCACGGCAGGATGACAGTGCCAGTCACGGTGCTGATCTGCTTGCCGTCCTTCTCGCTCCACACGAGCTGCTCGAACTCCATGCCGACGAGCTTCCCGTTCTCGATCACGAACC
>JBJMOA010000120.1:0-2798 GCA_045803975.1 Gemmatimonadaceae bacterium
GGGTCTGGACTCGTAAATCGAGCGCTAGTGCTGGCATAGTACCGCGCTCCAAAGTAGTCCAACCCTGTTTCAACATCTCGCTCCTTTGCGGTGAACTGCTGGCGCACGCCGTCACCACTTGCGTATCCGAGCGAGGCGGTGCGGCCGCCGGTGGGGGCGAAGAGTTCTTCGCCGAAGGGGAGATAGTCGTGGCGCTTCACATTCGCGTATAAGCCGGCCTGATCGACGATCATGCGTGGGGTGCCCAGATGATCGCTGACTAGCCATTGAACCCGCGTGGTAGAGCCTGAAGCGACCACGATGTTCGACACCGTGCTGCTAGTCGAGTAGAGGGAAGTATCTACAAGCAACGGATAGGTAGGTGTCACGCTGCTGGTAAAGAAGACAGTTCCGTTTTTCTTATACTTGACTACACCACTTTCGACTGCCACTCGGAACTTGTCACCACTGCTGTATGTACCGAAGTTGCCGCGCAGCGTTCCTGACTCAAAGATCCAGACACCATTGGTGCCATCACTCGCCGTCAACTGTATTGCAAACTCAATGTCGGTGTAGTTCTGGCCTGAGTCGCCGTTTCCCAAGCCGCACATGCGCGCTAGATTTGTCTCAGTCGCTGTAAACTCCACATAACCGTCACCGGATGTAATGGTCTGCGTTGATACCGCTCCAGCATTCCACCCAGCCGCACCCGTCTTCGTCAACGTGTTGCCTGAGATGTTGACTCCACTCGCATTCGTGAAGCCGACATTCTGTGCCTTCAAGATCACGACACTAGTCAGTGTGCTGAGCTAGTATCAGAAGGTGTGGAAATATAAAAACAGCGTATCCTTGCTGGTGATTCAAAAACCAGTTTAGCTCGGCGCGACAACGCCGAAGAAAGGATACGCTGTGGCCACATCATATCAACACCAGAACCTTGTCGTCGTCCCTGAGGACGATCCCTTAGAAGCAATCAGTCGCCAGGGAGCGCAACGCATGCTTACAGTCGCGCTTGAGCGAGAAGTTGAAGAATACCTCGAGCGGCAGCGCTATGTGCGACACGTTGACGAGTCAGAGTTTCGCGGCTATCGCAATGGCTACGGGCGCGAGCGCCAGGTGACCATCGGCAGCGGCAGCATCAAAGTGCGAGCGCCCAGAGTGAGCGACACGCCGGCTGCACAAGAACCATTCGAGTCAAAGATCCTAAAGCCTTATCAAAAGCGTTCGCAGAAACTGGCGGAGTTATTTCCCAAGCTCTTTGTTGAAGGTCTGGCGACGCGCGATTTTGAGCCGGCCTTGCGTTGTCTGCTAGGCAAGTCGGCTGCTTTGTCACCGGCTACGATCGTGCGACTTAATGCGCAGTTCAAAGCCGAGTACGACGAGTGGCGGCAGCAATCGTTGGCTGACCAGCGCTTTGTTTATATCTGGGTTGACGGGGTGCATATCAAAGCTGGAGTGGCGCGTGAGAATGCTGCCGTACTCACGGTGATCGGCGTGGACAGCGATGGTCGCAAGCATTTAATTGCCCTGGAAGAAGGTTATCGCGAATCGAAAGAGAGTTGGTTGGAAGTGCTGCGCCATCTGCGCGACCGCGGTATGGCAGCGCCGGTACTTGCGGTCGGTGATGGCGCTTTAGGTTTCTGGGCTGCCTTGGCGGAAGTTTGGCCGCACACGCAATGTCAACGTTGCTGGTTTCACAAGATGGGTAACGTACTCGACAAACTGCCGCGGAAGGAACGCAAGGAAGCGACGCTGCGAGTGCGCGCCGTCTATCTGGCCGGCTCCCGTGCCGCCGCCGAGCGCTTGGCACATGAGCTGGCCAGTGAATGGCAAAAGAGCTATCCCAAAGCGGCCACTTGCTTGCTCAATGATCTGGATGCTTGCCTGCGCTACTTTGATTATCCGCAGGAGCACTGGAAGCACCTGCGCACCACCAATCCGGTGGAAAGTACTTTCTCGACCATGCGCCTGCGCACTGATGCCGCGAAGAGATTCCGCACGGCTCGCAGTGGCCTGCATTTGATTTTCAAATTGTTTCAGCGTTACCAAAAAACCTGGTCCAGCATCTCGGCCGCGGAGAAACTGCGCGAGGTGTTGGAGCAAGCAAAGCAAAAAGAAAAACCTGTCGACAAGATGTCAAAGAACGAAACGGACGCGGTCGCTATCGCCGCCTGAAACGAATGAATGCAAGCTAGACCAGCGAGGATGCGCTAAATGAATTTCCACAACTCTTGACACGAGCTCCAATCGAAGTGCACGTACAATACGCGTATCTCGAAGAGCCTTAATCGGCCCAAACCATGACCTTTCCGCTGGAAGCTTTTGTACTGGCACTATCAAAATTGACAGTTATGTGGCTTACCTGTTAGCCGCTAGACTCGGGCTAAATTTGAGAGAGTTGAACATCGCTACCCCTGAGCCTTCTTAGTGGCCCTCGCGCCGAATGACATAAAAGCGATCAAGGATGAGATTTGGATAGCTGCCAAGCGTGTGGCTGCACAGTCGTGGACAGCCGCTGAGTGGCGCGCGTCCACGGTCGACAAGATTCGATGGCCCAGCGATGTATGACAATAGTGTAGAGGCCGATCCACACACAGGTGCCACTCCTGAGCCCGGATTGATTGTTCATTTGAATCGCGGAAAGTTACTAAACGTTTGTGAGTTGGCTTCGACTCCCGAATGGGCGAAACCGATTGTTCTAAGAGCTCTAACATCGCGACTCAAAGTTTGATTGAGTGAGAAACCAATCCTGGATCTCAAAAGCCGGCAGAGAAAATCATCTTCGAGTTAAAGGCCCGAAATCGCCCCGAAATCGCACC
>JBJMOA010000121.1:0-12985 GCA_045803975.1 Gemmatimonadaceae bacterium
TGGGACGCCGAGACGAACATGATCAACAACGATTATGTGACGCCGTTGCCGCTGGCGGATTCACTTCGGACGGCTTACGCAAATGGAACCCTCGTCGTGGGCCAGCCACAGCCGACGGGTCCAAACCAAAACGTCAACGTCATTCAGGAGCTCGGCGGAATCGAGCGCTATATCAGCCAAGGCAAGAGCTCGCGGCCGATGTACAAGAAGGCGTTCCAGCCGAGAGTCGGTGCGTCTTACTCGCTGCCTGACGAAAAAACCGTGCTCTTCGGAGGTGCGGGTCTCTACTTCGACCGCAATTACTGGAACACGCTTTTCGATGAGCAGTTCAGGCGGCAGTTCCAGGTGGTGAGAATCGACTTCAGCAACACTTGCGCAGTAGGCCAGCGGAATTGCGCGGCGTGGGATCCCAAATATTTCGATCCAGTGCAGTTGCGCGCGCTCGCCTCTGCCGTTGGGGCGCCGGAAGTCTTCCTCGTAGCGAACGACATGGTTCCACCTCGCACTCTCCAGTTCTCGGGCGGGGTTCGGCGGAGCATTGGTGACAACCTTCTGACGCTGTCATACAATGGGTTGCGCGGACGGAATTACATGAACTTCGTACGTGGTGGTCCGGGCTTCGGCGGGTACGCTGCGGTCTTCGTAGCCGACGACCGCGTGAAAACCTGGTACGATGCGATGCAGCTGCAGCTTCAACGTCCCTTCACCGGCGAAAACCGGTGGGGAGGCGGGCTGGCCTACACGCTCTCGAAGTCGACTGAGCAGGGCCAGAGTCAGGATCTGTTCTGGGGCTTCGACGATCGTTATCCGACAGTCGCTGACAGACCACGCAGAGTCGCCCCGGGGGACCAGCGTCACGCGATCGTAGCCAACGCAATCGTCAAGCTGCCATATGAATTCCTGTTCAGCAGCATTGTCAATCTCGGCTCCGGGATCGCCGTAAGCGCCAACGACAACAGCCAGGGCTTCGGGCCGTACCAGAGGCGTACGTACATCTTCCAGCCACCGACGCGCGCGTTCCTCGGGCTGGGCCACGTGTTCGCCACACAGAACATGGACCTGCGTCTCCAGAAGGACATCAACTTCGCGTCGTCACAAACTGCGGCAATCGTTGTAGATCTGTTCAACGCCTTCAAGAGCCAGAATTTCGGCTGCTACAGCACGGACATCAATCCAGCGACCCAGCCGAACACTAATTTTGGGAGGCCGGACTGCGCGGCTTTGGGGCGCCGGCTTCAGGTCGGCATTCGTTACGGAAGACATCCAGGCGGAGGTGTGCAATAGTCGCCTCGGCGGCTCGAAGTTGAGGTGACCGAGCATTATGATCGGCGCTGGTTGCGGAGCACTGCAGCCAGCGCCGACTTTATTGTACGTCCTCGCAAATGCGGGTAAGGAAACCAATGCGTGATATCCGGCTACTACGACGCGTTTCGGCTTATCTCCTTCTAGGAATTTGCAGTTGCACGACCGCAACATCGATTACTGGAACTGCGGGCCCGATTCCGCCATCCCAGCTCACGGTTCGACAGACGGCGTTTCTCGATACGCTAGAGCGACGGACTTTCAACTGGTTTTGGGAGCGGACAGATCCGAACAATGGACTCACTCCCGATCGATGGCCAACGAAAAGCTTCTCGAGTGTTGCCGCAATCGGGTTCGCATTAACCGCGTACCCCGTCGGTGTCGAACGCGGCTACGTCGCGCGTGCGGACGCGGCACAACGGACTCTGAATACCCTGCGCTTCATGTACAACGCGCCCCAGGGTCCAGGGCCGACGAACGTGACGGGATACAAGGGATTTTTCTATCACTTTCTCGACATGCAGACTGGCTACCGCTTCGAGCGCGTCGAGCTTTCCACCATTGACACGTCGCTGCTACTCGGCGGCGTTCTTTTTTGTCAGTCGTATTTCACGGGCGCCGATCCGACAGAAAGCGCGATCCGCGCATATGCGGATTCGATCTACTTGCGCGTCGATTGGCCGTGGGCAGTGCACAACTCGCCACTCGTCAGCATGGGCTGGCATCCTGAGTCCGGTTTCATCAACTCCGACTGGAAAGGTTACGACGAAGGAATGATCGTCTACATCCTTGGCCTGGGCTCGCCAACGCATCCGATCGATCCTGCCGGCTGGACGGCGTGGACGAGCACTTATGTCTGGATGGATTATTACGGAAAACCGCTCGTCAATTTCCCGCCGCTATTCGGCCACC
This sequence comes from Gemmatimonadaceae bacterium, assembly GCA_045803975.1. Lineage (GTDB taxonomy): Bacteria > Gemmatimonadota > Gemmatimonadetes > Gemmatimonadales > Gemmatimonadaceae > UBA4720. The sequence continues at coordinate 2,215 of JBJMOA010000121.1, forward strand.
AGTATTCGCACATCTGGATCGACTTCCGCGGAATACAGGACGCGTACATGCGTGGGAAGGGCATCGACTACTTCGAGAACTCGAGGCGGGCGACGCTCACTCAACGATCGTACGCGATTGACAATCCCGCGCAGTGGCGGGACTACGGACCGAACGTCTGGGGATTCACAGCCGTCGATGGTCCGCACGACACGACGGTCGTCATCGACGGACGCAGCCGACAATTCCATACCTACTCTGCGCGCGGCGTCGCTGCCGACTATGTGATGGATGACGGGACTCTCGCGCCGACGGCGCCCGGCGGATCGGTCCCATTTGCGCCGGAGATCGCGATTCCCGCGCTCATCACTATGCGCGAGAAGTACGGCGACAACCTGTTCACGAACTACGGATTTCTGGACTCCTTCAATCCCACGTTCCGGCTACCGATCCAGCCGCATCACGGACACGTAGTTGCAGGCGTTGGATGGTTCGATGGCGATTATCTGGGGATCGATCAGGGGCCGATCATCGCGATGATCGAGAACTATCGGTCTGATTTGATTTGGAAGACTATGCGCAGGAATCCATACGTCGTAGCCGGACTGAAGAAGGCGGGCTTCACCGGCGGCTGGTTGGGTAACTGACGCCGGCGAAACCGTCATGTTGACTCAGTCTGATGCGAGTAAATAGTTATAGAAAATCCTGTGGGATCCACCGCCGCTCATGTCGAGCGAGAGTCGTGACCCGGAAATCGTCCCTTTCGGCGGGGCGACGCAGTTGGCATTCGCAGGACAGTCGAAGTTGAACGTTATCGCGTTACCGCTGATCGCATAGGTGTAGCTTGAGGTTACCGTTACATCGCCGCCCGCCATTTGCAAACGATGTTCAGTGATCGTTGCGGTACCCAGCCCGTCGAGGTGGACCGTCGCAGATATTACAGTGGGGCTCTCCGGAAACCACGACACGTAGGTCGGAAGTGACCTGCCGTCGATGTCTTTTAGCGCGAAATCGGCCGGCAGCGCCGGGGGTGCAGCGAGACTATGGCAGGCGAGCATTGAGACGACGGCGGCAAGTAATGCGGTCCTACAGAACAGGCGCATACGATCTCCATTTTCGGGTACGTTCAGCATAATGCCACGCAAGCCTTCCCGTCCAGCAAAATTCCTGCGAAGAATCGCATCTGCCCCTCTGTTCGTCTTCGCTCTTTACTCGTGCTCGAGCGCGTCTGCTGGCAGCAAGACAACGCTGCGCATTTGGGCGATGGGCCGCGAGGGCGAAGTTCTCTCCGAGCTCATTCCGGGATTCGAGAAAGAGCATCCGAACATCCACGTCGAGGTGCAGCAGATCCCGTGGACGGCCGCACACGAAAAGCTCCTCACCGCCTATGTCGGCGAAGCCACCCCCGACATCGCAATGCTCGGCAATACGTGGGTCCCGGAGTTCGTCGCCCTCAATTCGCTCGCACCGCTCGATAGTTTCGCCACGCAGTCAACCGAAATTCGACGCGATGATTTCTTTCCCGGGATCTGGAAGACGAACGTCGTCAACGGAAAGACTTACGGCATCCCCTGGTACGTCGACACCCGGTTGATCTACTATCGCACCGATCTACTCGCCGAGGCCGGGTACAAGGAATTTCCGAAGACGTGGGCGGAGTGGGTTGCGGCAATGAAAACGATGAAGCTGCGCATGGGGCCAACTCGTTTCCCGTTGCTAATGCCGACGAACGAGTGGCCTCAACCCGTCATCTTCGCGATGGACGTTGGCTCGCCCATCTTGCGCGATGGCGGACGATATGGCGCGTTTGAGCAGCCTGAATTCAGAAAGGCTTTCGACTTCTACATCAGCTTTTACCGGCAGGGACTCGCGTCGCCCGTGTCGAGCTCGCAGGTGTCCAACCTCTTTCAGGAGTTCGAGCGCGGCAACATCGCGATGTACATCTCGGGTCCGTGGTACATCGGCGAGTTCAAGAATCGCCTCGATTCCGCGACGCAGAAAAAGTGGATGACCGCGCCGATGCCTGGCGCCGATGGTCCCGGCGTCTCCATGGCTGGTGGCTCGAGTCTCTCGCTGTTTGCCGGGTCCCAACACAAGAGAGAGGCATGGACGCTGATGGAGTATCTCTCGCGTCCCGAGGTGCAGCTCCAGTTTTACAGACTCACCGGGGACTTGCCGCCGAGGAAGACGGCGTGGGCGGATACGGCGCTGGCGAACAATAAGTACACGAAGGCATTTCGTGATCAATTAGAGCGAGTGGTTCCGTTGCCGCAGGTACCGGAGTGGGAGGAGATCGCCACGACGATCTTCGAGCACGGGGAGCAGGCGATTCGTGGGTCGAGGACCATCGATCAGACGTTGGCGTCGCTCGATCGGGACGTGAATGCCATGCTCGACAAGCGGCGGTACCTCCTCGCCCAAGATCAAAAACGATGAGCGCTGATACTCAACGTTTCCGAGCGCCGTCGGATGTTGGGAAGGCTGCGTGGCTGTTTCTTGCGCCGGCCCTTGCTCTCATTTTTATCTTCTTTTTCCTGCCGGTGCTCGCATCGCTCGTTCTGAGCGTCACCGACTTCGACATCTACGCGATCGCAAATCCGTCGACGACGCGTTTCGTCGGACTCGCGAACTACGCGAAACTCTTTCGCAGCCCCGAGTTCTGGCAGGCACTCAAGAACACGTTCTATTTCGCGCTCGTGGGCGGGCCGCTCACCATCGCCGTCTCTCTCGCCGCCGCGCTCCTGCTGAACGCCAAGCTCGTTCGCTTCAAGACCTTCTTCCGCACGATCTACTTCACGCCGTTCGTTACGACGCTCGTCGCCGTTGCGATCGTGTGGCGCTATCTGTATCACACGCGTTACGGCCTCCTCAATTACCTGCTCGCGCACGTCGGCATCGCTCCGATCGACTGGCTCGGCGACCCGCACTGGGCGATGCCGGCGATCATTTTGCTCGCGATATGGAAGCAGTTCGGCTACAACATGCTGATCTTCATCGCCGGGCTGCAGGCGATTCCGCAGGACCTGTACGACGCGGCGGAGATCGATGGCGCCGGACCCGTCCGCCGATTCTCCGCCGTGACGCTGCCTCTGCTCGGCCCGACCCTCCTCTTTGTCGGCGTCATCACGATGATCGGGTACTTCCAGCTCTTCTCGGAGCCGTACGTGATGACGCAGGGCGGACCGCTGCGCGCGACGACCAGTGTCGTGCTCATGATGTACGAGGAAGGATTCCGGTGGTGGCGAATGGGGTACGCGGCGGCGATCGCGTTTGTTTTGTTCGTCGTCATTTTGATTGCCACGCTGGTTCAGTTTCGACTTCAGAAGGAGCACGCGTAGATGCCTCGGCGGATCTCGCAGATCGTCCTCTACACGTTGTTGATTATCGGCGCTTTGATCGCTTTGATGCCGATGCTTTGGATGTTGTCGGCGTCGGTCATGCCGACCGGTGAGGCGAATACCTATCCGCCGCATCTCATTCCCAGTCGGATCACGTTCAGTCATTATCGCGAGCTGTTCACGCGGCTGAATCTCGGACGATACCTCGTCAACAGCACGCTCATATCAGTCACCGTGACGGCGATATCGCTGGTCATCAACTCGATGGCCGGGTACGCGTTCGCGAAGCTACGATTCCGCGGGCGCGACCGCACCTTTCGAATTCTCTCGCTGGGCCTCGTGCTGCCGGTGCAGGTGGCGATGCTGCCGCTCTTTCTCCTGATGAAGAACCTGCACCTGATCAACACCTACTGGGGCGTGATCATCCCGGGGATGGCAAGCATTTTCGGGATTTTCCTCATCCGACAGTACGCGCTCTCGATTCCCGACGACATGCTCGACGCCGCGCGCATCGACGGAGCGTCGGAGCTTCGCATCTACTGGTCAGTTGTGGTGCCGGGGATTCTTCCCATTCTCGCGACGCTCGCGATCTGGACTTTCCTTGCGACGTGGAATGATTTCATGTGGCCGTTGATCGTCCTTAGCGACGAGGCGCATTATACGCTGCCCGTGGCTCTCGCCAATCTCTCAGGCGAGCACGTGATGGACACGGAGCTGATGATGGCGGGATCAGTTCTCACTGTGATTCCGGTGTTGGCAGTGTTTCTGTTTTTGCAGCGTTATTACATCCAGGGCGTGATGGCCGGGAGCGTGAAGGGATGACGGCGGGAAGAGGGACGGGGGACGGGGGACGGGGGAAGCGCAGACCATTGCGCTGCGTGCTGGCTGTCGGCGTTGTAGTCGCGGTCCGAATACAAGCGCAAGCCCTACCTCCCACATCGCCTACGATAGTATTGGATTCCTTCGACTCCGTTACGCAGTGGACGGTTACGCCGGCAGACGGTGTCGAGATGTCGGTTCATCCCGACTCGAACGGCGCGCACGGGCGAGCGATGCGCGTCGACTTCGATTTCCATGGGCATGGCGGCTACGGGGTCATCCGCCGGCCGCTCGATCTCCCGCTGCCGGCGAATTACGAGTTCTCGTTCGCGATCAAAGGCAACGCGCCCACCAACACGCTCGAGTTCAAGCTCGTTGATGCGACCGGCGACAACGTGTGGTGGTCCAACACTCCCAACTTCCAGTTTCCGAAGGACTGGACGACGATCACGCGCAAGAAGCGGCAGATCTCTTTTGCGTGGGGACCGACGACCGACAGAGAGCTGAGACGCGTTGCGGCGTTGGAGATTGCGATCACCGCCGGGTCGGGCGGCAAGGGAAGTGTCTGGCTCGACGATCTCTCCTTTACACCCCTCGAGCCCGCGACGCCGTACACTTGGACCCCACGCGTAACCGCATCGTCGCAGGTCCAGGGATACGACGTTTCGCGAACAATCGATGCCGATCTCACAACCGCCTGGCGCAGCCCGCCTCGCGCGGGTGCGACCGTCAACTCGGCGTCAGGCGTGGCGGACACGATCAACATCGATTTCCTCAAGCGGCGTGAATTCGGTGGCATCGTCGTCACCTGGGAGCCAAACAGGCGCGCGGCTTCCTACGAAGTGCAGGGATCGCTTGACGGCCAAACGTGGCGACCGCTCTACGTCGTCAGTCGAACGTCAGTTTCGGCGACAGCGCAAACCACTCCGCGATCACCCAACACGACGTCAAGCAGAACTTCAACTGCTGCAGCTCCGCTGCTTCGCGACTATCTGTACATGCCGGAGAGCGATACCCGCTTCGTTCGCGTCATCCTGAAGTCTGCAGAAGGCGCGAGCGGTTACGGAATTCGCGACATCAGTGTCAAACCACTCGACTGGGCGCCAAACGAAAACGCGCTCTTCTTCGCAATGGCGAGGGATGCCACACGCGGCAGCTTCCCACGCTACCTCTCAAACGAGCAGTCCTACTGGACGGTTATCGGTGTCGATCGCGACAGCGCCGAAGCTCTGATCAACGAAGAGGGCATGATCGAAGTTGGACGAGGCGAGTTTTCGATCGAGCCATTTCTCTACCTCGAAGGGCGCCTGCTTACGTGGAACGATGTAAAGACCTCGGTCGCAACGAGTCTGGAAGCGTTGCCACTCCCGCAGGTCGTGTGGAGCACGACTGATCTTGATCTCACTATCGCCCCGTTTGTCGCCGGTGCGGCGGACTCATCGGTGCTGTACGCGCGCTACCGAATCACCAACAAATCGAGGAGCTACAAAAAGCCGACACTCTTCCTCGCGCTGAGACCACTGCAGGTAAATCCGCCCTGGCAGTTCCTCAATCTTCCCGGTGGTGTCGCAAAGGTCGATTCGATCGCGCTCCAGGGCTCATCGGTGCGCGTCACCGGCAACAAGTTCGTGCGGTCCCTGGCATCGGCGAGCGGATTCGGCGCCATCGCCTTCGATGACGGCAACATCGTGGACTGGCTGCGCGTCGGGAAAGTCCCCGCGCCTATCTCGGTGATAGACCCCACGGGCAGAGCGTCCGCGGCTTTCTCATATCAACTGGAGCTGGGACCACACGCGACGTCGAGCCCGATCGACATCGCAGTGCCGCTGCACGGCGGCGATCTCAAGCTCGGCACGACGCTGCTTCCCGGACAAGGCGAGCGCGCGGTGTCGTCGCAGTTGGAGCAAGTGTCCGGCGAATGGCGGACCAAGCTTGGGCCAGTCAGCATCACGCTCCCCCCGTCGGCTGCGCGCTACACGCAGACGATGCGCACGCAGCTCGCCGACATTCTCATCAATCGGGATGGCCCCGCGCTCCAACCGGGCTCACGCAGCTACTCGCGCTCGTGGATTCGTGATGGCTCTCTGACATCTACCGCGCTTCTCAGGCTCGGCCACGACAAAGACGTCAAGGATTTCATCGATTGGTTCGCGCAATACCAGTACGAGAACGGCAAGGTGCCATGCTGTGTCGATGAGCATGGCGCGACACCGGTGCCGGAGAACGATAGCCACGGCGAATTCATTTATGTGGTAGCCGAGTACTATCGGCACACCGGAGATAAAGCGGAGCTGGAGAAGATGTGGCCGCACGTCGAGAAGGCCGTGGCATATATGGATTCGCTTCGCCACGAGAGAATGACGGAGCAGTTCAGTGCGGGCACGACGAGACCGTTTTACGGATTATTGCCTCAGTCTATAAGCCACGAAGGTTATAGCGCGAAACCGATGCATTCCTACTGGGATGATTTCTTCGCGCTGCGCGGCTTCAAGGACGCGGCGTTCATGGCGCGCGAGTTGGGGAGGCCGGACGCAGCCAGGTATGCGCAACTCCGGAACAGCTTCCGGGCGAATCTGTTCGAATCGATTCGTCAGGTAGTGATCTCGCGGAGAATCGACTACATCCCTGGCTCGGTGGAATTGGCGGATTTCGACGCGACGTCGACGACGATCGCGGTCACTCCCGTGGGCGAAGCGGGACGACTGCCCGGTCCGCTGCTGAATCGCACCTTCGATAAGTATTTCCAGGAAGCCCGCCAACGCGCGTTGGGCATCAAGCCGTGGGACGCTTACACTCCTTACGAGCTCCGTACCGTCGGCGTGCACGTGCAACTCGGCCAGCGTGCACGAGCGCACGAGCTCCTCGATTTCTTCTTCCAGGGTCAACGACCAGCCGCCTGGCATCAGTGGGCGGAAGTCGTGTACCGCGATCCCAAGTCGCCGCGCTTCATTGGTGACATGCCGCATACCTGGGTCGGAAGCGATTACATCAGAAGCTTCCTTGACATGCTCGCGTACGAGCGCGAAAGCGACAGCTCGCTGGTGATTGGCGCCGGCGTGCGCGACGAGTGGGTCAGGGAAGATCCAGGGATCCGGGTTTCGAACCTGAGCACGGAGTACGGCCCGCTGAATTACGATATGCGGGCAGTTGGAAAAGTGGTGACACTGAATCTGCGCACGGGAATTCGGATGCCGCCCGGGGGGATCGTCGTATACAGCCCGCTCGACCAGCCAATTCTGTCAGCGGCCGTCGATGGAGTTCCGGCGGCGATCAAGGGCGCGGAAATCAGAGTCCAAAAACTGCCGGCGATCGTGACCATCCGCTACGCGAAATGAACCGCGGCGTGTCAGTTCCCCAGAGACTGGCCTCTGCTCCGAATCACTTCGGCGTAATAACGGCCGGACGCCTTGATTGTGCGCTGCTGCGTCGAGTAGTCGACGTGCACGAGGCCGAAGCGTTTGGAGTAGCCGAGGGACCACTCGTAATTGTCCAGCAGCGACCACGCGTAGTAGCCGCGCAGGTCGACGCCTTGCTGCAGCGCGTCGTGCGCGGCACGCAGGTGCTGGCGATAGTACTCGATGCGAAGTGGATCCTCAATCTTGCCGTCGATCGCGTGTGGCGGATCGTAGAAGGCGGCGCCGTTTTCCGTGATGTAGATCGGTGGCTTTCCGTATCGCTCGGTCGCCCACAGCAGAATTTTCGTGAGCGCGGCGGGATAAACTTCCCAATGCGTTTCGGTTTGCGTGCTGTCGGTCTGTGGCACGTGCTTCGTACGGAGCGGCAGCATGTCGGGGTGATAACGCTCGACTTTCCTCGTGTAATAGTTGATTCCCAGGAAATCGATCGGCTGCTTGATCTGGCGCATGTCGTCCTCGGACCAGTCGGGCCACGCTTCGCCGAAGATCTGGCGCATCTCGTCCGGGTAGCTGCCGCGGAAAACCGGATCGAGATACTGCCTGTTCATGTAGGCATCCGCGCGCCGCACCGCCTCCAGGTCCTCCGCAGAATCAGTGGCCGGATATTTCGGCTCCAGATTCACCGTGATCCCGATCTTTCCTTTCTTCGCGGCCTTCGTCGAGCGAAATCTCTCGACCGCCATCCCGTGCGCGCGCAGGAGATTGTGCGTAGCGATGGGAGCCTCGAAGAGATTGGCGTGCCCGGGCGCGAGCACGCCCGACAGATATCCTCCGTCAGTAACCACCCACGGCTCGTTCAGTGTCGTCCACATCTCGACGCGATCGCCGAGGGCTTCCCACATGGCCACTGCGTAATCACAGAACCAATCGGCGATGTCGCGATTGAGCCACCCGCCCCGGTCGTCGAGCGCTTCCGGAAGATCCCAGTGGTAAAGCGTGACGTTCGGCTTGATGTTCCTCTTCAGCAGCTCGTCGACGAGACGCGAGTAAAAATCGATTCCCTTTTTGTTGACGGTGCCCGTTCCCTCGGGGAAGATCCGTCCCCACGCTATGCTGAACCTGTAGGCATTCGTCCCCAGCTCGCCCATCACCGCGACGTCGTCCTTGTAGCGCCGGTAATGGTCGCAGGCAATGTCGCCCGTCTGATCGAGCCAGGTATTGCCGGGCGTGTGCGAGAAGCGGTGCCATATGCTGCGGCCGGCGCCATCCGTCGTCGGGGATCCTTCGATCTGGTACGCGGAGGTCGCGGTGCCCCACAGGAAATCGTCGGGGAAGGTATAAATCCGAGTCATCGCGGCGGTGAAACTGGGACGCTTTGTGGGCTAACCAACTGCAACAAAAGGTGCCGGGTACCGGGTGCTAGGTACTGGGTACGAGCCAAGACGACTTTACCTCGCACCCAGCACCCAGTACCCGGCACCCGGCACCTTTTGTTGTCCTTCAGCTTTGGGGTGCCAGTGGAGAAAAAAATCAACGGGGCCGTATGGCGAGAGTGAAGCTGGAGGGAGTCCGCAAAATCTATACTGAGGGTGCGCAGCAAGTAGCGGTCGATCGCGTCGATCTCGATGTGCAGGACGGAGAATTCGTCGTGCTCGTCGGGCCCTCGGGGTGCGGAAAGAGTACCACGCTGCGCATGATCGCTGGTCTCGAGTCGATCAGCGACGGCACCGTCAGGATCGGCGATCGCGTCGTCAACGACGTTCCGCCCAAGGCGCGCGACATCGCGATGGTGTTCCAGAATTACGCGCTCTACCCGCACATGACCGTGCGCGAAAACCTCGGCTTCGCTCTCAAGCTGCGCAACATGGAAACGGGCGAGATCGACAAGCGCGTGCGCCTCGCCGCTACGACGCTCGGGCTCGACGATTATCTCGATCGCAGACCGCGCCAACTCTCTGGGGGTCAGCGGCAGCGCGTCGCGCTCGGACGAGCCATTGTTCGTCAGCCGCAGGCATTCCTGTTCGACGAGCCGCTATCAAATCTCGATGCGCAGATGCGCGTTTCGATGCGGCGCGAGATCGCACGCCTCCACCAGGATCTCAAGGTGACGATGATCTATGTCACCCACGATCAGGTCGAGGCCATGACGCTCGGCGATCGCATCGTCGTGATGAACAAGGGCCACGTGATGCAGATCGACACGCCGATCAATCTCTACGAGAAACCAAAAAACAAATTCGTCGCGGGATTCATTGGGAATCCGGCGATGAATTTCGTGGATGGAACGGTCGAGGGCGGCGAATTACCGAGGTTCGTCGTCGAAGGCGGAGACTGGGAAATCAATCTTCCGTCCCGTGTTGCCGCGCCGCTCACCTCCGCGCGCGGCCGGGCGATTACGATGGGCGTGCGGCCCGAGGACGTCCTGATAGTCGCAGACCCAGGGGTTGCCCCTGCTACCGCGACAGCGCGACTCGATCTCGTCGAGTCCCTCGGCAACGAGACGTTCATCTACGCGCGCGCCGGTCGGCATGATCTCACGGCCCGCGTCTCTCCGCCGCAACCTCTCCCGCCGCTCGGTTCCAATGTGGTGCTCGCGTTCAACCTCGAGCGAGCGCATTTCTTCGACGCTGCCACTGGCGAGCGCGTCGGTTAGAGCTATCCCGTGCGCGCAGCCTCGAGCGCCCTGACAGAGACGTACTCCGCCTGATCGATGAACCGCTCGAGCACCGCGACTGCGTCCTCGACCTGCAACCGCCGACCCTGACGGAAGCCGCGCTGAACCACGCGCTCGAGCTCCTCGCGAACGATCATAAATTCCCGACGCATCGCCGATTCGGTCCAGCCGAGCCGCGCGCGTTGGGTACCGTGACGCTCGGAAATGAGCCGCTGAATTTCCGTCGCATCCGCGAGTAGCGGGGACGGCTGTCCCTCGAATTCCTCGATCACGACCATCGCAGATGCGATGTCGGCGAGGAAGCACGCCAGATGATCGGAGAGCTGCGTGAACTTGAGACCGGCGGCGATGCTCAGGCTTTCGTCGGTGCGAATGCGGGCGACGATTGTCTCCAGAGTGCTGCCGACTTCCCGCAGCAACATCTCTCCAACGTCGGCGAGGCCTTCCACATCGCGCTCACCCTTCGTTGTGGTCGTCACGGGTTGTGGCAGAGGAGGAATAGCCGTCTTCCGCGCCTCAGCCGGCAGCCATAACGTGAACGTCGTACCCTTTCCGACCGTGCTTCTCACCGTCAGATCACCGCCCATCAAACGAGCCAGTCGCCT
>JBJMOA010000122.1:0-9404 GCA_045803975.1 Gemmatimonadaceae bacterium
AGGACTGTGACCGACGCGCCGGGAATCCCTGACCGCCGCATTCCGGCAAGCATTATCGCGCGGGCGCTGTCGATCGCGCGTCGGTCGGCGGCAGAAGCTGCAATCGCGACAGCCGGCGCAGCCTGCGAATAAGCCGTCTGCGCCGCGACCGCAGCAGCCAGCAGGAGATTGATCGACCAGCGCGCAGGCTGAAGTCCGTTGGTGGTGCGGCCCCATTTCATCAGTCAGATAATGATGTGGGGCTCACCGTGAGTCAAACGATTGCTTGACGCCATCTAGGGAACGCGCGTGAATATCAGAAGCAGTTACTCTGGTTTCTACGATGGTCATCTAAAGTTTCTCATCCCGTGGTGGATTCGCCAATGACCTGTCTCGACCTCCTCGCGATAGTGGTCCACGAGTACGATCCAGCGATTCGATTTTTCGTCGACGTCCTCGGCTTCGACCTCGTGGAAGATTCGCCGTCGCTCACCACCGACGGGCGGCCGAAGCGGTGGGTTGTGGTGCGGCCGCCTGGCGCACAAACAGGCCTATTGCTCGCGCGCGCGGATGGCGAGAAGCAAACGGCAATCGTCGGAGATCAGTTCGCGGGTAGAGTTGGTCTGTTCCTGCGCGTCGATGACTTCGAGGCGCAGTATAAGAAAATGCTGGCGGCAGACGTGACGTTTGTACGACCGCCGCGCACCGAACTGTACGGGCAGGTTGCGGTGTTCCTCGATATCGCCGGCAATCGCTGGGACCTGCTCGGACCGCGCTAAGCGACTCCGACCGTTTCAGGCCGCAGAAATCCCGCCTTGGGCTCTCCACTTCGACGTGTCGACACCTTTTACCAGGAGCCACAGCAGAAGGGCGAGCTCCGCCGTGTCTGCCGCGAGAATCAACGGAAAGAATTTGGTCGCTAGTGGCGGCCACAGAAAAATGAGAGCGGCAGTACCCGCAACGACCCACCACCAGCCGAGCCACCTGGGCAGAAATGTCGACCGGAGAATCAGAAGGCCGGTGAACAGCATGAAGGATCCAAACAACACGAAGGAGATTTGAAATACAGTGTTGTAAAGAGTGAGACTGAGCAGCGCGGTTGCCCGCACCTGCTGGGCGCCAAATGCAGTGCCCAATTGATGATTTGCAAGGATGACCGGCGGAGCTATTCGGAGCAGGCCGCCGACGATCTGAACGGTGCCGCCAACCAGACCGAAGACGGCGGCAATCAACGCCAGGTTTGGATTCACCGGCCTGAATAATCCAAACAACAGCGCCGTGAGCGCGAGGTAAAGAAGGTTCGAAACGAGATCGAGGCCGATTCCGGCTTGGTAGACGCTCGCGTGGCTGAGAATGTTGTTCGCCGTCGCGGCGGCATCGGCCGAAACCACGATGCCTTTGGTCAGAACCGCGCCGAGGATCGCTGTCAGGAAGTAAAGCAGCCAGACGATAGCGATCGCGCGTGGTGAGGGCGGCGACGCCGTCATCGTAAATAGCTCTTAAAGAGTTTGTGCATTTTGGGACTTCCCTCCTCAAATAGAGTCGTTGAATGCGGCAGTGGCAATGCTGATTCTTCAAACCTTCTTCGAGTCTCGCATGTCTTAGCCCAAGACCTGATTGGGCTCAACGTTTACCCGTCCTCCGAGGGGCCGTCTGCGGCCATTACCTGCTCCGGAGCTCCGATGTCGCAACCATCTCGCATCCGTCTTGGCCATCGCACTCGGCGGTTTTCCGCCGCGTTTTGCCTGCTGCTATTGGCAACGTTTGCCTCGGCCGAGTGCGCCTTTGCACAGGCTGACAAACTGGACGCGTACATCGAAGGGGAAATGAGTAAGCAGCATATTCCGGGGCTTTCGCTTGCGGTCGTGCAAGACGGCAAGGTCGTCAAGAGCAAAGCGTATGGTCTGGCGAACATGGAGCTGAACGTTCGAGCCACTCCAGGCACGGTGTATCAGATACAGTCGATCACCAAGTCTTTCGTCGCTTGCGGAATCATGCTGCTCGTCGAAGACGGCAAGATCGGACTCGACGACAAAATCACCAAATACCTGAGTGAGTTGCCACAGGCGTGGAGCGATGTGACCGTGCGCCAGATGCTCACTCATACGTCCGGCATCCCGAGCTTCGTCCAGGACCAGGGCGGCGGCGCAGCCATTGTCGCGTTTGCGCAAAAAACCGACAGTTCCGAGCAGATCATCAGATGGGCGGCGGCGCGCCCGCTGAAGTTTGCGCCAGGCGAGGGGCGAAAATACAGCAGCACGGGCTACCATCTGCTCGGCATGATCATCGAGAAAGTGAGCGGCAAACCGTGGGGACAGTTCCTCAAGGATCGCATCTTCACTCCGCTCGGCATGACGAGCACACGGGTCTATAGCCAGTTCGACATCATCCCCAACCGCGCCGCCGGCTACAACCACTTCGGAGACGTCCCGGTCAACGGCCTTATATTCACCCCCGCCATTATGGAATCGGCGGCGGGAGGCCTCGTCTCGACGGTCGAAGACATGGCCAAGTGGGAGATCGCACTCGAGCAAGGCAAGATCCTCAAAGCCTCGACGCTGGCACAGATGGCGATGCCGATCAAACTGAAGAACGATTCGATCGTGCAAGAAAGCGACGGTACGCGCTATGGTTTGGGATGGGACCTACCAACGTGGCAGGGGCACCGCGTTATGGCTCACGGCGGAGACCACGTGACTGGCTTTACGGCGATCTTTGCGCGTTTCATCGATGATAAGGTGGCTGTCATTGTGCTGACCAACCTGATGCCATTCGATATTCGCGCTGTCACAATCGGGGTCGCTGGGTTTTATGTCCCGGGGCTTGCTCCGGCGAGCAGCGGACGATGAAGCGGCGCGATCTACTCGTCGCGAGCGGGTTGCTCCTGCTCACGGGCAAACGCGGCTCGAGCCAGAACGCCGCGCCTTCTCCTGCGCAACCGCAGACTGGCCCGGAAGCGCGCCTTCTCGAAGCGCTTCAACGAAACAGACTTCCCATCACGATGACCGATGGTCAGCCGGCCGGACGTGGCTGGGATTGGCTCGTACAGCAAGCGCGCGATGCACGCTTCACACTGATCGGCGAAGAACACGGAGTCATGGAGACCGCGCAGCTCTCGGCGGCGCTGTTCAAGGCGCTTCGTGCATCGGGCTACAGCCGAGTAGCAATCGAGCTTTCACCGCCCATCGCACAGGACATCGAGACGGCGGCGAGGCGCAATGGCCTGCAGGGGATTCTGAATTTTTTCGCGACCCCCGACACCTGGAGTCCGATGCACATGCGTCAGGAAGCCGAGTTCATCGCATCTGTCATCGCCGCCGCGCCCAGGAACGAGCGAGTTCTTTGGGGACTCGACCGTGAAATTTTCAGCGATCGGTATTTGATCTCGAGGCTCGAACCCAGAGTTCCGCAACGCGCCCGGGAGCCCTTCATTCGCCTGAAGCAGGCGTCAATCAACGCATGGGCGCGAAACGCGCAAACTCGAAATCCGGATGACCTGTTCCTGCTCGCGGAAGACCCAGCCCTGGTGTCAGCGGTGCGGGCTGCATGGCCGAAGCCCGACGACGCGAGTGCGGCGATTATGCGCACGCTCGAGGAGTCGCTTGCGATCGAAACTGCGGAACGGACCGGAGGCGCGTGGCCGTACATGCAGCGCCGCACGCAATGGATGCGGCAAAACCTGGCCGAGCGGCTCAGCGAAGATCAGCGCGCCGGAATCGCGCCAAAAGTTATGTTCAAATTTGGCTACAACCACATGATCCGCGGCCTCGATTACGTCAACGTTTTCGATCTCGGCTCGATGCCGGATGAAGTGGCGGCGCTCAGCGGAGATCGCGCTTTCCATGTCATCGTCCTCCCGGGCCCTGGCTCTCGACAGGCTGTACTCGGCCCCGGGCGCACCTTCGTCTCCGTGTCGAGCGATGAGTTCGACGACTTCCGCGCCGGCGACCAACGCCTGACGCGCGTGCTTTCAAACGCGAATGCGACGGGCCATGAAGTGATCGACCTCCGCGCCGCGCGGCCACTCGCAATGCGTGGCATCGGGGGCTGGAATCCCGACGTCGTCAAGACGATCCACGGCTATGACGCGGCAGTAATTTGGAAGGGCGCACATGCCTCATCGTCCTAAACACGAATTCCGAGGGTACCCAATGACTACGTCGCGCTGGCTGTCGGTAATACTGCTTTTCGCTGCGTCATCGTTGTCCGCTCAGACCAGGACAGTCGCCGAGCGGCTGGGATATCCCCGCGACGCCAAGCTGCTGATTCTGCACGCCGACGACCTTGGCTTCGCCCACTCCGCCAACGCGGCCAGCTTCGACGCGCTCGACAAAGGTGTCATCTCTTCGGCGAGCATCATGGTACCGACGCCGTGGATAACCGAAGTCGCGGCGTATGCGAGAGCACATCCAGACGCCGATCTGGGACTGCACCTGACGCTTACCGCCGAATGGCAGACCTATCGATGGGGCAGCGTTGAGTCGAGGGACAAAGTTCCCAGCCTGCTCGAGGCCGATGGCACTTTTCCGAACAACGATAGCACCGTCGCCGTGAGGGCGAAGCAAGAGGAAATCGAGCTCGAGCTGCGAGCGCAGATCCAGCGGGCGATGGCGTTGGGGATTCGTCCCACACATCTCGACAGCCACATGGGGTCGCTGTTCACGACGCCAGCGGTTCTCGCGACGTACATGAAAATCGCGCACGAATATCACCTCCCGTTTCTTGCTCTTAGAAACAATCCGTTCGGCCCGCAGATGGCGCTTGGGCCAAACGACATTCCGCTCGACGCCTTGATTCAGGCGGGCGATGACGTTCCCGCCGAGAGGTGGAAAGAGTTCTACCTGAACGCGATTGCCAATCTGAAGCCGGGCCTTAACGAAATCATCGTCCATTTAGGACATGACGACGCCGAGCTGCAGGCTGTGACTGTGAACCACGCGCCGTGGGGATCGGCATGGCGCCAGCGCGATTACGACGTTGTGAACAGCCCCGAGTTTAAAAAGGCGCTGCAGGACAACAAGGTTATTCTCATCAAGTGGAGAGATCTGCAGAAGCTCGCGCAACCCTGAGCGGCTGTCACACGTCGGCCGTTGCGATCAAGTGCGCCAAACCGTCACTCAATGGAGGAAGAACTTAGAAGCATCCACAGTAATGGCGGTGAAAAATGACGTGGCGCACGACTGGGATTTTATTGAATGCGATCGTGGTTGTACTCGGGATGGCAGGCTGCGGAGGTGCCGATCCGACGGGAGGACCAGGCAACGGTCCCTTCGTCACGACAGGAGGCGCATCGGGTGATCTTCTCCAGGACGTTACCTTCACCGCCGATTTGTTCACCCAGCGAATGTCGTTCATTGCCAGAGGGGCACCCGACAACGTGACCGGGCAATTCAATTTCTCGGGAAAAGTCTTTGGCATCAACACGCACGTTCATGGCGACGTTCTGTGCTATTTCATCGCTGGGAAACGTGCCCGCGTTGCCGGCCGCATTACCGTTAGTGACCCGCCCGAGCTGGAATCCCTGGACGCGACCTGGACAGTAGAGGACAATGGCGACGAATCGAGTCTCCAGCGAGACAGGATTAGCCTCTATAGAGCCGCGCCGGGCATAGCTGCAGATCACTGCTCTCCGTTTAACACCGAGAATCCGACGATGTACATAACGGAGACGGGAAACGTGCAGCTCCATCCATAAATCCGTTTCGGCGATCACCGTTTCGGCGCGCGACTTTGCATGCGGGAATGTGCAGAGAGCGCGAGCGCACTGTGGTAAAGGTTTTGCACCGTTCCCTTTACCCCATCAGAGTTATCAATGGCGCCAAATCCCTCCGAGCCTTCCAATCGCGATCCGCTTCAGAACCTGCTGGACGACGCCGAAAACGAGCTTCGACGCAGACTCGAGGATGCGTGTGAGGCAGAGGCAAAGGGTGTATCGACGAAATCCACCGAGGAGATTCGCGAGCTCGAGGACGACCTTCTAGCCGCTGCATTAGCTGCGAAACAAACCATCGCCGTGCGCAGTCAAATGAAGCGGCGTACGTATGTGGAGCGCGAGCGCCCGATCAAAACCGAGAACGATGTG
The DNA here is from genome assembly GCA_045803975.1 of Gemmatimonadaceae bacterium. GTDB lineage: Bacteria > Gemmatimonadota > Gemmatimonadetes > Gemmatimonadales > Gemmatimonadaceae > UBA4720. The sequence continues at coordinate 6,062 of JBJMOA010000122.1, forward strand.
ACGGGTGTTCGTGAGTTCACCGACGATAAGGGGCGAGCCTGGCGGGCCTGGTCCGTAGTGCCCGGTCTCAGTAAAGCCAGCTCGAGTGGGCGCCAATTCCTCGGCAATTTTCAGAATGGCTGGATTTGCTTCGAGGGACTGGACGCTCCCGCCCGCCGTCGGTTGCCTTACCCCCGCGCGAAGTGGCCAACCATCAGCGACGAACAGCTCAGGCACCTGCTTGGGCAAGCAATCGACTCACCGGTCCGCCTGAAAGAAGGCGCACGAGAAGCACCGCCCAACCGTTGAGTCGAAGATGAGCGAGGATCGACTCGCTCAACCTCCCAGCTACGATCGCGCAAGACGAAGAATCGTTTCGATGGATAGATCGACATCTTCTTCGGTTGTCATCCACGAGATCACGCTCACGCGCATTGCTGTCTGCCCATGCCAGACGGTTGGCCCACACCAGCAAGTCCCGTCTTCCTGAATCGCAGCGACCACTCTGCGCGTATGCTCTGGGTCGCCGAACGAAACCAGAACCTGATTCAGCACGACGTCGTTGAGGACGGGGAAACCGGCGGCGACGAAGGCGTCGGCGAATCGCTTTGCGAGGCGGCAGTTTCGCTCGACGAGATCAGCGAGTCCGGAGCGACCGAGGGTTCGCAGCGCGGCCCACGCATCGACGCCGCGCGGGCGTCGTGAGCCTTCAGGAGTGTAATCCGCCGGGTTCGCGGCCTCCGCGGGCAAGTAATCCGCCTTGAACGACATGGTCCTGCGCAACGCGTCGGCGTTGCGGACGATCGCCATTCCGCAGTCGTACGGCATGTTGAGCCACTTGTGACCATCGGTCGCCCAGGAGTCGGCGCGCTCGACGCCGGCGGTGAGATGCGCGCGCGCAGGCGCAACGCGAGCCCAGATGCCGAATGCGCCATCGACGTGCACCCACGTTGGATGCGCCGAGCCGCGCACGCGATCGATGATTTCGTTGAACGGGTCGAAGGAGCCGGTGTTGACGTTGCCTGCCTGAAGGCAGACGATCGTCGGCCCGGTGATCGGAGGGAGCGCATCGGCGCGCATCCGTCCCTGCGAATCCACTGGTACCGGGATGACACGCGCGCGTCCGAGCCCGACAACGCCGAGTGCTTTGAATAGCGTCGTGTGACCTTCCTCACCGGCGATGACATTGATGGGTGGCGCACCGAATAGTCCGTCCTTGTCGATGTTCCAGCCGCATTGCGACAAGAGGAAATCACGCGCCGCAGCGAGTGCGGTGATGTGCGCGACGGTCGTACCGGTGACGAAAGCGCCGGCGGATTCCGTGGGCAGTCCAAGCAGATCGATTATCCACCGCATCGCGATTCGCTCGACGGCAGTACTCGCGGGAGATGTCGCGGCGAAGGTGCCGTGTTGATCCCACGCCGTCGACAGCCAGTTGACCGCAACCGTCGCGGGCAACGATCCGCCGTTGACGAAGCCGAAGAATCGTGGACCGGAGATTGTCAGCGTGGCGGGGCCGGCGATTCGATCGAGCTCGTCAACGACTTCCTCTGGCGGAATTGGGCGATCCTGCAACGGAACGTCGAGCGCGGCCAAGCCTGCCACTGCTTCGCGCGTTGGAGCTACTCGACGCTGGTTGACGCTCATGAGATAACGTTTCGCGCGGTCAGCGACGTCACCCAGCACGGACCATGTGGGGTCGTAGCCCGGGCGCGTGTTCATCCGCTTTTGCGCGTCTTTGTTCGTGAACGGCAGCGTCTCATTGCTAGTCTGGCCATTCGGAGTGTTCATGCGGCGGCGTCACTGAGGATTTGTTTATGGACGGCAAGCAGGCTTAATGATGTCGTGACGTGATGCGAAAGAGCTCGGACTGCTAGAAGTTCCGGCTCCAGGTTGGCTGGTACTCGGCTTGGAGCACATTGCCCAGTCGCGTAAGACCAGTCCCATCGACGCCGACCCTGTAAAGATGGGAGAAGTTGTTTTCTACGCGTTCAAAAACGAGTTGAAGCCCGTCCGGTGACCACGCAGGCGATTGATCCTGCTGAACCGCTGTTGTGAGCCGACGAGGCGTGAAGCTCATATCCATCGCCCAGATTCCGTCGAGGTTGGTGTTCCCGTAGGCGATCTGAGTTCCATCTGGAGACCAATCCGGGTCCTGCCCGCTGACTCCCGTCGAGTCGAGACCTGTACCATCGGCATTGATCAAAAACAACATACCCATTCTCTCGAACACTAAACGTTTCCCGTCGGGCGACCACGAGGAGCCGCCATCAAACTTGTAGTCCGTTGGCGCGACGTCTGGCGATAGCTGCCGCAATCCGGTTCCGTCTCGATTGATGATGAAGATGCGGCCGTAATCGCCGTACGGCCCAGGAAAGGTGCCGCTGAATGAGAGCTTGGTCCCATCGGGCGACCAGGCCGGCGCGCCGGAGCCGGAATGGCTGACAAGCAGTGTCCGTCCCTTGCCGAACCGATCGAGCAGGTAGATCCCATTCCACGATCCACCGACATACGAAGCCACAGCGATCGACTGTCCGTCGGGCGACACGGCGGGCGTGACGTAAGACACCTGGTCAGTCGTGAGTCGTTCGCTCCGCAAGCCGTCGGGGCGCATCACCATGATCTCGGGGAACCCGAATTGTTGACTGGCGTAGACGATGGCGTTGCGGAGAAAGGGCGTGCAGATCGCCTGTACGTCGACGTGGGTGGTCTGTCCCACCGTGACGGAAGCCGACGTGGGCGCGGTGTTCACATCGCAATTGAATGCGACTCCGCTGATGGCCAGCGCGTGATTTCCGGGAGGAAGTGCGGAAATGCTCAAGGTCCCGTTGGCGGGAACTGGCTGGGGCGAACCGCCGTCAACCGTTAAGAAAAAACCATCGGCGTCGATGTCGACCCCGCTCGTGACCACGTTGAAATCGATCGTTCCCGTCGTCGGAGGAGACGTCGAGTCTCCGCCGCACGCCGAAAGGACGGACCCAAGGAGGAGCGACGCGATCCCGAGATTGTGGCGACTTGTCATTGGCGCTTGTGCACATGTCCGGTGAGAGCTATCTGGTAGACAGGTCCGGCAATGTGTGGCTGATTCCTGAAATTGGCCAGAGAAGAAGGGTTCTTATAGAAAGATTCTTTCGCGGCCTGCCTGAGCGCTGGGGTACTTGTGGTAGCCGGCCGACGCTCATGGTCGTTGTTCAACTACCATACGTAGGGAATGAGCCGGTGTCGGACACGCCGCTGGTAGTCTTCGTATCCCGGCAAGTCGCGAGCGAGCAAACGTTCCTCGTCCAGCAAACGCCAAATCACTAGTGCCACCAAGACCGCAAAGGCTATGAGTCCGCGGTACGACGCGAGCCCGAGCGGCGTA